>CACWQW010000012.1 GCA_902763085.1 Dongibacter bovis
AAATCAAAGAGCGCAAGAAACAAAGACAATTTTCAGACCGTCTAGTGTCTTGCGCTCAAAATTCCTGTATTTTGCTCTTAAATTAAGATATCGTCAGATTAAAAAATCCAAGGGGCTGTGCATAAGTGATTTCTCACTCATGCAACAGCCCCTTTCTTCAGGAACGTGTTCGGCCGAAGCGAAACATCAATTGCCGACGGCACGCTCCTCACGCAGTTTCTTCAGTGGGATCCTGCGGATTCTCTCCAACGGAATTTCGTTAAAGGAATAACGAAGATCGAGATACGCGTCGGTGCGGGACATCGAAACTTTTTTCAGGGTGAGACTTTTCAATGATTTCTTGAGTTCCTGAATATAGAATGCGGCATCTTCCGCAGAAAAGGTCCCGTTCTCGATTACGACGCGGATGTGATCAACCAGCATGGAAAACACCTCCAAACATCATTGTGTCATCTGCCGCTGGGCGTGAGCAGATATGGTATCCATCTGCTGACTTTTTCCAATTATACAGGAAAGCAGTTGATTTGTTAAGTACAGAGGAGGGATAAAAATCCTTTTGCAGGGATATGGCTTGGGAACAAGGCCGCAGAGAGGCTGTTTTTCTCAAAATACGCGTTTTTTTGCCATAAAGATATGTTTTTATACGCGAAGAGCGGGCAGCACGGTGAGGCTGCCCGCTCTTCGCGCAGGAAGGCGTGGGATCAGATGAAATACATGAGGCTCGCGGCGTCCTTTTCTTCGTCGATGGCCGTGAGGATGGTGTCGAGCGTGACGCTCTCGAGGCTCTTTTTGATGGCGTTGTCGAGCGGCGTGTAGACGCGCGCGTCGAGGGCGCGGTCGAGCTCGGGCATCTTCTCCGGCGCGGCGGGCGCGGCTTTCTCCATGAGCGAGAGCTCGATGGCGGAGAGGATGTCGTAGGCATTGATCTCTCGCGGCGCGCGGGAGAGCTGGTAGCCGCCCTGCGAACCCTTGATGGAGTTTACGAGCCGCGCGCGCTTGAGCAGGGAGAAGACCTGCTCGAGATAGATTTTCGAGATGCCGAGCTTCTCCGAGATCGAGATGATCGTGACGGGCGCGCCGGCGGCGTAGTTGCGGGCGAGATAGGTCATCGCTGCCAATCCATAGCGTCCTTTGGCAGAAATTTTCATGAGGTTTCCTCCATCTCCTAGCGTATATATATGACATATAGTTATGATACAGAAGGAAGCGGTGCTTGTCAATTCCCCGCGGCAAATCCCTTGAGTGCGTTTCTTTTTTCAGGGGTTGACAAGTGGAGGTTGCTGCGCTATGATGTAAACATATTAATCATATATGCAATTAACACAGCGGAGGCATTCGCCTACGGATAAGGAGGAATCTCTCATGGGAAAGATCTATAACAACGTCACGGAGCTCATCGGTCACACGCCGCTGCTCAAGGCCAACAATTTCATCAAGGCGAACGGGCTCAAGGCGAACATCCTCGTCAAGCTGGAGTATTTCAACCCGGCGGGCTCGGTCAAGGACCGCATCGCCAAGGCGATGATCGACCAGGCGGAGCAGGAGGGGAAACTCAAGCCCGGCAGCGTCATCATCGAGCCGACGTCTGGCAACACGGGCATCGGCCTCGCCTCCGTCGCCGCGTCGCGCGGCTATCGTGCCATCCTCACGATGCCGGAGACGATGAGCGTCGAGCGCCGCAACCTCCTGAAGGCGTATGGCGCTGAGATCGTCCTCACGGACGGCAGCAAGGGCATGAAGGGCGCGATCGCCAAGGCGGAGGAACTAGCGAAAGAGACGCCGCATTCCTTCATCCCCTCGCAGTTCACGAACCAGGCGAACCCCGCGGCGCACGAGGCGACGACGGGGCCGGAGATTTGGGAGGACGCTGATGGAAAAGTCGCAGCGTTCATCGCGGGCGTCGGCACGGGCGGCACGCTGACGGGCGTCGGCCGCTACCTCAAGAAGCAGGACGCGGGCGTCCACGTCGTCGCCGTTGAGCCGGCGACGAGCCCCGTGCTGTCCAAGGGGCAGGCGGGCCCGCACAAGATCCAGGGCATCGGCGCGGGCTTCGTGCCGGAGACGCTCGACACGAAGGTCTACGATGAGGTCATCGCCGTCGCGAACGAGGACGCGTTCAAGTACGGGCGCCAGTTCTCCCACGTCGAGGGCGTGCTCGTCGGCATCTCCTCCGGCGCGGCGCTCGCAGCGGCCATCGAGCTCGCGAAGCGTCCGGAGTTTGCAGGCAAGAACATCGTCGCCCTGCTCCCCGACACGGGCGACCGCTACCTCTCGACGGAACTCTTTGCATAATAAGCAGCGAACCACGCTTGAAGGAGCGCAGCGACGCGTAAGAGTGCGTGAGCCGCTTCGTTCGATGCGCGAAGCGCAGTCGAACATCCTTATCCCCCAACTTCCCGAGGGCACCGATCGCACCCGGGGAGTTTTTCTTTTGAAATTTCGTACGGGATACCTCGTTCCCCCCTTGACATTTTGAGCGCAGTTCGCTATACTATTCCTAACAAATAATGATTATTTTGGAATAGAAGGTGAAATTATGATGACGGGAGCCGAGGTGACGACGCTGCTGCGCAGCAAGGGATTCAAAGCGACACCGCAGAGACTCGCAGTCTACGAGGCGCTCTCGCATACGACGGCACATCCGAATGCGGACATGCTCTACCGGGAGCTCGTGCCGCACTATCCGACGATGAGCCTCGCGACGGTCTACAAGACGCTCGACATCCTCTGCGAGGTCGGTCTCGCGCAGGAGCTCAATGTCGGCGAGGAGTCCTTCCGCTACGATGCGACGGTGGAGAGCCATCCGCACGTGCGCTGCGTCTCCTGCGGGCGCGTGGATGACGTGCCCGTGCTGAACGACACCGCCCTGCTTTCGCAGGCGGAGATTGCGACGGGCTATGACATCACGGGGCGGCAGATCTATTTCTACGGGGTCTGCCCGGCGTGCGCCGCGAAGCGCAAGAAGCAGCTGCACTGAGCAGCAGAAGAGTAAACGAGGCACAGGTCCTGCCGATGGCGGCAGGGGCTGTGCCTTTTTGCTGTGCGGGCGTTGCCTGCGGGCTATGACGGGAATGCTTGCGCCTAGCGCCCGGTGTGCTCGTGCCAGGAAGCGGAAACAATAGGAAATACTTGACAAAAAATACTGAAAACTCTATAGTGAAAGAGAAGAAAGATGAAAAAAGGAGGAATTTTTCATGGCAAACAGGATTATCCTCAATGAAACATCTTATTTTGGTGCGGGTGCCATCCGCGAGATCGTGCCGGAGGTGCGCGGACGCGGTGCGAAAAAAGTGCTCGTCGTCACGGACAACGCGCTCATGAAGGCGCAGGTCGCGACGAAGGTCACGCAGCTCCTCGAGGAAGCGGGCGTGGACTTCGAGGTTTACGACAAGATCAAGCCGAACCCGACGATCGAGAACGTGCAGGAGGGCGTCGCGGCGTGCAAGGCGGCGGGCGCGGACATCCTCGTCGCCATCGGCGGTGGCTCGGCGATCGATACGAGCAAGGCGATCGCCATCATCATGACGAACCCGGAGTTCGCCGACGTGCGCAGCCTCGAGGGCGCCTCGCCGACGAAGCACAAGGCGCTGCCGATTATCGCCGTCTCGACGACGAGCGGCACGGCGGCCGAGGTCACGATCAACTACGTCATCACGGACACGGAGCGCCATCGCAAATTCGTCTGCGCCGATCCGCACGACATCCCCGTCGTCGCCATCGTCGACGCCGACATGGTCGCCTCGATGCCGCCGAAGCTCTGCGCCTCGACGGGCATGGACGCGCTCGTGCACGCCATCGAAGGCTACATCACGAAAGGCGCCTGGGAGCTCACGGACATGATGCACATCAAGGCGATCGAGATCATCGCGAAGAACCTGCGCTCCTCGGTCAAGGGCGATAAGACGGCGCGCGGCAACATGGCGCTCGGCCAGTACATCGCGGGCATGGGCTTCTCGAACGTCGGCCTCGGCATCGACCACTCGATGGCGCATCCGCTCTCCGCGGTCTACGACATCCCGCACGGCATGGCCTGTGCCATCCTGCTCGCGCCCGTGCTGAAATACAACGCGCCGGCGACGGGTGAGCGCTACCGCGCGATCGCCGCAGCGATGGGCGTGAGCGGCACGGCGGACATGACGCAGGCAGAGTACCAGCAGGCTGCCATCGACGCGGTGCAAAAGCTCGCGGACGACGTCGGCATCCCGCGCCGCCTCTCGGAGCTCGGCGTCAAGCAGGAGGACATCCCCTTCCTCGCCCAGTCGGCGATGGCGGATGCCTGCACCCCCGGCAACCCGCGCGAAGTCACGCAGGCGGCCATCGAGGAGATCTACCGCTCCATTTATTGAGAAAATTGTGGACAAAGAGGCAGTTATCCACAGGATTATCCACAAACTGTGCGTAACTGTGCATAAGTAAAAAAGGCTGTGCATAACAGCGGCGCTCAAACGCCCTGGTTATGCACAGCCTTTTGTGTATTTCCTGTGATGGTGTAGTAGCGTTGATTCTTGCTGCGCGGTTTCTCAGGGATGGTCTCTGCGAGCTTATGCGCGACGAGGAGCGGATGAAGCTATTTTCGCGTGATTCCTTTCCTTTGCCGCTTGATCGATGACTGGCTTTTTCCGCGTCTGCAGATTTCGATGGGCGAAATTTCTCAAGCCGTGCGCCGCTCACACAAATTCCCTTCGTTTTGTGCTAGAATGGGAGAAAAGGAAATTGGCCTCAGCGGCAGGGAAGGACGATAGCATGAGTGGATGGCAGATCGCAGGCATGGTGGCGCTGGTGGCGCTCGCTGTCGTGGGCATCGCGCTCGCGAAGCGGCCGCGCCGTCAGCGGGAGAAGATCACGCGGCTCTCCGCCGCGCAGCTCGGCGAGATCCCACAGGAGGAGCAGGCGCTCCTCGAGGAGCTCTACGAGAAGGCGCAGCGCGACTATCTTGCCGTCGAGCACGCGCGCACCGCGGTCCGCGACGAACGGCTCGCGGCGTCCCTCGCACGGCTCCAGCCTCTGAGCGCGCGCATCATGGACTACCTCGGGCAGCATCCGCAGAAGATCATGCTCGCGCGGAAGTTCATCGACTACTACCAGGACCGCGCGGCGAAGCTCGCCGCGGAGTATCAGGAGCTCGAGCGCACGGAGCTCAGGACAGCGCAGGTCGAGGAGACGAAGCAGAGCATCCGCGAGATGATCGCGAGCTTTGAGCAGGCCTACACGGCCGCGTTCGAGAAGCTGCTCACGGAGAAGCTCCTCGACGTCGATGCCGAGCTCCGCGTCATGGAGCAGACGCTCGACGCCGAGGGCATCGAGCGCGTGAAGGAGCCGGACGCGCAGGCGGAGACCGCCCCTGCGGGAACCGGCGCACCGGACGCGGGTGCACGCGGCGCAGAGGTGCCGAGCGCAGGCGTACAGGACGCGTCGGACGCAGGCAGGCAGGACGACGCGCAGGTCGCGGGCACGCCGGGCACCGGCGTGCCCGGCGCATCGGAGGCAGACGCACCGGGCTGGCGGGGGAGCGGCGCTGCGCGGCAGACGCTTGCGGGCGCGCCCTGGCAGCATCGCCCCGGCATCGGCCGCGGGCGGCGCATTGAGCGGCGGCACGACTGGGCGGAGCGCGCCGTCATCCCGCTGCCGCTCGTCTCCGACGTGCGGCGTCAGCGCCTCGTGATGGGCGTGCTCGCCATCCTGCTCGGCACATTCGGCGCGCACAAGTTCTATCAGGGGCGCATCGGCATGGGGCTCCTCTACATGGCCTTCTGCGGGACGGCCATCCCGACGATCGTCGGGTTCTGCGAGGGCGTCCGCTACCTGACCATGCCGCTCGAGCGGTTCTATGAGAAGGTCTACCGCCCCTGAGGAGCGCCCTTCGCCGGACCGCTCCCGCGCGGGCGGCGACCCCGCTAGGCGCTGATTCATCCATCAGCGCATCCCAAGGAATCTGGAGGAACAACATGGCAGAACTCAATCTCGAGGATTTGATGAAGGCGAAACAGCAGGACGCTCCTGCCGCCGCGCCCGCCGCTCCGGCGGAGGCGCCCGCAGAGACCGTCGCCGCGCTCGAGCGGCAGGTCGCGCAGCTCACGCCCGAGGAGCGGCAGAAAGTCGACACCATCAAAGATGGCATCGACCTCACGGACACGAGCACGGCGCTCACGTTCGGCGCGCCCGCGCAGAAGGAGATCGCGGAGTTCTCCGACCACATCCTGAGCGAAGTCCGCACGAAGGACGCCGGTCCCGTTGGCGATCTGCTCACGAGCCTCGTCACGAGCGTGCGCGCCTACGATGCGGGGCAGGAGAAGGGGCTCCTCGAGAAGATCCCCCTCGTCGGTGGACTCACGCGGAAAATCAAGCAGAAGAAAGCCGGCTACGACAAGCTCTCGGCGCAGGTCAGCCGCATCGAGGCGGGCCTCGAGCAGGCGCGCCTCAAGATGATGAAAGACGTCGCGCTCTTCGACGGCCTTTACGAGAAGAACCTCGCCTACTTCAAGGACCTCCAGCTCTACATCACGGCGGGCGAGGAAAAGCTCACGGAGCTCCGTGAGAAGACCCTGCCGAAACTGCGCGCGCAGGCCGCAGAGGCACATGACCCCATGGCGGTGCAGGCGGTCTCTGACTTCGAGCAGAGCGTCGAGCGCTTTGAGAAAAAGGTGCACGACCTGAAGCTCAGCCGCACGATTGCCATCCAGACCGCGCCGCAGATCCGCCTCATCCAGAACAACGACAAAGCGCTCATCGACCGCGTGCAGACCGCGATCTACAGCACGATCCCGCTTTGGAAGAACCAGCTCGTCATCGCGCTCGGCCTCTCCTCGCAGCGGCAGGTCCTCGACATGCAGCGCGCCGTGAGTGACACGACGAACCAGCTCCTCGAGCGCAACGCCGCCCTGCTCAAGGCGAACACGCTCGAGACTGCGGCGGAGAACGAGCGCGGCGTCGTTGACATCGCGACCGTCAGGAAAGTCAACGAAGACCTCATCGCGACCATCGAGGACAGCCTGAGAATCCAGCAGGAAGGGCGCGCGAAACGGCAGGCGGCGGAGCAGGAACTCGTCGCCATCGAGGGGAAACTGCGCGACACGCTGCTCGCGCACAGCGGGCGGCAGCTATGAGAGAAGCAGCGATGGGCGCTGCACTGATGAGAGGAGGAGCCCTTTGAACTGGAAAATCGTCTTTGCCATCATCGTCTGCAACATCCTCTTCATGTCGTCGAGCTACACCATGCTCATCCCGTTCCTGCCGCTCTACCTCACCTCAGAGCTCGGCGTCACGCCTGAGCACGTGAACCTCTGGTCGGGCATCGTCTTCTCCTCGACGTTTGCCGTCTCCGCCGTCATGGCGCCCATCTGGGGCAGGATGGCGGACACGCGCGGCAAACGCCTCATGGCGATGCGCGCGAGCTTCCTGCTCTCCGTGAGCTATTTTTTAGGCGGCATCGTTCAGACGCCCGGTGAGCTCACCGCCATGCGCATGTTCCAGGGATTCGCCTCGGGGCTCTGGCCCATGGACCTCGCCATCATGACGCTCTACGCCCCCGCGGACAAGCTCGGCGTCTGCCTCGGCGTTATGCAGGGCGTCCTCACGGCGGGCGGCGTCGTGGGCCCGCTCTTAGGTGGCGTGCTCGCCGAATGCTTCGGCATGCGCATGTCGTTCTTCCTTGCGGCGGGCGCGCTCTTCATCAACTTCCTCGCGTTCGCCTTCTTCATCAAGGAGCCGCCGGCCTCCGTCAAGGCGATGGCGGCGCAGAAAGCCGGCCACGAGACGAAGCTCCCGAGCCCCTGGCGTATGCCGCTCCTGCGGAACATGCTCCTCTGCGGCACCATCGTGCAGATGGTCATCCTCATCCTCCAGCCGATCCTCACGACCTACATCGCCCACCTCGCGGGCGACCTGCCGAACCTCGTCTTCGTCGCGGGTCTCGTCTTCTCCCTCGGCGGCATCGCGGGCGCGCTCGCCGCGCCCTTCTGGGGGAAATACGGGCAGCGGCGCGGCTTCTTCCGCGCGATGTGTGCCGCCTTGCTCCTCGCGGGCCTTGCCATGCTCGTGCAGGGCGTGCCGGGCACCCTCGTGCCCTTTGCCGCCATGCAGTTCGTCGGCGGCCTCTTCTTCTGCGGCATCCACCCGTCTATCAACGCCGTGCTCGCGCAGAACTCACCCGCGGCGATGAAAGGGCGTATCTTCGGCCTGCTCTTCTCCGCGCAGCAGGTCGGCTCTATGGCGGGCCCGATCCTCGGCGGCCTCGTCGCGACGTGGCTCGGCATGCATGCCGTCTTCTACTTCGCAGGCTGTATCCTGCTCCTCTTGAGCTTCCTCGTCTGGCGCCGCTACGTGCGCGGCGCCGCGCACGGGGCGCACGCCTGAGAGGCAGCGCCCGCAGTCATCCCATCACATGGCGGCACGGCCCCGCCATATCCGTTTTCCCTGCCTATCGGCAGGAACAGTAAACTACATGCACAAACGTCCACTTCGTGGACATTGTGCATCGCCCTTACAGTAAATCCAGCCAATCGCGCTGCGCCTGCGGCTTGCGCTCTTGGGGATTTACATAGTAAAAAGGAGGGAAATCCCATGTCCATCATTGAAGGCCTTCGCGAAAGGCGCACCTACTATCAACTCAACAAGACGCTCCCCATCGCGGAGACTGAGCTCAAGGCGCTCGTCGAGGAGACGACAGAGCTCGTCCCCGACGCGTTCAACATGAAGAGCGCCCGCATCGTCGTTGCGCTCGGCGCGCGGCAGGACACCCTCTGGGACGAGATTGACGCCGCGTTCGGCGGCAAGGTCGCGCGCGAGAAGATCGACGGCTTCCGCGCGGCGGCGGGCACGATCCTCTACTTCTACGACGAGACTGTCGTCAGTGCCCTGCAGGAGAAATTCCCGCTCTACGCCGCGAACTTCCCCGTTTGGGCGAACCAGGCGAACGGCATGCTCCAGCTCGCCCTCTGGACAGCGCTCCGAGAGCGCGGCATCGGCGCGAACCTCCAGCACTACAACCCCGTCATCGACGAACGCGTCAAGGCACTCTTTGGCCTCCCAGACACCTGGAAACTCATCGCCCAAATGCCCTTCGGCGGCATCGTCGCCGCGCCGGACCCCAAGGGGAAAGAAGACATCGCGCAGCGCGTGCGCTGGGAAAAATAAATCCGAGAAAAGGCTGGATTTTTCCTCGCGTGTGTAGTATAATACTACCTGTTGACAAGCTCACTTAGCTCAGTTGGTAGAGCATCTCCGTCACATGGAGGGGGTCGGGGGTTCGAGTCCCTCAGTGAGCACCAGGAAATAATGCCTGCTGCGGCAGGATGATATGAGAGACCGCCACACGGATTTCGTGCGGCGGTCTTTTTGTTGTGTGTGAATGGCTATGACAGAGATGGACGGTTATAGTATAATGAAAAGACAGGAATGAGAGAAAGGGCTTCGCACTGGGAGCGCAGAGCGAGAGGATGTGGGGGCAGGGATTGTACGGAGGGGAGACGCCACAGGGAATCGTTTGGGAACGCTAGGGAGGAAACAGTATGCAGAGGGCGCAGGAGGTTTTTGAGGTACTGAGGGGGAACGCGCTGACGCGCGGGATGACGGACGAGGAGGTGCACGCGCTGCTCTCGTCGAGCCGCGTGCGGCTGCAGACGCTTGCAAAGGGGGAGATCGTGTTCCACGAGGGGGAGGAGCCGCGGGGGCTGTATCTCCTCATCACGGGGAAGCTCGCAATCAAGAAGGATACGTTTGTGGGGCGGCAGATCTTCCTCTCGGAGCTCGAGGAGCCGGGCGAGATGTTCGGCGAGGTGTATGAGGTGCTCCGTCAGCCGTACGATATGTACGTCGAGGCGGTGACGCGCGCGCGGGTGCTCGCCGTGGAGAGCGCGCTTTTCTCGCTCGCGGGCGGGGAGCTCTCGCGGCCTGCGCTGCTCGTGCAGCAGAATCTCATGCGGATCTTCGCGCGCAAGGCGTATTTCATGCACAATAAGATCAAGGTGCTCGCCTCGGGGACGCTGCGCGAGAAGATCGTGCGCTGTTTCTTCCAGAACCTGCGCCCCGATGGGACGGTGGAGCTCTCGGGGAGCAGGGAGATGCTCGCCGCGTATCTCGCGGTCACGCGCCCGTCGCTGTCGCGGGAACTCAGCGCGCTCGTGCGCGACGGCATCCTCGCCGTCGACGGGCGGAAGGTCCGCGTCGTGGATATGGAGGCGTTTGAGTCGTATCTCTGAGAGGGCGAGGGATGGCGCTGTCGGCAAGCCGCGTGGGTGCGGCAGGGCACTACGCCCTTTTTGGGGCGCTCTTGGGAATTTACATAGCAAAAGCCCGCCGGGTGGGAACCTCCGGCGGGCTTTTGCCTAGGAAATATGTTGTTAAAAATTGAGTAAAGAATGTGTTTGACAAGCGGTTGGGATGTACCGCTGTCCCTAGGCATGGTGGATGAACCATCAGACCTAGTGTAAGTAGAAGTGGGATAGCTTGTCCTTACAAAACGAAGTATATGTTTCCCTCGTTAATGAACAATGGGATAAACATGAAATAGAAGTTAAATAATGAGTATCAGGTAATAGCACGGCCATCAGGTGTTCTTGGCGACGATGGCGCCGATGACGGCACCGACGATGCCTGCACTCCAGAGCTCACCGGTGGAGTGGGACTTGGAGCTTTTCTCTTCACGGGGCGGACGGCGGTGGTCGCGCTCCCAGTCATCGCCGCTGCGGTGATGGGAGGAGAGTTCGGTGATGGCGGGACCGTAGGGCCGCTCGGCGGCGGAGGCGGCAGCGGCGGGCAGGCTGATGGCGCTCGTCGCGAGGACGCCGCAAAGGGCGAAGGCGGTGAGTTTCTTCTTGAGGTTCGTCATGGTGGTTCACTCCTTCAAAAGCACTTAGTTTCGTTGTCTGTGATTTCTGTTGATGGGTATAGTATAGGGGATGGAACTTAGCTTGCAATATGCAAATTATTATAAGACGAGGTGCATTTCGTGAAATGTTGCGTTGATTGCTGTGTGCTCGGGCGGCGCTCTTTCCTCGTTCGGGAAAGAATGATATAATTCAAAGGATGTATACAATATAAAGGAGGAGATTTCTTGCTTTGCTCAGAGGAGTATCGGGACATCGAGGCGAAGGTCCTGCGCGGTGAACGCCTTTCGCGCGAGGACGGCATCCGCCTGTTCCACTGTCACGATATCGCCTGGCTCGGTGCGCTCGCGGATACGGTGCGCCGGCGCAAGTGCGGCGATGTCGTCTATTATAATGTGAACTGTCATGTGAATCTCACGAATATCTGCACGAGCCGCTGCAAGTTCTGCGCGTTCGGGCGGGATGCGGAGGACAAGGGCGCGTACGAGATGACGAAGGCGCAGGCGATCGCGGTCGTGCGCGATGCGATGCGCGATCCGGATCTCGCGGGACTGCACATCGTGTCGGGGCTGCATCCGAGCTGGACGTTCGAGGAGTATCTCGGCATCGTGCGCGCGCTGCACGAGACGTTCCCGTCGCTCTACATCAAGGGGTTCACGGGCGTCGAGATCACGCATTTCGCGAAGATCAGCGGGCTCTCGGTGCGCGAGGTGCTTTTGCGCCTGCGCGATGAGGCAGGGCTGCAGGCGATCGCGGGCGGCGGCGCGGAGATCCTCTCCGACCGCGTGCGGCAGGAGCTTTGCCCGAACAAGGCGACGGCGGCGGAGTGGCTAGGCGTGCAGAAAACGGCGCACGAGCTCGGCATCCGCTCGAATGCGTCGATGCTCTACGGTCACATCGAGACGCTCGAGGAGCGCGTGGATCATCTGCTCGCGCTGCGGGATCTCCAGGATGAGACGGGGGGCTTTTTGACGTTCATCTGTTTCCCGTTCCTGCCCGCGCATACGGAGCTTGGGAAGTCGGTGAAGCAGACGAGCATGTGGGACGATCTGCGGACGCTCGCGATCTCGCGGCTCATGCTCGATAATTTCCCGCATATTAAGGCGTACTGGGTGATGCTGACGGTGCCGGTCGCGCAGGTGGCGCTCGGGTTCGGTGCGGACGATATCGACGGGACGGTGCACAAGGAGACGATCCTCCACGATGCGGGGGCGACGAGCCCGAAGGCGTTGTCGGAAAATCAGATCATCCGCATCATCCGCGAGGCGGGCCGCGTGCCGGCGCCCTGCGATTGCAATTATCATATCCTGCGCCGCCTGGACGGGGTGTCCGTGCCCGCGGCGGCGGTGCGTTGAGGTGAGTGCCATGACGACGATCGAACGTGCCCGCGCGCGGGCGGAGGCGGGGGAGCGGCTGTCTCTCGAGGATGCGCTCGCGCTCTACGAGGAGAACGATCTCCTCTTTCTCGCGGCGTGTGCGCGCGCGGCGAAGGAGCGCGCGAGCGGACGCAGCGTGTTCTATACGGTGAACCGCCATATCAATCTGACGAATGTGTGTTCGTCGAACTGCCCGCTCTGTGCGTTCCAAGTGGAGGCGGGCGATCCGCGGGGGTATGTGCTGTCTCTGGAGGCACTCGAGGCGCGGCTCGCCTCTGCGCGCGCGGTGCCGGGCCTCTCGGAGGTCCACATCGTGTCGGCGCTGCACCCGGAGGAGCCGTTTTCCTACTATGTGGAGGTCGTGCGCCGCGTGCGCGCGGCGCTGCCGGCGGTAGAGATCCAGGCGTTCACGCCCGTGGAGATCGTGAATTTCGCGAAGATGACAGGGCGGAGCATCGAAAGCATCCTCTCTTTGTTGCAGGCGGCGGGGCTCGACGGGCTGCCAGGCGGCGGCGCGGAGATTTTCTCGCCGCGCGTGCGCGAAATCATCTGCCCGAAGAAGGCGACGGCGGCGGAGTGGCTCGCCGTGATGCGCACGGCGCACGGGCTCGGCATCCGCACGAATGCGTCGATGATGTACGGGCATGTGGAGACGGTGCGCGAGCGGTTCGAGCATCTCTTGGCGCTGCGGGATCTCCAGGATGAGACGGGAGGGTTTCAGGCGTTCCTCTTGTTCCCGTTCCATCCGGCGCATACAAGGCTCGGCGAGGAGTATCATCTCCAGCGCGTGGGTGCGTGGGAGGATCTGAAGATGATGGCGCTCTCGCGGCTCGTGCTCGACAATGTGCCGCATCTGAAGGCGTTCTGGGTGATGTTGACGCTCCCGATCGCGCAGCTCGCGCTCGGGTTTGGCGCGGACGATCTCGACGGGACGATCGGCGAGGAGAAGATCATCCATGCAGCGGGGGCGCAGACGGGGACGGGCATCACGAAGGCGAAGCTCGCGGCGATGATCCGCGAGGCGGGCTATGAGCCCGTGGAGCGCGATGCGCGGTACCAGGCAGTGGCAGGAGGTGCGAGATGAGGCTTTCGGCAGCAGAGGGGGCGCGGCTCCTGCGCGAGGGGGATCTCCTCGCGCTCGGGCGTGCGGCGGATGAGGTGCGCCGGCGGCGGTTCGGCAATACGGTGACGTTCCTCGTCGATCGGAATATCAATTATACGAATGTGTGTGTAAATGAGTGCCGGTTCTGTGCGTTTTTCCGGCGACAGGGGGCGAAGGATGCGTATCTCTTGTCGACGGAGGAGGTGCTCGCGAAGGTGCGCGAGACGGTTGAGGCGGGCGGCACGCAGGTGATGATCCAGGGCGGGTTGTATCCGGATCTCGGGCTTCCGTACTATGAGGATATGCTGCGCGCGATCAAGCGGGAGTTTCCGCAGGTGGTGATCCATTCGTTCACGGCGACGGAGATTCAGCATTTCGCGCGGCAGGCGGGGCTCTCGGTGCGAGAGACGTTGCTGCGCCTCCAGGCGGCGGGGCTCGACAGTCTGCCGGGCGGCGGCGCGGAGATTCTCGTGGACCGCGTGCGGCAGCGCGTGAGTCCGAAGAAGATCATGACGGAGGATTGGCTCGATCTGATGCGGACGGCGCATGAGATCGGCATGGAGAGCACGGCGACGATGGTGATCGGGCTCGGGGAGACGCTCGAGGAGCGCATGGAGCATATGGAGCGCATCCGGGCGCTGCAGGATGAGACGGGGGGATTCCGCGCGTTCATCATGTGGACGTTCCAGCCGGGACATACGGAGCTCGCGGCGCACGGGGCGGCGGAGAAGGTGTCGAGCTGGGATTACATGCGGACGCTCGCGGTGGCGCGGCTGTTTTTCGATAATGTGGCGCATATCCAGGGGTCTTGGGTAACGCAGGGCGAGCGCGTGGGGCAGCTGACGCTCGCGTTTGGCGCGGATGATGCGGGGAGCATCATGCTCGAGGAGAATGTCGTGCGGGCCGCGGGGACGAGGTATGAGATGAGTACGCGGAAGATGGTGGAGCTCATCCGCGGCGCGGGGAGAGAAGCGGCGCAGAGGGATACGGAGTATCGCGTCTTGAAGAGGTTTTGAGGGCGGAAAGGTCGAGGCGGGATGGTTCGAGGCTAGGTGGTTCGAGGTCGGTTTTCTGTTCGAGGCGGGGAGGCGGCGTGGACCGGCCGACTCACTTCGCGCGTTGCTCTCGTCGGCAAAGGTGTGTAGAGGTTGTTTCGGCGGCGTGCGGGCCTCCGAATAGGCAACGCGGCTGCGTTCGCTGTCCGGCCCGCGCCGCCTCCTGAGCGCAGGAGAAGCTGGAGAGTTCGAGGCGGGAGGGTTCGAGGCATAATGCTGGTTCGAGGCGGGACGCCTCGCCGCTGAAGAGTGGAGGAGAAAGGGAAAGAGAGTGGTAGAGATGAGTGAGCAAGAGATTCCAAAAGCATCATTTGCGGTGATCGGCGGTTCGGGGACGCTTTCGAGTGATTTTCCGAAGAATCTGCCGGATGCGGATGTGAAGATCCTGGCGGAGGAGATGCGGTTTTCGACGCCTTATGGGGAGAGTCCGGCGATGCGGCTTTTCTCCGTGGGGGAGAAGCGGGTGCTGACGTGCCGGATGCATGGTTGGCGGTCCGGGGTGACGCGGGCGGATGCTTCGCGGCAGGTGTTCTGGGTGCTGCGGAAGGCGGGCGTGCGGCGTGTGCTTTCCGAGGGCGGCGTCGGGACGGTGAATCCGCTGCTTGATCTGCGGGATTTCCTCATACCGGATGATTATCTCGATCTTTCGTGCCGCAAGGATGTGATGCTCGACGGGCGGTATCTGCTCATCATGCGTGATGCGCTTTGCCCGGAGCTGCGGCAGGCGCTCGTGGCGGCGACGCGGCGGCATTTCACGGGGCGGATTTTCCCACGCGGGGTGTATGCGGTGACGGATGGGCGTCATTTCGAGAGCCCGGCGGAGGTCGCGATGATGACGGGGCATGCCGATATCGTCGGGCAGAGCATTGCGCCGGAGGTGTATCTGGCACGCGAGATCGGGGCTTGCTATGCGGGGCTGTATTTCACGGTGAATTACGGGGAGGGCATCCGCCGCGCCTGGTCGCATGAGAAGATGGCGGAGATCTTCTACGACGATGCGCCGATGATCGGTGAGATCCTGCTCGATACGATCCGTGCAGTGTCAGCGGAGGAGCGCGGCTGTGAGTGTCTCTCGCTGCGCAAGGAGACGCTGCTCAAGGATGTGTATGCTGAGGCGTCGAGCAAGGGCTGAGCGGATATGGAAAAGGGGCTGCCGCACGTAAGTAACGTGCGGCAACCCCTTTTTTCTCATCTGGATACGATTGATATCTTGCTTTCCATAGGAAAAACACGAAAAGGCGGGCGATTGCTGGTCAGGCGTCTTCTTTGTCGAGGCGCCGGTAGAGGTCGATGAATTCGCGCGCGAGGATCTTGAAGGCTTCGGCGCTCATGAGCTGGTCTTCGGCGTGGGCGAGGAGCAGCGTGACGGGGGCGGCGGTGCCGGAGGCTTCGTTCGTCAGGAGCTGCTGATGGGCTTTGTGGCCGGCGAGGAAGTCGGTCTCGCCGGCTTCGATCATTTTCTCGGCGCCGTCGAAGTCGCCGCTTTTGGCGGCGCGGATAGCGTTCACGAAGGAACTGCGCGCGGAGCCGACGTTGGAGATGATCTGGAAGGCGATGAGTTCGAGGTCTTGCATGGTGATTTGCTCCTTTCGTCTTGGGGGAGCGCCGAGCGCTCCTTTGGCTGCGGGACGTTTGTGCCCCTGACAGGCGGGATGTTTGTACCGGGAAATCGATGCCATTGGCGAACATGGGAGGTATGTCCCAATGATCAATCGTTGACTTCGTCAACGGGCTGCCGTATAATGTTGATAAAGGGATCTTCCGTGAGAGTGGGAACTTACGGATGTCATCGTTTTTATTCGCTTCTTGCAGCAGGCACAAGGAAAGCGGCGCGCCGTTCTGCGGTCGCCATGGGAATAGGAAATTTGATATAAAATCAAGGAAGTCTTCTGGTTTTTCCGCTTGCGCAAGAGACGGGGAGCCCCCGACCGATCCGGTCGGGGGATTTTTATTGTGGAAATCCCCAGGAGCGCAAGCCGCAGGCGCAGTGCGATCGGCTGGATCTGCTGGAAGGGCGGTGGGCTCAGAGGGCGTAGGCAAGCACGTCCGTCTTCCCTGCGGCGGCTGCGACGCCGGGCGCGAGGGGCGTGAGGTGGCGCACGTGTTCGTAGTTGACGATGAGCACGGGCGAGATGAGGTTGATGTGGCGTTTCTTGAGGAACGCGAGGTCGAGGCGCAGGATCGGCGTGCCCGCCTGGACGCGGTCACCCGTCTGGTGGAGGGCGGTGATGCCCTCGCCGTCGAGGATGACGGTGTCGAGGCCGATGTGGACGAGGACCTGGACGCCGTCTGGCGTCGTGATGGCGAACGCGTGTTTCGTCTCGAAGAAGAGGGTGATCTCGCCGTCGCAGGGCGCGAGGACTTCGTCGCTCGCAGCGAGGATGGCGAGCCCGTCGCCCGTGAGCTTCTCGGAGAAGACGGGATCGGGGACGGCGGCAAGCTCGATGGTCTTCCCCGAGATGGGCGCGAGGATGCGGCAGGATGGTTCTTCTCTAGACATGGCAATACCCCCTCTTTCATCTATGGCACCATTATAGTAGATATTTGTTTACTTTGTCTACTATAGGACTATCAACCCAGCCCGAAGGGTCAGGGGAGGTTCGGGATGTTCTTGCTCACGGCGGTGTGTTTGATGATGTCGTCGATGCGCAGGTCGATGGCGAGTTCCTGCTTGAGGAGCGTCTCGGCGGTGTCGTATTCGCTCGGGCGGTCTTCGCGCAGGCCCTTGATGTAGTGCTGCCAGGCGCTCACGGTTGTCTCGGTGGAGAGGCGGCGCTGCTGGGCGAGGTAGCCGGCGCCGTTTGGGACGTCGATCTCGTCGAGGGCCGCCTGGCGCTTCTTGAGCGCGGGGATGACGTCGTCCTCGAGGAAGTCGGCGATCCTTTCGCGCTGCCTGGTGCCCAGGCTCCCGTCCTTCGTCTTGTTGAGCGCGGCGAAGGTCGCCCTTTGATGGGCGAAGGTCTCGTTCGCGTCGTCGATGATGGGCTTCGTGGCGTCGATGTAGTCGGCGATGTCCTTGTTGATGAGCGGCGCGATGGTGTCGAGGTAGTCGCGGTAATTCTTGATGTAGGCGACCTGCCAGCGGCCGTCGTCCGCCTGCTCGAGCACGAGCGCGAGCGTGAACTCCGTGCCCGTGCAGTCCTCGCGGACATGGATGTCCGCCGTGGCGGTGCTGCCGTCGTGCGCGATGTGGCCGACGCTGACGAGCGTCGTGTTCCGGAGCTGCATGCGCTCGAGGAAGCGCTCGAAGTCGATGCCGAGCTGCCGCCCCTTGAGGATGTCGGTGCCGTCTGGGAGCGTCCAGACGCCGCTCTCCACGCGCCGCAGGATGGCTTCTTTCGCGCCGCGCGTGAGCTCCGGCTTGACGAGGACGTAGAATTTCTCGAAGAGGATGCGCGTCTTGGGTGTGAGCGTGGCGTCGTAGGCGAAGAGGTCGACGGTGAGGTCGTCGTAGGCCTGGCTCGTGAGGAGGTCTAAGTTGACGTAGCGCGCGAACGCCTCGGCGTCGCGTTTCTCGATCGCGGTCTGCACTTGCTGCAGCGCGTATTCCGGCGTCTTGGCATAGAAGCATTCGTGCCAGATGCCGATGGCGGCGAGGATGCAGAAGATGGCAGCGGCGAGCAGCCCGAGTTTCTGGCGCCGGATGCGCTGCCGGCGCAGGGAGAGGCTGCGCTGCCATGTGAAATCATCCAAAGGGGGACCTCCTTGCTCTCGTGATCCGGGGGGCAGCTCCTGGGGAGCGCCGCGCCGTTTCCTTTAGTTTACCGTATCTCTTCCGGTGTTTGCAACAGGGGATTTCCCCATGGTACAATGCAGGGATGGAAGGAGGCGTGCGCGATGAAATGGGTGAACCACCAGGTGGTGACGGGTGTGCTCGTCTACTCGGTCACGGAGGATCTCTTGCTCACCGTCTACAGCATGGCGGGGGCGATCCTGCCGGATAAGCTGGAGGGGAATCCGCAGGCGGGCGACTACTGGCGCTGGCGCAGCCGTCACCGCGGCTGGTCGCACTGGCCGCTGCTCTATTTCGCGCTGCTCGGGCTCTCGCTGCGCTTCGCGCACGGCGCGTACGGTGCGGCGGGCGGCGAGCTCGCGGTGATCGGCGTGTATTTCTCCATCGGCGCGCTCCTGCACATCGCGGAGGATGCCGTCTGCGGCAGGGTGCCGCTCCTGACGCCGGGGGACAAGCACGGCGTCAAGCTCTTCGCGGTCGGCAGCTATCTCGAGTATCTCTTCAGCATTGGCGTCGTGCTGCTCTGCTATCTCGGTCACGGGAGCGGGGCGATGGCGTGGCTCGGGCGCGTGCTGGGGACGGGCTGATGGCGTTGGGGTTGCCGCGGCTTCGTGTGGCTTTTGGTGTTGCTTTTGGTGACATCTGCTTTGAGATATGTTAGAATATTCATATCGTTCCAGCTGCTTGCGTGGGAGGCAGGCGGCGAAAGGAGGGTTCCTATGCGTCCCAGGCTGCATACGGCGGCGCCGAGCAAGGTCCTGCGCCTGCTCGCGGAAAAGTATCCGACGCGGGCGGCGGTGGAGAGCCGCCTCATCTATCTGCAGGGGCAGCTCGTGCTGCCGAAAGGCGTCGAGCATTTCATGAGCGACCTGCACGGCGAGTACGCGGCGTTCTTCCACATCCTCAATAATTGTTCCGGCGTCATCCGCGAGAAGGTCGACTATGTGTTCGGCGCGCGGCTGAGCAGCGAGGAGAAGGCGGAGTTCTGTACGCTCGTCTACTATCCGAAGGAGAAGATCGAGCAGATGGCGGCGGCGCGGCGCGCGACGCCCGCCTGGTATCGGGAGAACCTCGCGCGGCTGCTCGCGCTCGCGAAGCTCATGAGCTATAAGTATCCGGCGTCCCGCCTGCCGTCGATGATCCCGCCGCGCCTGCGCTCGGTCATCGTCGAGCTGCTCGGCACACGTCCGGAGGCGGATGCGGCGCAGCTCGCGTATCAGCAGCGGCTGCTCGCGAGCATCGTGCAGGCGGACGCGGGCGCGGCGTTCATCGAGGACTTCGCCGCGCTTGTGAAGCGGCTCGCCGTCGCGCATCTCCACATCGTCGGCGACCTCTTCGACCGCGGCGACCGGCCGGACGCCATCCTCGACATGCTCATGGAGTATCCGTCCGTCGACATCGAGTGGGGGAACCACGATGTGCTCTGGATGGGCGCGGCGCTCGGCAGCGAGGCGTGCATCGCGAGCGTCGTGCGCAATTGCCTGCGCTACGGGAACACGGCGGTGCTCGAGCGCGGCTACGGCGTGAGCCTCTGGCCGCTCACGACGCTCGCGCAGCGGCTCTATCCCGACGAGGCACCGCTGCGCGCGGCGGAGCGGGCGATCACGGTGATGCTCTTCAAGGTCGAGGGCGCGCTCATCGAACGCAATCCCGATTTTCAGATGGAGGGGCGGCGTCTGCTCGGGCACATCGATTTCGGGACGGTGCGCGCGGTGCTCGGGGACGGGCAGTGCTACGCGCTGCGCAAGGCGTATTTCCCGACGATCGACAAGGAGACGGCCGATCCCTACGCGCTGACGGCAGAGGAGCGGGAGGTGCTCGAGGGGCTCAAGGTGTCGTTCGTCGAGAGTCCGGCGCTGCGCCGCCACGTCGCGTTCCTCTACAATAAAGGCAGCCTCTACCGCCGCGCGAACGGCAACCTGCTCTTCCACGGGTGCGTGCCGCTCACGGAGGAGGGGGCGCTGCGCGGGATCGCGTTCGGCGGCAGAACGTACGCGGGGCGCGCGTGGTTCGATTTCTGCGAGCAGATGGCGCGGCAGGCGTATCTCTACCGCGAGCCGGAGGCGCTCGATTTCCTCTATTTCCTCTGGTGCGGGCGGCTCTCGCCGCTCTCGGGGCGCGAGGTGCGGACGTTCGAGCGGACGTTCATCGAGGACCGCGCGACGTGGGAGGAGCCGGCGGACCCGTACTACCGGCTCATCGACGACGAGGAGGTCTGCGCGCGCGTGCTCGCGGAGTTCGGCCTCTCGCCGCAGACGGGGCACATCATCAACGGCCATGTGCCCGTGAAGGTCAAGCGCGGTGAGACGCCCGTGAAGGCGGGCGGGCGCGCCATCATCATCGACGGCGGCTTTTGCCGCGCTTACCATGAGAAGACGGGCATCTCGGGCTTCACGCTCATCTCGAATTCGCGCGGCCTGCGCCTGCTCGCGCATCAGAAGATCGCCGACGTGCGCACGGCGCTCCGGGAGAACCGCGACATCGAGTCGGTCTCAGAGACTGTCGAGCTCGTGAGCCGCCACGCGACGGTCGCCGATACGGACGAGGGCGCGGCGATGGAGGAGGAGATCACGGATCTCTACCATCTGCTGCTCGCGTACCAAAATGGTGTGATCCAGCCGCGCGCGTAGCGCGGCGCTTCGGCGCGCGGGGAAAGGCATCGGAAATGGCATAGAACAGGAGCTGTTGCACGTATTAACAACGTGTAGCAGCCCCTTTTAGTTTGCAAAAAAATGTTGCCAAGGACTTAAAAATCCTTGGCAAGTTTTTTATGCCATGATTATCGCCAGTGTCAGATGACCGTGATTGAGGTCAAAGAAAACGGGGCTATCTGCACGAAAATGCTTTCGTGAGACAGCCCCCTTTTACTGTAAGGGTGGGCGCACAATGTCCACAAAGTGGACGTTTGTGCATGTAGCTTTGTGTGCTGACGGCACCGCGCGCATGCATAACGATCCGTCATGGATGACATGAGAAAGTGTTTCTGTACAAGAGACATAAGTTCCACTATGATAGAGTCATGCTTCAAAAAGCAGAAAGAAAAGAGAAAAAGAAGCGATGATCTGGCAACAAGGAATGGAGGAGAGGAATATGAAAAAGAGAATGTTCGGCCTATTGGCAAGCGTCATGCTATCTGTTTTCCTGCTCGCCGGCTGCGGCAGCTCGCCGGCGGCCTCGACATCAGGCTCAGGCTCCGGAGACTACCACGGCGCGCTCAAGGGCGTGGAGCTCGCGGTCGGTACATCGGGCACCTACGCACCGTTCTCGTATTTCGACAAGGACGGCACGACGCTCACGGGTTACGACGTCGAGCTCATGGGAAAGCTCCAGGAGATCCTCGGCTTCACGCTCAAGGACGGCGCGATGAAGGACATGGACTACGGGCCGCTCGGCACCTCGTTGAGCCAGGGACAGCTCGATGTCGGCGCGGCGGCGCTCTGCGCGACGGATGAGCGCAAGAAGACGATGAAGTTCAGCGACACCTACTATGACGCGGGCATCGTCGTCATCGTCGCGAAGGATAACACCGCGATCAAGAGCGTGGACGACCTCAAGACCGGAAAGTACAAGGTCGCCGTGCAGACAGGCTGCGCCGCCTATGAGTACGCGGCCGCAAACCTGCCGGAGAGCAGCCTGCAGTCGTTCGACTCTCAGGCGCTCGCCTACAAGGCCGTCGAGGACGGGCAGGCGGATGCGACCATCTACGATCTGCCGGGCACGAACTACGGCATCAAGACCGGCGCCATCCAGGTGAAGACGGTCGGCGACGAGTTCTACAAGGGCCAGGCGCCGTACGCGCTCGCGTTCTCGATGAACATCGTGAAGAAATATCCGCACATCATCGATGATTTCAACAGCGCGCTCCAGGAACTCAAGGAGAATGGCACGCTCGACGAGCTGAAGAAAAAGTACTGCGAATAAGCCGCGGGCGGCAAGGGAGGCGCAAGTATGGACACAGCAATCATTTCGGCCGTCCTGCCCATGCTCATCAAGGGCTTCTGGGTGACGATGGAGATCGCCGTCGTCGGCATCCTGCTGGGGTTCCTGCTCGGCGCGGTCAGCGGCTATGCGCTGCAGGGGAAATGCCGCGTCGCGCGGACCGCGGCGGGCGTCTACATCTGGCTCATCCGCGGCACGCCGATTGTCGTGCAGGCCCTCTACATTTACTTCGTCGTACCGGCTATCCTCTCGCTCATCGAGGGGGAGCAGGTCACGATGGACAGCGTGCTCGCCGGCATCATCGTCATCACGGTGAACGCGGGCGCATTCATCTCCGCCATCGTGAAGGGCGCGCTCGAGAGCGTCGAGATCGGCCAGATCGAAGCGGGGCGCGCGCTCGGCCTCACCGAGCACCAGATCCTCTGGCATCTCGTGATCCCGCCAGCGTTCAAGATGATGCTGCCCGCGCTCTTCAACCAGTTCATCATCTCGGTCAAGGACACGGCGATGCTCTCCATCATCTCGGTCAACGAGATCACGCGGCAGACGCAGAACTATGTGGCGCGGACGTATCAGACGATCCCGGCCTACACGATGTGTGCCGTCTTCTACCTCGTGTTGCTCTCGGCGCTCATGATCCTGCAGCACGTCGTGGAAAACAAGATCAAGAAATGAGGCGACAATATGAAGGACGCAATCCTTGAGGTCACGCACCTCATCAAGACGTTCGACGACCTCGAGGTCTTGAAGGACATCAGCATGACGGTGCACGAGGGAGAGGTGGTCTGCATCATCGGGCCCTCAGGTTCC
The DNA here is from genome assembly GCA_902763085.1 of Dongibacter bovis. Taxonomy (GTDB): domain Bacteria; phylum Bacillota; class Negativicutes; order Selenomonadales; family Selenomonadaceae; genus Selenomonas_C. Next base: position 22,839 of record CACWQW010000012.1, read on the forward strand.
GGCAAGAGCACATTTTTGCGCTGCCTCAACCAGCTCGAGACGCCGACGGGCGGCAGCATCCGCTACCGCGGACAGGATCTCATGGAACAGGGCGCAGATATCCGCGCGTTCCGCGAGCGGGTCGGCATGGTGTTCCAGCGCTTTCACCTGTTCCCGCTCAAGAGCGTGCTCGAAAATGTCATGCTCGCGCCCGTCCTCACGGGCCACAAGAAGAAAAAGGAGGCGGAGGAACTCGCGCGCTCGCTCCTCGCGAAGGTCGGGCTCGCGGGCAAGGAGGACGCGCGGCCGGCCATGCTCTCAGGCGGCCAGCAGCAGCGCGTCGCCATCGCGCGGGCGCTCGCCATGGAGCCGGAGGCGCTGCTCTTCGACGAGCCGACCTCAGCGCTCGACCCCGAGCTCGTCGACGAAGTGCTGAATGTCATGAAAGCGCTCGCGCACGACGGCATGACGATGGTCATCGTCACGCATGAGATGGCGTTTGCGCGCGACGTCGCGGATCGCGTCGTCTTCATGGCGGATGGCTACATCGTCGAGCAGGGGACGCCCGCAGAAGTCTTCGGCCATCCGAAGGAGGCGCGGACGCGCGCGTTCCTCCGCAGGTTCCTGAACGGCTGAGAGGAGGTCAGGAAATGGGAAATTTTGTCATCACCATCAATCGCGATTTCGGCAGCCTCGGGCGGCCCATCGCGAAGCGCCTGGCGGAACTGCTCGGCATCGAGTACTATGACCGCGACATCGTCGAGGCGACGGCCAAGAAGCTCCATCAGCCCGTCTCCGTCATCAGCGAGGCGGAGGAGCGGAAGGCGTCCGGGTTCTTCAGCATGCTCTTCCCGCTCGGCCGCGATACGGCGCCGCATCAAAGGACGCTCTTCGAGACGCAGGCGGCGTTCATCCAGGAGGTCGCGTCGAAGCAGTCCTGTATCATCGTCGGCCGCTGCGCGGACTATGTGTTGCGGGATCATCCGAGCGTGATGAATATCTACATCTACGCCTCGTATGCCGACCGGCTCGCGAACTGCGTCGGGCCGCTCCACATGGAGAAATCCGTCGCCAAGAAGATGATCGCGGGCGTCGACAAGGCGCGCGCGGCCTACCACCGCTACTGGGCGGGCTATGCCGCGAACGACCCGGAACACAACCACATCATCGTCAACAGCGCGCTGCTCGAGGTCGAGGGCACAGCGCAGGCGCTCGCCGCCATCGCGCGCGTGCGGTTCGGCGCGGACATCGCGCCCGGAGAGGGGAGGGAGGGCCATGCACCTGCTGCCGCATCTCAGGACGTATGAGTACGAGATCAAGACCATCGATTCCCATACGGAGGGCGAGTCCACGCGGATTGTCTACGATGGCTTCCCCCGCCTGCGCGGCGCGACCATGATGGAGAAAAAGCGGGATCTCCTGGCGCATTACGACTTTTTGCGGCGGGCCCTCATGCTCGAGCCGCGGGGCCACCGCGATATGTTCGGTGCCGTGCTCACGGAGCCTGTACATGAGGAAGCGGCGGCCGGCGTCATCTTCCTCGACAGCGGCGGCTGCCTCAACATGTGCGGCCACGGCAGCATCGGTACGGCGTCCATGCTCGTCGAGACGGGGCTCGTCCCCGCGCGCGAGCCCTATACCGAGGTCGTGCTCGACGCGCCGTCGGGGCTCATCCGGGCGCGCGTCGCCGTCGAGGGCGGACACGCAGCGTACGCGAGCATCCAGAACGTGCCGGCCTTCCTCGCGCGGGAGGGCGTCACGGTCGAGGCGGACGGGCGGCGCGTGACGGCGGACATCGCGTTCGGCGGCTCGTTCTTCGCCCTCGTCGATGCCGATGCCCTCGGACTCGCCTTAAAGACAGAAGATATTGACAAAATATCGCGCCTCGGCATGGCCATCCGCGCGGCGGTCAATGAGCGCGTCCCCGTCCATCATCCCGCGCTCGACATCGATACGGTGGATCTCGTTGAGTTCTACAGCCGCAGCTGCAGTGCCGAGGCCGACCTCAAGAACTGCGTCGTCTTCGGTGACGGGCAGATCGACCGCTCGCCCTGCGGGACGGGGACGAGCGCCAAGATGGCCGTCCTGCACGCGCGCGGCGCGCTGCCGCTCTGCCAGCCGTTCCGCTACGAGAGCATCACGGGCTCGATCTTTACGGGCGAGGCGCTCGCAGAGACAGAGATCGCGGGTGCGCCGGGGCTCGTCGGCATCATCCCCCAGATCACGGGCAGCGCCCACATCACAGGCATGAACGACTGGGTGCTCGACGAGCGCGACGCGCTGCGCTACGGTTTCCTGCTCGGCCGCGCCTGCAAGACGGCCGAGCACGGAGAAGGCGTGCAGGAACGCCCGCGCGCCCGTCTCTGCGGCGCCTAGGAAGAGAATTTGACATCAAGAAGGTGAAGATATGAAGCTATGGCATTATCCGCTGCGTCAGGGCGTCGGCGCGCCCGCCGTGCCCGTCGTGCAGCCGGGCGACCATGTGCGGCGCGGCGCCCTCATCGCCGCCGCTCCCGCGGACGCGCTCGGCGCGCCCATCCACGCGAGCGTCACGGGGCTCGTCCGCAGCACGGAGGGCACCATCGTGATCGAGGGAGAGCGCGCCGAGGACTATGAGAAGCTCGCGCCCGCAGCGCCGCTTTCCATGCTGCGCGCCTCGGGGCTCATCGGCCTCGGCGGCGCGGGCTTTCCGACCTGGATGAAATACAGGTCGCCGCTCCCCGCGGGCGGCACAGTCATCGTGAACGCGGCGGAATGCGAGCCCATCCTCTCGCACAACCTGCTGCGCGCCGAACGTCAGCCGGACGGCATCGTGCGCGGGCTCTGCCTCGCGATGGATCTCGCGCAGGCGGCGCATGGCGTCATCGCCATCAAGGCAATCCACACCGCCGCCGTCCGCGCGCTCGAGACGGCCATCGCCCACGGCGCGGGCGGGCGCGACATCTCGCTGCACCTGCTGCGCAACCTCTACCCGATGGGCGAGGAGCGCGCGCTCGTGCGGGAGGTGCTCGGCAGGCTCCTGCCTGTGACGGCGCTGCCCCTCGAGGCGGGCGCCATCGTCTCGAACGCCGAGACCATCTACCGGCTCCACGAGGCCGTCGATCTCGGCAAGCCGCTCATCGACAAGGACCTCACCGTCGCCGGCAAGCTCCGCGCGCATCCCGGCGAGATCCTGCCGCTGCTCGACGTGCCCATCGGCCGCAGCGTCGCCGCCGTCTTCGCGGACGTCGGCGGCCTGCCGCCGGAGGACAGCTACGGCGAGCTCCTCATGGGCGGCCCGTTCACGGGCCGTCGCACGACGCCCGCGGCGCCTGTCGTCAAGACGACGGGCGGTCTCATCGCGGCGGAGTGCTTCCCCAAGGGGCCCGCGCGCATCGGTCTCCTCATCTGCGCCTGCAGCGCGGACGAGGCGCGCCTGCGGGAGGTCGCGGCCTCCCTCGGCTCGGAGGTCGCGGGCGTCGCCTGCTGCAAGCAGGCACTGCCCGTCAAGGCGGCGCGCAAGTGCCAGAACCCCGGCATCTGCCCCGGCCAGGTCGCGAAGATCCTCGCGCTCAAGAAAGCCGGTGCGGAGGCCGTGCTCATCGGCAACTGCACCGACTGCACGAACACCGTCATGAGCTGCGCGCCGCAGCTCGGCCTGCCCGTCTACCATGTGACGGATCAGGCGCTGCGCGCCGTCAATGAAAGGCTCATCCGCAAGATCCACGAACACATCGCATGAAGGCGCTAAGGAACCACTGATCCTAAATAATTGCGCCATAGGAGGGAACCATCTATGTCCATGACCAAAGAACTGGCCGAGCAGCATCTCGGAGATCCCGCAGTCTTCTGCTGCCGCCGTCAAAAAGGACTCACCATCAGCGCTGCCGACCTCGAGGATCCGTCCATCTTCAGCGACATGGAGGAGGCGGGGCTCCTGAAGCTCAGCCCTGACGGCCTCACCGTCGCCGAGGTGCTCGGCGCGACGCTCACGCAGGACGTCGAGGCCCTCACGCCCATCACGCAGGATGTCCTCGACCATGTGAACGCCCCGGCAGCGGCCCGCGCCGCGGCGCCCGCCACCGACACGCCCGCTGCCGATGCGCCTGCCGCCGACACGCCCGCTGCGATCCCTGCCGTCAGAGACGACGGCACGCTCCACATCCGCATCGATGCGGCCGAGCATATCCGCGGTCTCTCCATCGACCTGCCGCTCGCGGGCGGCGCGCCCAAGGTGACAGGCGCACCCGCAGCGCCCGCCGCCGCTGCGGGTGCGGGCAAGAAAAAAGTCATCCGCACGCTGAAGAAGCAGCACATCCGCATCAAGGACGCCGTCATCGGCACGGAGACGAAGATCGCCGACGGCATCCTCACCATCGACGGCGCCATCGTCGAGCGCGCCGTGAAGGAAGATCCGCTCTGCAAGCGCCTCACGCTCGACGTCATCCACCCGGACGAGCGCCATATCTACACGGACACCATCATGGACGTCTGCCCCATCGCGACGAAGGTCGAGGGCGCGCTCGGCGAGGGCACGACGAAAGTCGCGGACGGCGTCGTCTTCCTCCTCACGGGCGTCGACGAGGACGGCGTGCAGGTGCATGAATTCGGCTCCTCCGAGGGCTATCTCGACGAGAAGATGTACTTCGGCCACCCCGGCTGCGCCGACGAAAACGACATCATCATCCGCTGCCACGCCGTCATCGCCAGGAAATCCGGCATGACGCGCCCCGGCCCCTTCGCCGCGCACAAATGCGAGGACTTCATCATCCAGGCCGTGCGCGATCAGCTCAAAGGCTACGAGGGCGAAGTCGTGCGCGAGGAGCTCTGCGAGGACCTGCGCCGCGAGGGCAACCCGCGCGTCGTCCTCGTGAAGGAGATCATGGGACAGGGCGCCATGCACGACAACGTCATCTGCCCCGAGGAGCCCTGCGGCGTCAAGGGCGGCCAGAAAAACGTCGACTGCGGCAACGTCCCCATCATGCTCACGCCGAACCAGGTGCGCGACGGCTCCATCCACGCGCTCACCTGCATCGGTCCCGCGACGAAGGAAATGACGCGCCACTACATCCGCGAGCCGCTCGTCGAAGGCCTCGCGGCCGACAGCGAGCTCGACCTCATCGGCGTCGTCTTCGTCGGCTCGCCGCAGGTCAACGATGAGAAGCTCTGGGTCTCCGAGCGCCTCGGCTCCCTGCTCGAGAGCCTCGACATCGACGGCTGCATCATCACGACGGAAGGATTCGGCAACAACCACATCGACTTCATCCAGCACATCGGCCAGGCCGGCAAGCGCGGCATCCCCGTCGTCGGCGTCTCGTTCTGCGCCTACCAGGGCCAGCTCGTCGTCGGCAACAAGTACGCGACGGCCATGGTCGAGGAGAACATGGACGCGGGCGGCTTCGAGAACAACATCGCGGGCTGCTCCTGCGTGACGAAGGAAGTCGCCGCGCGCGCCATCCAGATGCTCAAGAACAAGATGGCGGGCGTCGCCATCCTGCCGCCGGAGAAGAAATGGAACAACGCGATCATCAACGCGAACAACCGTCTGCTCGGACTTTCGGAGACGGCGCTCGTAGAAAGCGGCACGCTCCATTGAACGCGCCGGACGTCATGATCAGCCCCGTCCTCATGGGCGGAACGGTCAGGGAACTCCGGGACGGCCAGGTGAAAGTCCATCTGCATGGCCGCCTCGGCGTGCTGACCGTACCGCGCAGGCTCGTCGTCGAGCAGGAGCGTCTCGCCGTTGGCGCGGAGGTGAAGTTCTTCTTCAGCTATCTTTGGATCGCGCCGCACCGCGGCGACTATGAGACCGCCGCGATGGATCCGGCGGAGGAGATTTTCCCCGCGCTGCTCGGCGGCGAGGTGACGGAGGTCAACGACACCGCCGTCAAGGTCGCCGTCACAGGCGGCCTCGGCACGGTTGCCGTGCCGCGCCGCTGGGTATTCACCGACGTGCCGCTCGCCGTTCATCAGTGCGCAGAGTTCTATTTCAGTTGCATGCATCTCGTAGAGAAAGGGAGGATACAGCCATGAGCCTTACCACCGTTGCAGGAATGCAGTCAGAGATTTTCGTTCCCCTCACGCCGCCGCCCGTATTCACCGAGCTCAAGAAGCCGCTCTCTGAATGCAAGGTCGCCTTCATCACCGCGGGCGGCATCCACAAGAAGAGTCAGACGCCGTTCAACACCTCAGGCGACTTCTCCTACCGCGTCATCGAGTTCGACACGCCGTCGAGCGAGCTCATGGTCACGCATGGCGGCTTCGACAACTCCGACATCAACAAGGACGTCAATGCGATGTTCCCCATCGACCGCCTGCACGAGCTCGTCGCAGCCGGCTTCATCGGCTCGCTGGCCGCTGAGACCTACACGTTCATGGGCGGCGGCGGCAACGTCGAGAAATTCCGGAACGCCACCGGTCCGGAGATCGCGAAAAAGCTCAAGGCGCAGGACGTCGACATCGTGCTCTGCACGGGCGGCTGCGGCACCTGCCACCGCTCGGCGACCATCGTCACGCGCTGCTGCGAGGCCGCGGGCATGAGCTGCTGCGTCATCGCGGCGCTGCCGCCCATCGCGCGTCAGCAGGGCGCGCCGCGCATCACGGCGCCGCACGTCCCCATCGGCTCGAACGCCGGCGAGCCGAACAACATCCCGATGCAGACGGCCATCGTCAAGGAATCCCTCGAATGGGTGCGCGACTGCCCGAGCTACAACCAGATCAAGGTACTTCCCTACGAGTACCGCCATAATGTATAATTAACGGATGAAGAAACCCCGAAGGCTCTTGGGCTTTCGGGGTGTTTTTTTGGGAAGAGCGAATCAATCAGCGATTTCTTAGGAGGTACATCTATGGAACAGAAAGGAAACAGTGCCTGCGGCGCGGCCTGCGTCGCGCTCGCGGGCATCCTCTGGGGCATCCTCGGGCTTTTCGTGCGCGCGCTCGGCGACAGCGGCCTGACGCCGTTCGATGTCGTGGGCGTGCGTGCGCTCGGCGCGGCGGGGGCGCTGCTGCTCTTCCTGCTCGCGACCGACCGGCGCGCGCTCCTCGTGCGGCCGCGCGACCTCTGGTGCTTCCTCGGCACGGGGCTCTGCAGCATCGTCTTTTTCAACTACTGCTATTTCACCGCCATGCGCATGATGTCGCTCGCGAGCGCCGCCGTGCTGCTCTACACCGCGCCCGCGTTCGTCATGCTGCTCTCAAGCGCTCTCTTCGGCGAGCGGCTCACGCGGCGCCGGATCGCGGCGCTCCTCTGCACCTTCCTCGGCTGCGCGAGCGTGACGGGCGTATTCGGTGCACAGCAGAGCCTCACGCCCGCGGGCGTCCTCATCGGGCTCGGCGCGGGGCTGGGCTACGCGCTCTATACGATCTTCGGCCGCTATGCGCTCGCGCGCGGCTACCAGGCGCCGACGATCACCTTCTACACCTTCCTCATCGCGGCGCTCTGCGTCTGCCTAGCGGATGGCACGGCGCGCCTGCGCGCGGCGGCCGCCGCGCCGGAGGCGCTCGCGCTCATGCTCGCGCTCGGCCTCGTCTCGACCGTCGCGCCGTTTCTGCTCTACACCATCGGCCTGCGGACGCTCTCCGGCGCGCGCGCCTCGATCATCGCCTCCATCGAGCCCGTGACCGCGGCGTTCCTCGGCATCGCCCTTTACGGCGAGCAGCCGGGCTTCGGTACGCTGCTCGGCCTGCTGCTCGTGCTGCTCGGCATCTTCCTCGCGCGCAAGGCGTGAGACGTTTCTGCCCCGCCGCACCGGGGAGGTGTGCCCGCCGGGGGAGCGCCTCTAGGGGAGCAGCGCGCCCTAGAGGCAGGGCGTGAGCGAGGCTGCGGCGGCGGGCGGCAGGTCCCGCGCGACGCTGCTTTTGGCGATCTGGTCGATGAAGCGGCGCGCCGCCGGCGTGAGCGAGGCTTTCTCCTTGTAGGCGATGCCGAGGTCGCGGTGGAACTCCGGCGCGAGCGGGATGGCGTGGACGAGGCGCTCGACGCCGAGGATCACGAGCTTCGGCAGGATGCTCAGCCCGAGGTGGTTCGCGACCATGGCGACGATGGCGTGGTCGTCCTTTGAGGTGAGGCGGATGTCCGGCCGGATGCGCGTCGTCTCGAGCATGTGATGGATATCGTAGTCCGTGCCGTCCGCGGAGAGGATGAAGGGCGCGTCCGTCATGCGCTCGACGGGAAACGTTTGCATGGACAGGTAAGGCGCTTCGCGCGGCAGGATGGCCATGAGCGGATCGTTCCATAGAGACATCCAATGGAGCGCGCCGATCTGCCGATGGCTCAGGATGCCGAAATCCGCGACGTTGCCCGCGACCCAGCGCACGATGTCATCCGTGCCGCCTTCCATGAGCTCGATGGTGATGCGCGGATATTTCTCCTGGAAGGCGGCGAGATAGTGCGGCAGCAGCACGCGGGAGACGCTCGCGAACGCGGCGATGGTCAGATGGCCCTCCGAGAGCCCCTTGATGTCCGCGATGTGCTGCTCGAGCAATTTATTCTCTGCGAGCAGGCGGCACACATAGGGGAGGATCTCCTGCCCGGAGGATGTGAGCTCGACGCCGTTCTTGCTGCGGCAGAACAGAGGAAAGCCGAGCTCCCGCTCGAGCAGCCGCAGCGTGCGGCTCACGCCGGGCTGTGTGTAGCCCATGCGGTCGGCTGTCTTCGTGAAATT
>CACWQW010000013.1 GCA_902763085.1 Dongibacter bovis
CATGCCTTCCTTGACGGAGAGGTTCGTCTTCATCGTCTTGGATTCCTCGACCGTGATGACGCCGTCCTTGCCGACCTTCTCCATCGCCTCGGCGATGAGCTTGCCCGTCTCCTCGTTCGCGGAGGAGATCGTCGCGACCTGTGCGATGTCCGCCTGGCCTTCGACCTTCTTGGACTTCGCCTTGATCTCATCGACGAGCGCCGTGACGGCCTTATCGATGCCCTTCTTGATGATCATCGGGTTTGCGCCGGCTGCGACGTTCTTCATGCCCTCGTGGATCATGGCCTGCGCGAGCAGCGTCGCCGTCGTCGTGCCGTCGCCGGCGATGTCGTTCGTCTTCGTGGCGACTTCCTTCACGAGCTGCGCGCCCATGTTCTCGAACGGATCCTCGAGCTCGATGTCACGCGCGATCGTCACGCCATCGTTCGTGATCGTCGGTGCGCCGAACTTCTTGTCGAGGACGACATTGCGGCCTTTCGGGCCAAGCGTGACCTTGACTGCGTTCGCGAGTGCATCAACACCGCGGCCGAGCGCGCGGCGGGCTTCTTCTTCAAAAAGAATCTGTTTTGCCATCTTGTATTTACCTCCAGAGATCGATCTGTATGTCTGTCAAAAGGAATGAAGGATCAGAGTACCGCGAGGATATCGCTTTCGCGGACGATCAGATACTCCTTGTCGCCGTCCTTGACTTCCGTGCCGGAATACTTCGAGAAGATGATCTGATCGCCAGCCTTGACTTCCATCGGTGCACGCTCGCCGTTATCGAGGAGCTTGCCGGAACCGACAGCGACGACCGTGCCCTTCTGCGGCTTCTCTTTTGCCGTGTCCGGCAGCACGATCCCGCTGGCCGTCTTTGCGTCGTTCTCGGAAACTTCAATGACAACTCTTTCGCCCAATGGTTTCATCATATATATCTTCCTCCTAACATGAATTGGCAATGTTTCTGTTAGCACTCACATCGCCTGAGTGCTAACTACAGTTCATATAGTACCCCCTCTTAGTCAAAATGTCAAGAATTTATTTTGACAAATCGCAGAGGGGGTTCCTTCTCATTTGACGGCGGCGCGCACGATGGCCTCGGCGACGTCCTTGACGGTCAGGCGCTTCGCCATCGCGTACTGCTGGATGCGGCGGTAGGCCTCCTTCTCCGTGAGGTGATGCACCGCCATGAGGATGCCTTTCGCGCGGTCGAGCGTCTTGCGCATCTCAAGCGTGCCGCGCACCTTGTCGAGCTCTGCCGAGAGGTCCTGCATCTCCTCCCAGCGCGAGAGCGCGATCTCCATCGCGGGGAAGAGGTTGCTCTCCTTGACGGGCTTCACGAGATAGGCGAGCACGCCGGATTTTTTCGCACGCTCGACGATCTCGGGCTGACTGTACGCGGTGAGCAGCAGCACGGGAGCGAGGCCCTCGTCGGAGATCTTCTTCGCCGCTGTGATGCCGTCCATCTCCGGCATCTTGATATCCATGATGACGAGGTCCGGGCGGCGCGCGCGCGTCGTCTCGACCGCGTGCCAGCCGTCGACGGCCTCGCCGACGATCTCATGACCAGCGTCCTCCAGCATCTCCCGCAGGTCCATGCGGATGATGGACTCGTTGTCCGCAATGACGATGCGCAGGCTTTTCTTCTTCATGATGCTCTCCACTCCATGGATTGTACTATGAGATTCTAAAATTCTGCTATGACCGTACTTTCATCCTTTTTTCGGAATCGCGATCTCGACGCGCGTGCCGCCGCCCTTGCGATTCTCGTAGCGGATCGTGCCGCCGAGGTCGCCCTCGATGAGCGTCCGCATGATGGAGATGCCGAGGGAGCGCTGTTTCTCCGGCGCGAAGCCCTCCGGCAGGCCGATGCCGTCGTCCTCGAAGACGAGGGTGTACGCCTCGCCGTCCCCGAGCGTAAGGCGGATGTGCCCGGAGGAGCGCCCCGTGAAGCCGTGTTCCGTCGCGTTGAGCACGAGCTCGTTGAGCACGAGGCCGATGGAGCTCGCATACGCCGAGGGCAGGATGAGCGTCTCGCCCACGCACTCCGAATGGAGCTCGAACGCGCGGTCGACCATGCTCATCGCGACGAGATCGAAGATATGCTGCGCGACCTCGCCCACGTTGATCGTCTTCTCCCCCTGCTCGGAGAGGAATTCGTGCACGACGGAGATGGAGAGGATGCGGTTGACGCTCTCCTGCAGCGCTTCCTTGACGTCGGGCGACTTCGAGCGGCGCGCCTGCATGCGGAGCAGGCTTGCGATCATCTGGAGGTTGTTCTTCACGCGGTGATGGATCTCCTGGATGACGGCGGATTTCACCTTGATCTCGCGATCCTTTTCCCGCACCTCCGTGAGGTCGGAGACGATGACGATGCGCTTCAAAAGGTGCCCGCCCTCCATGAGCGGCAGGTTGCGCTCGCGGATGATGAGCGTCCCCGCCTCGATCTCCCGCTCCCACGGGCGGCTCGTCTCCTGCGTCTCCTTGCGGATGTGCTGCGTGATCTGCCGGTCGAAGAGGTGGGCGCCGACGAGGCTGCCGACGCCGAGCACGCGGAAGATGCGCAGCGCCGCCGTCGTCGCGTACGTGATGCGGTTGTACTGGTCCGTGAGGAGGATGCCGTCGCTCGCGCTCATCGGCGCGAACATCTCCGGATTGAGCTGCCGCCGCGGGTTGCGAAGGAGCAGGCGCGCCGTGGAGAGCAGGCGATCGTAGCCATCCGACTCCGCCATCTCGCTCGTCGTCTCGAAGCAGACGAGCCCGAGCAGTCCCGTGCCGTCGATGAGCGGCTGCACCATCATGTCGACCATGCTGCCGTAGTTCCACTCGCGCTTGCCTCGCAGGAAATGGTGCGACTCGACGGCGTGGCAGAGGATCGGCTCCTCCATCGCGCGCACGACGCGCCCCTCCGCCGTGCCGTCCGGCGGCAGGTAGATCGTGCGCGGCCACTCCTGCGCCGCGATGACGAATGCCTTCCCGTCCCGCGTCTCAAGATAGAGCCGCACGCGTGCATGCGCGAGGTCGGCGAGGAAGGGAAAAATCACAAGCAGTCGCTTGAGGAACTCCTGCTGCACAGCCGTGAGCGTCGTATACGTCCGGCAGAGCTTGCAAAAATCATCCATCGCCATCCCCTCCTGTCAGCGATCCGTAAGGCCGAGCCCCGGCACGGCGTTGAGGTAGAGATCGCTCTCCTCGCCCGCCAGCGCCTGGTAGTAGCCGCGGCAGCCGATCATCGCCGCGTTGTCCGTGCAGAGGATGCGGTCGGGGAAATAGAAGCGCACGTGACGCTTTGCCGCCTCCTGCCGCAGACGCGCCTCGAGTCCGGAGTTCGCCGCGACGCCGCCCGCGAGCACGAGCGTATCGAGCCCTGAGGACTGCACGGCCTCGAACGCCTTGTGCGTGAGCACCTCGACGACCGCCGACTGAAACGACGCTGCAATGTCCGCCGTCCTGAGCGCGTGTCCCTTCATGCGCTCGCTGTTGATGTAGTTCAGCACCGCCGACTTGAGCCCACTGAAGCTGAACTCGTAGTTGCCCTTTTCCTCGAGCGCGCGCGGGAAGTCGATGACAGGCTCCCCCTCCGCCGCGAGCTTATCGATCTGCGGACCGCCCGGATACGGCAGGCCGAGCACGCGCGCTACCTTGTCGAACGCCTCGCCCGCCGCGTCGTCGCGCGTCTGCCCGAGCATACGGAAGCGATTGTAATCGTCGACGCGCACGAGCGCCGTATGTCCACCGGAGACGACGAGCGCCACGAACGGCGGCGCAAGCTCCGGCGCCGCGAGGAAATTCGCGAAGATGTGCCCCTCGAGGTGGTTGACGCCGATGAGCGGCACGCCAAGCGAGAAGGCGAGCGCCTTCGCCGCCGAGACGCCGACGAGCAGCGCGCCCACGAGGCCCGGTCCATACGTCACGGCGACCTGGTCGATCGCAGGGAGCGAGACACCCGCCTCCGTGAGCGCCTCGTCGATGACGGGCATGATATTTACGATATGCTTGCGCGAAGCGATCTCCGGCACGACGCCGCCGAAGCGCTGATGCACGGGGATCTGCGTCGAGATGATGTTTGAGAGAATCTCCCGCCCACCGCGCAGGACCGCCGCGGAGGTCTCGTCACAGCTCGACTCGATGGCAAGCGTCAGTTTTTCCTTTTCCAAGCTCATTCACGCTCCCAGGATTCCTTCCCTGGCAATCGCCTGCGGGAAAGAAGAACTTTTCCTTCAATTCTACTATGGATCCGAGAGATGTCAAGATACGGCAAGAGGGCGGCACCGCCCCTCAAAAAGAGACGATGCCGCCCTGCATGTATCATAGAAACGCCTCACGCGCCCGCCTGCGGCGCGTGCTCCTCGCGTTCGCGCTCCACGAGGTAGATTGGCCGCCCCTTCACCTCGCGGAAGATGCGTCCCACGTACTCGCCGAGCACGCCGAGCACCATGAGCTGCGTACCGCCGAAGAAGGAGAGGCAGACCATGAGCGTCGACCAGCCCGCGACCGTCGCGCCCATCGCCTCCTCGAAGAAGACGTGGGCAAGCAGGCCGAGGCTCACGAAGAGGCTCAGCACACCGATGTAGAACGAGATGCGCAGCGGCAGGATGGAGTTTCCGAGGATGCCGTCGAGTGCGAATTTCGCCATCTTCTTCAGCGAGAACTTCGACGTGCCCGCGTAGCGCTCGGGCGCGATGAACGGCACCTGCACCTGCCGGAACCCCATCGCACCCACGAGCCCGCGGATGAAACGGTCGTGCTCGCGGTAGCGGCGGAACGCCAGCACCGCCTCGCGGTCCATGAGGCGGAAATCCGAGCCGCCCGGCTGCACGGGCACCTCTGAGATGAGGTTGAGGAACTTGTAGTAATACTTCGACGTCAGCCGCTTGAAAAGGGAGACGCCCTCCGTCGTCTGCCGGATGGTCTGCACGATCTCATAGCCCTGCTCCCAGAGTGCGAGCAGCTGCGGCAGGAGCGCCGGCGGATGCTGCATGTCGCCGTCCATCGTGATGACGGCGTCCCCCTCCGCGTGGTCGAGCCCGCAGGTCAGCGCCGCCTGATGGCCGTAATTGCGCGAGAGGAAGAGCGCGTGCACGCGCGCCTCGCTCCGCTCCGTCTCCCGCAGGACGCGGCGGCTCTCCTCCCGCGAGCCATCGTCGACGAAGAGGATCTCGTAGTCGTAGGGAAGGGCGCCGAGCGCCTCCTTCACCGCCCGCGTGAAATGCGGGATATTGTCTCCTTCATTGTAAACAGGCACCACAACGGTCACCCGTCTTTTTCTCGTCATCGACCCATCTCCTCACCCTGCAGTCCGTCCGCGGCGCGCCGCAGGAAAATCTGCTCGCCGTTCCCAGTCTCGCCGATCTGCTCCCACGTGCCGGAGAGCTCCTGGCTGAGCGTCTCGGCCGTCATCCGGACGCCATCTTTCCGCTCGACGTCGGTCAAAAGGACGACGTCGCGGTCTCCCGGCAGGTCCTCCTGGAAGAGGTAGGGCATGACGTTCTTATCGTTCCAGCTGATCTCCCCAGGTGCGGGCATCGACTGCTTCAGCACCTCTGCCGGCGCCAGACGATACGGGACGATGCCCGAATAGTAGACGAGCGAGCAGGAATAGTCATCCCGGTAGGAGACGACAAGCGGCTGCGCGCCCGTCTCCGCCGTGAGGCGCTCTACGGCAGGTGTCAAGAGCGTCGCCGTCTCCCTGCCGGACGCCTTCTCCATGAGTGGCGGCGCCACGAAGCAGGCGAGCACGACGAAGAGCGCCGTCATGCCGCCCGCGAGGAAGCGCGAGAGCTCGCGCCGCGCGGCGAAGTACCGCGCGAGCAGCAGCGAGACCGGCAGCAGGTACGGCATCGTATACGTGATGTACTTCGTCGCGAAGCACTGGAAGACCACAAAGACCGTCACCGCCCAGAGGACGAGGAACCGCAGGTCGCTCGAGCGCGGCAGGTGCACGTCCCGCCGCCAGAGCCTCTTGAGCGCCGCCGGCAGCGACGCGAGCGACCAGGGAAAGAGCCCCGCGAGATAGACGAGGATGTAGAAGTACCAGACGTTGTCGCGCGGATGCTCCGACACCGTGGCGCGCAGCACGTTGTGCACGCCGAGGAACTTGCCGATGAAGTCGCTGCCGTGCAGCTGCACCATCGGATAGTACCAGAACGCCGTCACGGCGAAGAAAAGCGCGAACCCAGCGAGGATGTGCCAGCTGAGGAGCTCGCGCAGCCGCCGCTCCCACGCGAGGAACAAGAGGATGATGAGCCCCGGCAGGCAGAGGCCAATCGGCCCTTTCGTGAGCACGGCGATGCCGGCGAGGAAAAAGGCGAGGTAGTACCAGCGCACGCGCCGCTCCGTGTAGCCGAGGTAGAAGGCGATGAGCATACCGCTCAGCGAGACGAAGAGCGTCGTGTCGGTGATCACCGCATGGCCGATGTACCAGAGCTCGACGGACGTCCCCATGATGAGCGCCGCGAGCCAGCCGATGCGCTCCCCATAGAGCCGCCGCCCGAAGAAATACGTGAGGAAGAGGCTAACCAGCGAGAGCAGCGCGGGGAAGAACCGCGCCGCAAACGACGTCTGCCCGAAGAGCGAGAATGCCGCGATGAGCTCCCAGTAGAAGAACACGGGCTTATCGTACCAGTAGTTCCCGTAGATGCGCGGCGAGAAGAGGTCGCCCGACGCCATCATCTCCTTGGCGGTCTCGACGTAATTCGACTCCACGGGGTC
Organism: Dongibacter bovis; assembly: GCA_902763085.1. GTDB lineage: Bacteria > Bacillota > Negativicutes > Selenomonadales > Selenomonadaceae > Selenomonas_C. Next base: position 6,691 of record CACWQW010000013.1, read on the forward strand.
CGTGATGACCATCGACGCATTGCCCACGAAATAGACGAGCACGGCGAAGAGGAAAAGCAGCGCCATATGACGCCGCGCGACTTTCCGTTCCTGCCTGCTTTCCCCGATTCCCTGTAGATTCACACTCATGCTTTCACGCTCCTGTAAGATTTTACATATGCCTATTCTAACGTAAGGCGTCCGGTGATTCAAGTAAACAATGTGTAACATCCCCCGCGCGCAGGCGTATGACACTTTTATGTGCAAAAAGAAACGAGCCGGCTTCTTCGCGAAGCCGACCCGTTTCCTTAGGAAAGACTGCTTAGAGCAAGTCTGTTTTCTGCAAGATGTGATGCTGCGTCACGCGGCGCGAGCCGAGCACGTTGAAGTTCTCCACGATGATGCCGTAGGCGAGGCAGCCGATGGAGACGAGCCCGATGCTCACGGCGAACTCGAATGGCGAGGGGAAGTAATCACCCGACTTGTACATGGCGGTGAACACGCAGTTCATGCGGTTGAGCACGACGCCTGCGACGACGAGCCAGGAGTAGACGAGCACGCCGTACTTCCGATGCGCGAGCGGGCTGAAGATGATGAAGAGCGGGACGAGGATGCCGCCGACCATCTCGAGCAGGTAGAGGTTGCTCTGCATGGATCCCTGGAATACGAGCCCCCACTGACCCTGTCGCGTGACGTCGATGAGCTTGAGCGCGAGATAGACGAGCATGATGCGGCCGCCGACGCGCGTGAGCTGCAGCATGATGTGCGGATCGATCCTATGCGCGTAGTTGCGCCGCGCGAGGTCCGACTCCACGCAGACCATCGCCGAGCCGACGAAGAACGAGGAGATGAGGAAGTAGAGCGGCAGCAGCGGGCTCCACCAAAGCGGGAACATCTTGCTCTTCGCGATGAGGAAGAGGCCGCCGAGCGATGACTGGTGCATCATCGGGAAGATCAGGCCGATGATGACGAGGAACGGCAGTGCCTTGAGCACGTAGGGATGCAGGAACTTGAACATGCGCTCCGTGATGACCTCGTGGAACTCGAGCGTGAGGATCGTCGTGTAGATGGAGATGCACCAAAAGACCTCGAAGAGCACCGAGGTGTAGCCCCAGGAAACGAACGGGCGCCAGAAATGAGGCCAGAGGCCGATGTCAAGGAACAGCCCCGCCATGACGAGCAGATACCCGAGCAGGGAAGTGAGCAGCGCACTGCGGGCGACGACGCCATATTTCTGATACTTGAACCCGCCGACGAGCAGCGCCGTCGAGTAGCCGCCGCCCGCGAGCGCGACGCCGCAGAGCACGTCAAACGAGATCCAGAGGCCCCAGGGCGTCTCATCCGTGAGGTTCGTGATGTAGCGGAAGCCCGTGAGCAGACGCGTGAGCGCCACGCAGCCCATGAAGGCGACGAGCAGGAGCAGCACGACGCGCGCGGGCGTGATGGTGAAATCCCAGCCGAGGATGCGGTAGCAGCGATACATCTGCGGCAGCTTGATCTTCATATCCTTCCATCCCCTTCCTCTTTCTTCTCCGGCGGCTTCTTCTCGTTCTTTGCTCGCCGGTGATGATAGTAGGACATCCCTGCGAGGAACAGCCCCCATGCCGCCGCGAGGAACGGCACCTTCGAGAGATAGGCATGCGTGTACGTGCTCGGCGGGATCTCCTCGAGTCCCATCTTAAAGCCGAGCTTCTCGAACGGCTGGTCGGAGATGTAGAGCCACTGCGTGCCGCCGAGCTCCTTCTCGCCGTAGACGTAGTCCACATAGTGCGGGTTCGCCGCGATGATCTCATGCGCCCGCGCGATGAGCGCGTCGCGCTCGCCGTAGACGAGTGCGCCCGTCGGGCAGGCGCTCACGCAGGCGGGCGCGTCCCCGTCCTTGAGCCGACCCACGCAAAACTCGCACTTCGTCACGAGCGGCAGCGGCTCATCCCACTGATAGCGCGGGATCTCAAACGGACAGGCGATCATGCAGTAGCGGCAGCCCACGCAGAGCTCCGGCACGTAGACGACGGCATGCGTGTCGGGATCGACGCGCAGCGCCTTGGAGAAGCAGGCGGAGGCACACGAGGGCTCCAGGCAGTGCAGGCACTGCTTCTTCACGAAGCGCGTGTACGCCTTGCCGTTCTCCCCCTCGACGTGCTTCTCCTGGATCACCGTCCAGTTGTCATCGTTGAGGTCCTTTTCCTTCTGCCGGCGGCTCTTCTCTTTGCCGTAGGGCAGCTTATTCCAGAGTTTGCACGCGACGCTGCAGCTCTCGCAGCCGATGCATTTCGTCAAATCTACCAAGACAGCCATGGAAGCCCCTCCTCATCACGCCTGTGACTGCGTCTCACGGTCGAACAGGCGGCCGCTGCGGTCCTCGAAATGCGTATGCAGGAATTTCTCTGCGCGCGCGGAGAGCGGTGCGCCGTAGAACTCGCGGTAGAGCGCCTGCACCTCGCCGTTCTCGTGGCTCATGCGCCGCGGCGCTCCCTTGTCCTCCGCGTAGAGTGCCTCCATGCGCTTCCTGCGCACCGCCTCGTCTGCGGGGAACTCGCTCTTCGGCTGCCCACCGCCGCCGAGGCAGCCGCCAGGGCACGCCATGAACTCGATGAACTGCCAGCGGCTCCTCCCGGTGCGGCGCACCTCGTCGAGCACGTGTCGCGCCGCCGCCATGCCGCTCACGACGGCGACATGCACCGTACCGACGCCCGGCACGGATGCTGCGGCCTCCTTGATGGAGGTGAGTCCGCGCACCGCCTGCCAGGAGAGGAGATCTGCCGGCGGCTGCTGCTTCGTCGCGAAATAGTAGAGCGACCGCACCGCCGCCTCCGTCACGCCGCCCGTCGCCGCGAAGATGCGCCCTGCACCCGAGCTCTCGCCGAGCACGGAGTCGTATCCAGACGGCGAGAGCGCGGAAAAATCGATGCCGCGGCGCTTGATGAGGCGCGCGAGCTCCCGCGTCGTCAGCACGTAGTCGACGTCGACGCGGCCATCGACGCCGAGCTCCTCGCGCTGCGCCTCGAACTTCTTCGCCGTGCAGGGCATGATGGAGACCGTGACGATGTTTTCAGGCGCGATACCCTGCTTCTCCGCGTAGTACGACTTGACCGTCGCGCCGAGCATGGCGGCCGGCGACTTGCAGGTGGAAAGGTGCTCCATGAGGTCAGGGTAGAAATACTCGCAGAACTTGACCCAGCCGGGACAGCACGAGGTGAAATGCGGCAGCTCCGCCTGCTTCTTCGTCAGGCGCATGAGCGCCTCGCTCGCCTCCTCCATGATCGTGATGTCCGCGCCCGTGCAGGTGTCGAACACCGCGTCGAACCCGAGCGCCCGGAGCGCTGCGACCTGCTGCGCGCTCACGATGGCGCCGGGCGCGAGGCCGAACTCCTCGCCGAGAGAAACCTTCGTCGCGGGCGCCGTCTGCACGACGACGTATTTCTCATCGTCCGCGAGCGCCGCCTCGACCTCCTCTACGGCTGGGCGCTCCGTGATCGCTCCCGTCGGGCACCAGAGCGTGCACTGCCCGCAGCCGATGCACGCCGTTTCATCCTTGATGGGCAGCGGATAGTAGCCGTGGACGCTCATCACTTTCTGACACGCCTCGATGCACTGGCCGCAGAGAATGCATTTCTCATCGTCGCGCACGATGGCGGCGTTGTCCGGCGCGATGGCGACGCGCCCCTTGAGCTGCGCCGGGAAATCGCCACGCCCGTGATACTGGTCCGGCATCCAGCCGTCGCCGCCCGACTGCTTCTCCTCACTCGCACAGCCAGAAGCCAGGACGCCGAGACCGAACAGGCTCGTACCTGAGGCGAGCTTCAAAAAATCCCTGCGCGAAATATTCTGTGCCATGCAGGTCACCCTTTCTTTCCACCGAAAAAGCCATGGTTTGTTCTTGTTTTATAAATTACATGAATTGGCTAACAATTTCTCTTGTAACTTATCATATCATAAACGGGACGTTAATTTCCAGCGTAAAAAATGGTATTTCGCGCATTTCCGGCAGAAAGTACGGTGTAATATTGTAAATTTGTCAACTTCACATCTTTTTTCTGTTATTTTTTCTACATGTCTTTATCAAGAAGGACAGCTCCGTCCCCTGTCCCATCGCCTCTGCCGATCGGTAGGAGTTCCCTCCTTCCCCGTCGAACAATAGGAGTAACGAATGGATTGACCCACTGCGTGTACAAAGGAGTGTTCCACATGTCAGCGAAATCATGGCGCAGCTGCCGCGTGACCATCAACGGACGGGTGCGCAAGCTCTCCTACAGCGACGACGCCATCAAGCATCTCTTTTTGCCGCTGCTCCAGCGCCTCTCCGACCTCTCGCGCCACGAGGGACGCCGTGTCGTCGCCTTCCTCGCGGCGCCTGCCGACACGGGCAAGACGACGCTCGCGCTCTTCCTCGAGCGCCTCTCGCTGCTCGGCGCCGAGAGCGGTCTGCTGCCGCTCCAGCGGCTCGGGCTCGAGGGGTTCGGGCGGCAGACGTCGGAGCTCGACGCCGAAGGGAAGCCTCTCTCTCCCTATGCGCCGGAGGCGTTCGATACTGAGGAACTCACGAAGAAGCTTGCCGCACTCGCCGCAGGCGAGGACCTGCGCTGGCCCGTCTTCGACAAGGCGCGCGGGGAAAGCATCCCCGAGATCACGCCCGTGCGCAAGCCCATCGTACTCGTCGAAGGTTGCTGGCTGCTGCTCAAGCAGGACGGCTGGGAACATCTGCGCTCCTTTGCCGACTACACGCTCGCGATCATGGCGCAGCCGGAGAGCCTCGCCGCGCGCACGACGCAGCGCCTCGTCGACCGCGGGCTCACGCCGCAGGACGCGGCGGCGCGCTACGACCGCGACTACCGTCCCGCCATCATGCAGGTGCTCACGCAGTCCTGGCCGGCGGATGAGACCTGGATCTACAGCCCGGACGGCGACTATCATCCGCAGCCCGACCGGCTGAAGAACTACCGCGCGAAGCAGAAGTCGACGCAGACGGATTTCGACTCCGTGCGGCGCAAGGATGAGCCGATCTTCCGCGCCTACGAGGAGCAGATGACGAAGAGTGGCGGCCAGACGTTCGCCGTCGGCTACCAGCAGGGCCTCGAGACGGCGCGGCGCAACATCCTGCGCCGCCTCGCAAGCTCCGGCGGCATGGGGCGCGAAGCGCTCAAAGAGACATTCCACATCACAGAGGAGGAGCTCCAGAAGCTCCTCTCCTAAGTCCAGGGCACAGCAAACGGCGGCCTCCCCTCTTCCGGGAGACCGCCGCTTTCTTTTCAGATATGGGAACTGCCAGGGAGCGCAATCGCCTTATGCCGCGACCTGCACTGCCTTCCGCCGCTTCCACTGGCTCAGCAGGACGACGGCGAAGAGCGCGAAACCCGCAAGGTCCGTCATCATGCCCGGCTTGATCATCATGAGGCCGCCGGCGATGAGCAGCAGGCGCTCGTAGGGGCGGCAGGTATCCGCCAGATAGCCGATGAGCGCGGAACTCAGGGCGACCATACCGATGATGGCGGTGATGGTCGTGAGGATGAGCGTCCCCGCCGTCGCGTCGATCATGAGGATGACGGGCGAGAGCACGAACATGTACGGGATGATGAAGGCCGCGATCGCGAGTTTCGAGGCGTTGATGCCCGTGCGCAGGGCGTTGCCACCCGCGATGCCCGCACCGGCAAACGCCGCGAGCGCGACCGGCGGCGTGACATCGGCGATGATGCCGAAATAGAACACGAACATGTGCGCTGCGAGCACGGGCACGCCCATCTGGATGATGGCCGGCGCCGCGATCGTCGAGGTGATGACGTAGTTCGCCGTCGTCGGCACGCCCATGCCGAGCACGATCGCCGTGATCATCGTGAAGAAGAGCGTCGGGAGCAGCAGGCCGCCCGAGAGCGTCAGCAGCCCGGACGCGAGCTTGAGCCCGACGCCCGTCTTCGTGACGACGCCGATGACGATGCCCGCCGAGGCGCACGCCACGAGCACGGAGAGCACGTTGCGCGCGCCCTTGTCGAGGCCGCGCACGATCTCGACGGGCTTCATGCGCGTCGATTTCCGCAGCGCGGAGCAGACGATGGAGAGCACGATGGCGACGAGCGCCGCGCGCATCGGCGTGTAGCCTGAGACGAGCAGGTAGACGATGACGACGAGCGGCAGCGCGAGATGACCCCGCTCGAGGAAGAGACGGCTGAACTTCGGCAGCTGCTCGCGCGGCAGGCCCTTGAGGTTGTTGCGCTTCGCCTCGAAATGCACGCCGAGCCAGACGCCCGTGAAATAGAGCAGCGCCGGGATCACCGCCGCCTTGACGATATCGATGTAGGGGACGCCGACGAACTCCGCCATGAGGAACGCCGCCGCGCCCATGACGGGCGGCATGAGCTGGCCGCCCGTCGACGCCGCTGCCTCGACGGCGCCCGCGAAGTTCTTGTGGTAGCCGAGCTTCTTCATCATCGGGATCGTGAGCGAGCCCGTGCCGACGACGTTCGCCACGGAGCTGCCGGACACCGTGCCCATGAGGCCGGAGGAGAGCACGGCGACTTTCGCCGGGCCGCCGCTCGCCCAGCCCGCAATGCTGTTCGCGAGGTCGATGAAGAATTTTCCGAGCCCCGTCGACTCGAGGTAGGCGCCGAAGAGGATGAAGAGGAAGATGAACGTCGACGAGACGCCGAGCGGAATGCCGAAGATGCCCTCCGTCGTGAAATAGAGATGGCTCACGAGCTGGCTGAGCGTGAGGCCGCGATGCGCGAGCACGCCGGGCATGTAGGGGCCGGCGAACGCATAGGCGATGAAGCAGAGCACGACCGTCACCATCGGGATGCCGACGACGCGCCGCGTCGCCTCCACGACGAGCAGGATGCCGAGCAGACCGATGACGAGGTCCGGCGTCGTCACCGTCCCCGAGCGCAGCACGAGCTCCTTGTACTCCAGCACGATGTAGGCGGGCGACGCCGCGCCGAGGATGGCGAGCACGACGTCGAGCGGATGTACGCGCGTGCGCGACCAGGACTTGCGCGACGGATAGAGCAGATAGACGAGCGCGAGGCCGAAGCCGAGATGCACCGCGCGCTGCAGCTGCGCGTCGAGCACGCCGAACGTCGCCGTATAGAGCTGGAACACGGAGAACGTGATGGCGATGGCAGAGACGATCTTCGCCATGATGCCTTTGTACTGCATGGTGTCAGCGTCGCTGTCGTATTTCTTGAGCACCTCCTCCGCAAGCTCTTTCTCTGATTTCTCACTCATATAGAACATCCTTTCCAAAGGGAATTTCAGCGGAATACCTCATAGCCGGGCGCGACCAAAAGATCGATCTTCGTCCCCGGCGGGAACATCTCGTAGAGGCGCAGCGTCCCCGCCGACGTGGTGAGCGTGAGCTGCGTGCCGACGCCCGTGCGCAGCGAGATCGTGCGGAAATGGCGGTCCATGTGGTCGAACACGAAGAAATCCCCCTCCTCGTGGAACTCGCCCTCGCTGAGCCAAAACGGCAGGCCGACGCCAAACGACTGATAACGCGTCGAACAGAGGCGCAGCTCTTTCTTCTGCCCATCCGCCACGAGGTTCTCGAGCACCGGCGTCTTCTGCACCGAATGCATGAACCAGATGGAGAACGGCTGCTCTTGGCGAAGCGGCAGCGCGGCGAGCGTCCGCCCGCCGCCGCGGATGAGGAATACCGGCTGCAGCAGCTCGAGGAAGATGAGCAAACAGCCGAGCGCGAGCACGCTGAAAACCTTGATTTTCTTCATGGAGAAAGGGCGGGCAAGCGCCCGCCCCTGCCTTCTTTCCTTCACTTATTTCTCTTCAAAGAACTTCTTCGCACCTGCGTTCATGTCAAGCGACATGCCCTTCTCAGCATTCTCCTTCGAGATGAGCTTGCCGACGGAATGCGCCGCCTGCAGGCGATCGAGGTTCGAGAAAATCGCCTTCGCAATCTCATAGCCGAGTTTGTCATCGACCTTGTCGTTCGCCACGAGCATCGACATGACGGAGATCGTCGGCACTTCCTCATTGAAGCCCGCATACGTGCCCGCAGGGATCGTTGTCTTCGTGTAGAACGGGTACTTCGCGATCAGCGCGTCCGCCTTGTCGCCGTCGATCGGGAGCAGGCGGATCTTGTTCTGCGAGGAGATATCCTGCACGGAGGCCGTCGGATAGCCTGCCGTGAGGAATGCCGCATCGACGTTGCCGTCCTTGAGCGCGCTCGCGGCCTCGCCGAACGAGAGGTACTGCACGTCGATGTCATCGTAGGTGATGCCGTACGCCGCGAGGATCTGACGCGCATTCGCCTCCGCGCCGGAGCCTGCCGCGCCGACCGCGACACGCTTGCCCTTGAGGTCCGCGATCGTCTTGATGCCCGAGCTGTCGAGTGTCACGAACTGGCACGTCTCAGGATAGAGCGTCGCGATGCCCTTGAGGTTCGTCACCTTCTTGTCCTGGAACATCTCCGTGCCGTTCACAGCGTAGTAAGTGATATCGTTCTGCACGATCGCCATGTCGACGGAGCCGTCCTTGAGCATGTTGATGTTCGCGACCGTCGCCCCCGTGCTCTGCGCACTCGCGTTCATGCCCTCGATGTTGTTGTTGAGGATCTCCGCGATGGCGCCGCCGATGGGGTAATACGTCCCCGCCGTGCCGCCCGTGCCGATGTTGAGGAATTTCTTCTGGCTCGCCTGATCGCCGCCGCAGCCCGTAAGGAGCGCCGCCGAGACGACAACCGCCAGCCCTGCCGTCAAAATCTTTTTCATGGAACCGAACTTCATGCAGATCCCTCCAAATCATTCATATAATTTCTTTATAAAATCTATGAAGATTATAGCATAGGAGGTGTACACTCGCAAGAGATATTCTGGTAATTTCTTTGATATTGTACAGTTATATTGTATACATGCGTACAAATCTTGATGAATGTCTATGATTCCTCTCGCAGGTTCCGATTGCCGCGTGTTGGTTCTTCTTTCCTTTGGAAACAGCGCGTCTTCAGCTGCGCGGCATCGCGAGCTTGAGCGCCTCGCCGATCGTCGCTGCACCGTAGAGCGCGATGCCGCGCACCCCCTCCGCGATCTGCTCGTAGTTCTTGCGCGGCAGGATGACGTGGGAGAAGCCGAGCCGCTTCGCCTCGTGCACGCGGAGCTCCGCCTGCGAGACGGCGCGCACTTCCCCGGAGAGGCCGACCTCGCCAAAGACGATCGTCTTTGGGCGCAGCAGGCGGTTCGCGAAGCTCGACGCCATGGCGACGCAGATGCCGAGGTCCGCCGCTGGCTCGTCGATGCGGATGCCGCCCGCGACCTTCACGTAGACATCACAGGCGCCGATCTGCAGGTGGACGCGCTTCTCGAGGACGGCGAGCAAGAGCTGGATACGCTTGATGTCGACGGCGTCTGACGTGCGGCGCGGCGGCACGTAAGGCGTCGGCGCGACGAGCGCCTGCAGCTCGACGAGCAGCGGGCGCGTCCCCTCGACGGTCGGAATGATGACCGTGCCGCTGTCCTCCTCGCGCTCTGAGAGGAAGAGCTTCGAGGCGTCGGGCACGTCGATGAGGCCCGCCTCGCGCATCTCGAAGAGGCCGAGCTCGTTCGTGCTGCCGAACCTGTTCTTCACGGCGCGCAGCACGCGGTACTCCGCGTTGCGCTCGCCCTCGAAATAGAGCACGGTGTCGACGATATGCTCGAGCACGCGTGGGCCTGCGAGGTTGCCTTCCTTCGTCACGTGACCGATGAGGAAGACGGCGATGCCGTGCGTCTTCGCGATGCGAAGGAGCGAGACGGCGCACTCGCGCACCTGCGAGACGCTGCCGGGCGCGGAGGCAATGTCCGGCCGCAGCATCGTCTGAATCGAGTCGATGACGAGGAGCTCCGGTTTCTCGTGCTCGACGTGCGCTTCGATGGTCTCGAGGTTCGTCTCGCTCACGACGAGGAGCGTATCGGCGAGGGCGTCGAGGCGGTCGGCGCGCATGCGCACCTGCCGCGTGCTCTCCTCGCCTGTCACGTAGAGCACGCGCTTCCCCTGCCGCGCGACCTTGGCGCACGCCTCGAGCGTGAGGCTCGACTTGCCGACGCCGGGGTCGCCGACGATGAGCACGAGCGAGCCTGGGATCACGCCGCCGCCCAGCACGCGGTCGAGCTCGCCCGATCCCGTCGAGAACCGCGGCAGGTCGCGCGTCTCGACCTCTGCGATGGGCTGCGGCTTTTGCGCGTCGGAGAGGCCGAGCCGCAGGCCGCCCCCCTTTGGCGGCTCCTCGGGGATCACCTCTTCGACGAGCGTGTTCCAGCTGCCGCATCCCGGACATCTCCCGAGCCATTGCAGGCTGTCATAGCCGCATTGCTGGCAGACATACCGCGTCTTCCTCTTCTTTGCCATGCTGCTCCTCCCTCTCCATCGGCGGCCGTCTCCAGCGGTGCCGCCGCGCATGATACTACATTCCTTACTAAAAAAGAGCTGTCCGCGGGCAATGCCTGCCCGCGGGCAGCTCAGGGCGTGCCACAGAGGCTGTGCCCTCAGTTCCGCTTCCGCGTGTCCTTCCCTCTCGCCTTGATGCCCCGCACGCACGACCTGCCGAGCCACCAGAGCGACCAGAGGAGGTTCGCGGCGAGGTTGCCGAGGCGGGCGCGGCGCCCGCGCGGGGCGAGACGGTTACGCCTCCGCATGAGCGGCTTCCGCAGCGGGTGTGGGTGCAGGCGCTTCTGCAGCGTCTGCGTGCGCGCCCTTGGCAGGCGCACCGCCCTTGCCCGCCTTCGGCTTTTTCACCTTGGCGACGAAATCGAGCACGTCGCCGGTCTTCTTGACGTAGATGGTCTCGCCCGCCTTGAACTTGCGCGCGAGGAGCTGCTCGGCGAGCGGGTCCTCGATGAGGCGCTGGATGGCGCGCTTGAGCGGACGCGCACCGTACTTGAAGTCCGTGCCCTTCTCGACGAGCTTGTTCTTCGCCGCGGGGCTGATCTCGAGCGAAAGGCCGCGCTCCGCGAGGCGGTCCTTGACGCCGCGCAGGAGGATGTCGACGATCTTCGCGAGCTCGGCGCGTCCGAGCGGGTGGAAGACGATGAGCTCATCGATGCGGTTGAGGAACTCCGGCTTGAAGATGCGCTTGACCTCGTCGAGCACGCGCTTCTTCGCGTCGGCGTGACGATCCTCGTCCGTCTCCTCCTTCGTCGCGAAACCGAGCGCCGGCGGCGCCTGCCGCAGGAAGTTCGCGCCCGCGTTGCTCGTCATGATGATGACGGTGTTGCGGAAGTCGACAGTGCGGCCCTGTCCATCGGTCAGGCGGCCATCCTCGAGCACCTGCAGCAGCAGGTTGAAGACATCGGGGTGCGCCTTCTCGATCTCGTCGAGCAGGATGATGCTGTAGGGTTTCCTGCGCACGGCGTCCGTGAGCTGTCCGCCCTCCTCGTAGCCGACGTAGCCCGGAGGCGCGCCGACCATGCGCGAGACGGAGTATTTCTCCATGTACTCAGACATGTCGAACCGCAGGATGCTGTCCTCGCTGCCGAAGAGCACCTCGGCAAGCGTGCGCGCGAGCTCCGTCTTGCCGACGCCCGTCGGGCCGAGGAAGAGGAACGAGCCGATGGGACGCTTTGGGTCCTTGAGCCCAGAGCGCGCACGGCGCACAGCTTTCGAGACCGCCTGGACGGCCTCCTCCTGCCCCACGACGCGCCGCGAGAGCGTGCGCTCCATGTGCAGCAGCCGGTCGGATTCCTTCGCGGCGATGCGGCGCACGGGGATGCCCGTCCAAAGGGCGACGACGTCGGCGATATCGTTCGCCGTGACCGTGATGGGCGTCTCTTCCTTTTTCTCCCAGCGCTTCTTCGCCGCCTCCAGCTCCTCCTTGAGATGTTTCTCCGCATCGCGCAGGTGCGCGGCGCGCTCGTAGTCCTGCGAGGTGATCGCCGCCTCCTTGTCGTTCGTGAGGCGCGAGAGGCGCTCCTCGACCTCCTTGACTTCCTGCGGCTGCTCGACCATCTTCATGCGAACTTTCGACGCGGCCTCATCCATGACATCGATGGCCTTGTCCGGCAAAAACCGGTCCTGGATGTAGCGATGGCTGAGCTTGACGGCCGCGACGATGGCGTCGTCCTGGATCTTCGCGCGGTGGAACGCCTCGTATTTGTCGCGCAGCCCCTTGAGGATGGCGATGGCGTCCGTCGTCGATGGCTCCTCGACCATGATGGTCTGGAACCGTCGCGAGAGCGCTGCGTCCTTCTCGAGGTGCTTCTTGTACTCATCGAGCGTCGTCGCGCCGATGATCTGGATCTCGCCGCGCGAGAGCGCGGGCTTCAAGATGTTCGCCGCGTCGAGCGCACCCTCGGCGGCGCCCGCACCGACGAGCGTGTGCATCTCGTCGATGAAGAGGATCACGTCCCCCGTGCGGCGGATCTCGTCGATGACGCCCTTGAGGCGCTCCTCGAACTCCCCGCGGTACTTCGCGCCCGCGACGAGCGAGGCCATCGAGAGGGAGTAGACGCGCTTATCCTGCAGCATGTACGGGACGGAGCCCTCGACGATGCGCTGCGCGAGCCCTTCGGCGATTGCCGTCTTGCCGACGCCCGGCTCGCCGATGAGGATGGGATTGTTCTTCGTGCGGCGCGAGAGGATCTGGATCACGCGCTGGATCTCCTTCTCGCGCCCGATCACGGGGTCCATCTTCTCCTGGCGCGCCATGTCGTTGAGGTTCCTGCCATAGCGGTTGAGGAGCGGCGTCGCGTTCTTCTTGCCCGTGACATTCCCCTGCGCATCGAGTGCCTCCGGGTCCTTCGCGTCGAGGAGGTTGTAGACGGTCGCGCGCAGCGTCTCGAGCTCGACGCCCATCGACTCGATGACGCGCGCGCCCGCGCTCGACTCCTCGCTCAGGAGCCCGAGCAGGATGTGCTCCGTGCCCACGTATTTATGACCGAGTCGCTGCGCCTCGCGCATGCTCATCTCCATCACGTGCTTCGCAAGCGGCGTGTAGTACGGGTTGTCCGAGGGGTACTGCTCTTCCTGCTCGAGGACGTTCTCCACCTGCTGGCGCACGGCGGCGAACTCGAGCCCGACGGCGCGGAGCGCCTTCGCGGCAATGCTCTCTTGCTCGTGCAGCAGCCCGAGCAGGATGTGCTCCGTGCCGATGTAGTCCTGCTGGAGTTCCTGCGCCTCGTACTGTGCGAATTCGATCGCATGCACGGCGCGGTTCGTGAATCTTCCCTGCATTATGTGTCCTGCCTCCTCTCTCCCGGATGGGCGGCGAGGGCCTTGCGCACCGTCTCCGCCCGCAGTTTGTCAAGCTCTCCCGACGACATATTCTCCGTGCCCGCGAGGCTCTCGAGCCAGCTCGCGCGGCTGCCGATGAGGATCTCCGGATAGCACTCCGCCGAGACCTCCTTGATGAGCCGCATATCGATGCCGAGCCGCACCTTCGAGAAGAGCGTGAGCACCTCTTTCTCCGTGAGCAGGCGCGCGTAGCGCAGCGTGCCATAGGCACGCCAGATGCCATCCTCGAGATGTTCCTTCATGTAGAGGGAGAGCGCCTTGCGCGCGCGTCGCTCGTGCGCGATGATCTCCGTCACGGCGCTCTTGACGTTGTCGAGGATCTCCTGCTCGCTGAAGCCGAGCGTGAGCTGGTTCGACACCTGGAAGAGGTTCCCGACGACCTCCTTGTCGTCGCCGTAGAGGGCGCGCAGGGAGAGGCCGAGCTGCTGGGAGATGTTGATGATGTTGTTGATGTTGCGCGTGTAGACGAGGCCCGGCAGATGGAGCACGACCGAGGCGCGCAGCCCCGTGCCGAGATTCGTCGGGCACGACGTGAGGTAGCCCATCTTCTCATCGAACGCGAGGTCGAGCTGCCCCTCGATGGCGTCGTCGATCGCCGAGGCGGCCTCGTAGGCGCGCTCGAGGTCGAGACCGGCGCGCATGCTCTGGATGCGCAGATGGTCCTCCTCATTGACGAGCACCCCCATGCTCGCATCATCCGCGAGGAACGCCACGCGGTCCTGCGGGTTCTTCACGAGGTTCTTCGTGATGAGGCGCTTGTCGACGAGCACCTCGCGCTGGAGCTTCGTGAGCTTGTCGATCGCGTAGCGCGAGAAATGCTGCTGCGTCGCAGCGGAGACCGCTGGCATCGCGCCGTCCGTGAGCTGCAGCACGGCGGCGAGCTGCTCGAAATCCGCGCGGTTCGGGAACGGGATCTTGCGGAAATTGCGCGCGAGGCGCACGCGGCTTGAGAGCACGACATCGCTCTCCGGCGCCTTGCTCGTGAGCCAAGGCAGGCAATTCGCGTGGAAAACATCCCCGGCGCTTTCATTCTGCAGCATGTGCCTCATCCCCTTCCTGCTGCGCGAGTTTCTTCTCGAGGGCGCGGATCTGGTCGCGGTACTCCGCCGCCTGCTCGTACGCCTCCTGCGCCACGGCGTCCTTGAGCGCCGCGCGCAGCACCTCGATCTCGTGCTTCGTCTCGAGGCGGCCGCCCGTGCGGTGCGGAATCTTCCCGCTGTGCACGCTCGACCCGTGGATGCGACGAAGCAGCGGCTCGAGCTGCGTGCGGAACGTATCGTAGCAGACGCTGCAGCCGATCTTGCCCGTCTGTTGGAAATCACGGTAGCGCATGCCGCAGTTTGGGCAGACGAGGTCTGCCCCCGCGGGCTCGCTGTCCTCCTGCGGGCGCGGCGTGTTGCTGAACACACCCTTGAGGAAATCGTTCACCGACATCGCGCGTTCATGCGGTGCGAACATCTCATTGCCATATTTTTGCGCGCAATCCTCGCAGAGATTCTTCTCCACGCGGCCGTTCGGTCCGATCTGCACGATATGGACCACGGCCTCCTTCTTGCCACAATCATCACAAAGCATTTGGTATCCTCCCTCTGCGAGCTATTTCTTCTCCCTCTCTGCCGCTAGGAGAACTTCTCCAGCGTCAGCAGGAGCGCCTGGATCATCTGCACCTTCTCCGACACATCCATCGTCGGCGAGTGGAAGAGCCCGTCGATGACCTGCATGCAGAGCGCTGCCTCACGCTGGGTAATGAGCTCATGCTGCTGCAGATAGTTCATCATGCTCTCTACCTCACCGTACGTCGTATCGCCCGTGATCTTGCTGCGCATATCGGCGAAGATGAGGTTCTTCACTTGCTGCTGGTCCGGCACCTGCACGATGCGGATGTAGCCGCCGAGGCCGCGCCGCGACTCGACGACGAAGCCCTTGTCCTGCGTGAAGCGCGTCGAAAGCACATAGCTGATCTGCGACGGCGCGCAGGAAATCTTATCCGCGATATCCGTGCGGCGGAGCTCCACCTTGCCGTCCTGCTGCTGCGCGAGCTGCTGGCGGATATACGCTTCGATCAAGTCTGCAATGTTGCTCATAAGAACCACCTTCCAACATTGTTCATTGACTATTTGACTTTTATCTATCCCCTATTATAGAGACCCCGGCGCGATTTGGCAAGGAAAAATTCCCGCGCCGAGACGCGAAAGAGCCGCCCCTCACAGTCGAGGGACGGCCCTTCCTATCCTATGGACGCTATAGCAGACGCGCTGCCACGCCTCACACGAGACCCTGTGCGAGCATGACCTCAGCGACCTTGCTGAACGCCGTGATGTTCGCGCCGGAGACGAGATCGTCCGGGTCTGCGTACTTCTCCGCGTTCTTCTTTGCGTTCTCGTAGATGTTCTTCATGATGCCCTGGAGCTTGCCATCGACTTCCTCAAACGTCCACTGCAGACGCTCGGAGTTCTGCGCCATCTCGAGCGCCGAGACGGCGACACCGCCGGCATTCGCTGCCTTCGCGGGAGCGAAGAGGACCTTGTGCTCCTGGAAATACGCGATCGCATCGAGCGTGGACGGCATGTTCGCGCCCTCGCCGACCGCCGTGACGCCGTTCGCGACGAGCGCCTTGGCGCTCTCGAGATCAATCTCGCCCTGCGTCGCGCACGGCAGCGCGACGTCGCACTTCACGGTCCAGACGCCCTTGCAGCCCTCATGGTACTCTGCCTTGGGATGCGTCTCGACATACTCCTTGATGCGGCCGCGGCGCACCTGCTTGATTTCCTTCACGGCGTCGAGGTCGATGCCGTCCGGATCGTAGACATAGCCGTTCGAGTCGGAGCAGGTCACGACCTTCGCGCCGAAGCTCTGCGCCTTCTCGATGGCGTACTGCGCGACGTTGCCCGCGCCGGAGACGACGAGCGTCTTGCCCGCAAGATCGATGCCCTTCGCGTCGAGCATGTTCTTCACGAAATACAGGAGGCCGTAGCCCGTCGCCTCCGTGCGCGCGAGCGAGCCCCAGCAGTCGACGCGCTTGCCCGTGAGGACGCCCGCGTCATAGCTGTCGCGGATGCGCTTGTACTGACCGAAGAGATAGCCGATCTCACGACCACCGACGCCGATATCCCCCGCGGGCACGTCGACGTCCGGGCCGATGTGGCGGTAGAGCTCCGTCATGAAGCTCTGGCAGAAATGCATGACCTCGTTGTCGGACTTGCCGTGCGGATCAAAGTCCGAGCCGCCCTTCGCGCCGCCGATGGGCAGGCCCGTGAGCGCGTTCTTGAACACCTGCTCGAACGCGAGGAATTTCAAAATATCGAGGTTGACGCTCGGATGGAAGCGCAGACCGCCCTTGTAGGGGCCGAGCGCGCTGCTCATCTGGACGCGGAACCCGCGGTTCACCTGGATTTCACCCTTGTCATCCTGCCAGGGGACGCGGAACATGACGACGCGTTCCGGCTCGACCATGCGCTCGAGCAGCTTGTGCTGCTCGTAATTCGGATGCCGGTCGAGGACCGGTGCGACGGTCTTCAGGACTTCCGTGACAGTGTCTTTGAAATGCGTCTGTCCCGGGTCCTTCTTCGATACGAGATCCAACACGGACTGGATGTACTTTTTGCTGTCTGACAAGGTCAGGGATGGCACGAATGTTCATGCAATCCCTGCGGCAGCCCCTAATACAACAGTGTACGTTGTTACCAAGTTGAAGTATACTATATTCCACGGGAAATGTATACATGTATTTTTGTATACTTACTATAAACTTCAAGCATAGTTCCCCGTCCCAGTGTCTCACTGCGCGCCGGTCGCATCCTGCGCCGTGATATCGACATGGATTCCTGCCGCCCCTTCCGCAACAGTGCCATCCCCCTGCAGACGGTAACGCTCAGCCGCCGCGAGGGCCTGGCGCGCCGTCGTGCGGTAGGGCGCCTTGCCTGAGGCGCGGCGGCGCTCCTCCGTCCCGGAAGCGAGCGCGTCGAGCGCGCTCTCCGGAAGTGCATCGTAGTCCTCGGAGTTCACGAACTTCTTCCACTCATCCTGGATGGCCGCGAACATGTAGAGATACTTCTCCTCCACGGGAGGCTTCGCGTCCTTCGCGCTCTCGAGCTGGCCGGGGGCAACGGCGCGGTTCGCCTGCTGCTCGGAGAGACGCTCCGCGCGCTGCGCCGCCACGCGCTCGCTCTGCGCCTGCGTCCCCTGCGGCGCATCGTCTCCTGCCGCAATCTGGCCGTCTGCCGCCTCGCCGCCATGCACAGCCGCGGAGGCAGCGTCCTGCGATCCAGCCGCTGCGCCAATAGGAGACGCCGCCCCCTGCGCGCTTTTTCCTGCGCCTGCCGCCGCGGGAGACGACGACCCCGCTTCAGGCAACGCCGCAGAATCGGCAGCAGATATCCCCGTCTCTCCCGCCGCACTCACTCCGGACGCGTCGGCCGCGCCGCTCGCGCCCATATCCGCCACCGTGCCGGCAGAAGCAGCAGCGCCGGCTGGTGATGCGCCCGCGCCCATAGCGCCGCTCATCGCCGCGTCGGCCGAGCCGTATTTCGACTCATTCATCGCCTGCGTCGCGACCTTGAGTTGTGCTGCGGCGACGGCGCGCTGCGCCTCCTCCTTCGTCTTCGCCTGCTTGAGCGCGCTCTGCAGCTCCGCGCGCGTCTCCTGCGCCTGCTTCGCCTTCGTGTAGAGGTCGGGATCCTTTTCCTTGAGGTACTTGAGCTCATTGGCCGAGAGCTCCTGGCCGCGCCGCAGCTTCTGCATGATGATGCTCGTGCGCGTATCGTCCGAAACATCCTTTTTCTTCTTCGTCTTCTGCGCCGCGAGATTCTGCTCCGTCATCTGACGGTTCCACGCCGCCTGCTGCTCTTTGAGGCTCTTGCCCGTCCTGAGCTTCGTCTTGGCCTGCAGGCGCAGGTCTTGCATCTGCAGATAGCTGCCGATGGTGCCGATTCCTTCCAGCATGATGCATTCCTCCATGAATGACAAAAGGGCACCCTGAGAGGTACCCTCTTTTCTTTCTCTCTACTTATTTTATCGACAAAGCGCAGCGTTTCCTTAACTCTCCCCTACACGCGCCTCACATCCTCCGACGGCAGCACGCGCAGGAATTCGCTTTCCTGCTGGCCGTGGCCGTAGCAGAACTGGCTCCAGGAGATGAGGAGTTTCCTGCGGGCGCGCGTGATGGCGACGTAGAAGAGGCGCTTTTCCTCCTCGATGTTGCCGCGCCGGAGCGCCGCAAGGCCGGGGAAGGTGCCTTGCTGGAGGCCTGCGAGGAAGACGTAGTCGAACTCGGCGCCTTTCGCCTGATGGATGGTGATGATGGGGATGCGGGGCTTCTTCGAGAGCGCCTCGAGGTCCGTCGTCGAGAGCGTCGTGTAGCGCAGGAAGCGGAAGATGGCATCCTGCGGCGGGATTTCGCGGTCGTCGAGCTCCTTTGCGCGGCGGAAGAGGTCGCGCAGGTTTTCGAGGCGCTGCTCCTCATGGCGTTTCTTATAGTAGTCCGCCATGCCCGTCTCGAGCACGATCTGCCCGAGCAGCTGCCAGGGGCGCATCTGCGCCGCCTGCGCGCGCAAGAGCGCCATCTTGTCGGCGAGCGGAGCAAAGGCGGCGAGGAATTTCTTGATGCAGGCGCGGCGCGCGTCTGCTGTCGGCGCGATGTCGTGCTCCAGGGCGTAGTGCAGGATCTCCGCCGTCGCGCAGATGTCGTCGAAGGCGTCGTGCGAGGAGGCGTGCTGCACCTCGCAGACTTCACCGAGATAGGCGAGCGTATGGCAGCGCAGGTTCGGGTGGAAACGGCGGAAGATGTCGAGCGTATCGTAGTAGGTGTCATAGGCGAGCGGCGGCAGCTCGAGCCGCGCGAGATGGCTCGCGAGGATGTGCAGGTCATAGGTGACGTTGTGCCCGACGATGACGCTGCCCGCGGCGAAGGCGGCGAAATCGCGCAGCACCTCTGCGGCGGGTTCACCGTTTTCCCGGAGGAAGTCGTCCGTGAGCCCGTGCACGCGCACGGAGGTGCCGACGGGCCGCTCCGGACGGATGTAGCGCATGAACTGCTCCTTGATGCTCCCGTCCGCCGCGAGCCGCACGCCCGCGATCTGGATGATCTCGTCGCGCGTCGTGTCGATGCCCGTCGCCTCGACATCGAAGACGACGACGTTCTCCGCCGCCAGCGCCTCCGTGAGCCGCGCGAAGGGATCGCCCGTCTCGCGCGTGAGCGCGTCGAGATAGTCGGTGATGCGCACGCCCGCGCGGCGGTACGCCTCTGAAGAGATCGTGCGGACAGCAGCGGGTCCGACGCCGCGCGCGAAGCGGCCGAGCACGCGCAAGAGGCTCACGGTATCGTGACGGTTGACCGTGAGCTTCAGGAAGGCGAGCGCGTCCTTGACCTCCTGCCGCCGGAAGAAGCGCGTATCGTCGATGAGCAGGAACGGCAGCGGCTCCCCCTCTGCGTAGCGGCTGATGGAGCGGAACTGCGCCGAGAGTTCCTTCGTATAGCGGTTGCTGCGCGTGAGGATCGCCACGCGCGCGTAGTTCTCGACGGGCAGGGAGAGGATGCGGTAGTAGATCCACTGCGCCTCTTCGCTGAAATCCGCCGCGCCCTTGATCTCGATGAGCTCGCCGCGCTCCTGGCTCTCCGCCCGGAGTCCGTCCGGGTAGAGCGCCGCTACACGCGCGGGGAACAGGCGCTCGAGTGCGCAGGTGGAGGCCGAGAGGAGGCGCTGCGTCGCGCGGTAGTTCTCGATGAGCACGATCTCGCGCGGATGGTAGGCCTCTTTGAACCGCTCGCGCACGATCTCTGGGTGCGAGCCGCGCCATTCGTAGATGGTCTGAAAGGGATCGCCCGCGAGCAGCAGGCGGCTCTCCCCGAAGATGAGCGAGAGGATCTCGTACTCGAGCACGCTCGTGTCCTGAACCTCGTCGATGTTGATGTAGCGGAACCGCGCCGCCCAGCGCCGCGCGATCTCGAGCTGGCGCAAGAGCGCCTTCGCGCGCACGATGAGGTCGGTGAAATCGAGCCCGTGCGCCTCTGCGAGCCGCGCGTCGTAGCGACCGAGCAGCGCGGCGCCCCAGATCTCCCAGCCGTCGCGGAGCTTCGGCAGCTGATGGTACTGCGCGTCGATGCAGAGGCGGGAGAACTCATCCTTCGCCTCCCGATAGATGCGCGCGATGCAGGAGCGGCGGTCCGCCTGAGGATCGCCGCTCCTGATGTCCCAGGCCGCCTGTTTCTCCTTCGTGAAGGCGATGGCGCGGGCGAGCGCCTCCACGGGGACATCAAGGTCCTCCGAGACGATCTCGCGCAGCAGCGTGCGGCAGTCCACCTCGTCGAAAATGACGAAATCCGAGAAGAGGTCGAGGTGGCGTTTCGCCTCCGTCCGGATCACGTCGTAGCAGAAGCTGTGGAACGTCTTGACCTCCACGCGGCTGCCCGGCTCGCCGGCGCGCCGCTCGATGCGCTCCCGCATCTCCTGGCACGCCTTGTTCGTGAATGTGAGGCAGAGCACCTCCTCCGGCTCCGCGCGCCCCTCCGCGAGGATGTTCGCGATGCGATAGGCGAGCGTATCCGTCTTCCCCGTGCCGGCGGGCGCCGTGAGCAGGATGTGGTCATCGAGGTCCTCTGCCGCCGCCCGCTGGCGGTCATTGAGCTCCAGCAGTTCCAGCATCGTGCGCCTCCCAAAGCCGATACGGTCTCCGCGCGAGACTCGAATTGTAATAGCGCGCATCGCCCGTCACCTCAGCGGCGAGCCATGCAGGGCGCGCGAACACCTCGTCCTCCGCGCCGAGCTCGACCTCCGCGACGACGAGCCCCTCGTTCTCCCCGTGGAAGACGTCGACCTCCCACGTATGCCCGTCGGCCGCCGGCACGAGGTAGCGCGTCTTCTCTATGACGCCTGGCTCGGCGAGCGCGAGCATCGCGCGCGCATCCGCTGCGGGGATCTCATACTCGAACTCCGCGCGGCGCGCCGCGTCCGCGCCGCCGTTTTTCCCCTTCACCGTCAGGTAGCCGCGCTCTCCGCGCAGGCGCACGCGCACCGTGCGCTCCGGCACAGAGGAAAGGTATCCCTGTGCGATCGCCTCGCCCGTGCCGTCCGGCTGCCAGTCCTCCCGCACGCGGAATTTCCGCTCGATCTCAACGCCCATGTCCTGCTCCTCCCCGCCGCTCCTGCGGCATCGTACCACACATTCTCGCTCCACCGGCATCCCCCGTCGTCCGGGGAACCGGGAAACCGCCCGCGGTCTCCGCGCGTTTCAGAAAAAGCGCTTGATGAGGTCCGCCGCGAGATTTCTGCCGCCACGGAACCCGTCGCTGCCGCTGCAGGGGATCGCGCCGCTGTAGCGCGGGTCGCCGTAGTAGCGCACCTTCCAGTGACGATTCGTCTTCTCTGCCACATCGATGCCGAGCTCCGAGAGCTTGCGCCGCAGCGAGGCGTCGAGCGTCTGGTAGCCCGTGAGCGCCTTCTTGAGTGCTTTTTCCCTGGCCTCTGGCACGCCCTTGACGGGGCAGCCCGCGATCACATCGTCGATGACATCGGCGCGCCGCGTGCCATCGGGGATGCTCCGCCGCGCCTGCCGCAGGACATCCACGAGGATCTCGCGCCGCTCCTGCGGGTAGAGGTCCTTCTCGCGGCTTCCCCCGGGGAGCGCGTCCCCCGGAGAAGCCGCGCGCTCCGCCGCGCTGCGCGCCTCCAGCAGCTCGAGCTTCTCCTGCAGCTCGAGCACCTCCGTCTCGAGCGCGTCGATCTGCCGCACCTGCTGCTTGATGAGCTCTTCCTTCGTCATAGATCTCCTCTCTCCTGCCGAGGCGACAGGACCTTTTTCCTTCGTTGACCGGCACATGCAGGCATCCCGCAGGAAGCCATCCTTTCTTACTTTCGCTGCCGATGCCGGAATTCCTGCTGCCCCGCAGACGTCTCACGACTCCTGCGTCACGTACGTCTCCGCCCAGAGGCGTTTCCCATCCGTGTGGAACGTCACGGCGCCGTCCTCATCCGTGCGATAGAGCCTGACGCCTGCCGCGCGGAGACGGTCGAGCACCTCGGGGCGCGGATGGCCGAACGTGTTGTCGGCACCGACGGAGATCACGGCCCAGCGCGGCTGCACGGCCTGGAGGAACGGGTCGCCCGTCGAGGTCGCGGAGCCATGGTGCCCTACCTTGAGTACCGTCGCACGCAGGTCCGGCACGGAGGCAAGCAGTGCCGCCTCCTGCTCCTTCTCCATATCGCCGGTGAAGAGGAACGAGGCGCCGCCGTAGCGCACGCGCAGCACGGCGCACGCCTCGTTGCTCACGGCGCCGCCCTTCCCCTCGCCGCCTGCGGCAGGCGCGGAGAGCACCTCGATGCGCACGCCCTCGATGTCATACGTCTCGCCGGCCTTGAGCTCGACGAACTTGCCGAGGAGCGGGTCCGCCGTCGAGAGCCCCAGGCTCGCCGCGTAGGCGGCGCGCCCCTCGCCCGCCGTGAAGACCGTACCGACGGGCATTTTCCGCAGGATGCCGCCCGCCCCCGCCGCGTGATCCTCATGCGCATGGGAGAGGAAAATCGCGTCGAGGCTGCGGCTGCCGCTGTGCAGGAGATAGGGCACATCGACGCGCCCACCGATGTCATACGCCTGCCCCCGCGTGCCGCCGCAATCGATCATGAACGTATGCCCTTTGACCTTGAGCACCGCGGCATCTCCCTGATGCACGTCGAGGAACGAGACCGTGAGCTCATCTGGCTGCACGCCGCGCATGATGGCGAGCGCCAGCAAGGCGAGCGCGAGTGCACCTGCGCCAGAGCGCGCGTGCCGCCGGACAAAGGCGCCCCCCTGTGCCCGGAGCGGCGCCGGCAGCAGGCAGGCGCCGAGCGCCGCATACCAGAGGAAGCACGCCAAGGCCCCCGGCGACGGCACGTAGACCTGACTCCCCGGCAGGCGCGCGAGCAGATGCGCCGCCTCCGCGACGAAGGCGAGCAGGAGCCCCGCGAAGCCGAACGCGAGCTTCCCGAGCGGCGGCAGCAGCCACGCGATGATGCCGGCGGCGAGCGCCAGCACGATGAGCAGCTCGACGATGGGCACGAGCAGGAGGTTCGCAGCAAACGAGGAGACGGAGAACATATTGAAGTAATAGGCGATGACGGGCATGGTCGAAAGATGCGCCGCCGCCGTGATGGCGAGCCCCGCCGCGAGGAACGTGCCGCAGCCGTGCGCCCGGAGCCACGCGGTGAGCGGCGGCGAGAGGAACAAGAGCCCCGCCGTCGCGAGGAACGAGAGCTGGAAGCTGATGTGGAAGAGCCAGAGCGGCCAGACGGTCAGCATCAAGAGCCCCGTGAGCAGCAGGATGCGCCGCGCGGACCGCTCCCGCCCGAGCGCGAGCGCCGTGAACGTCAGCATGCCCATGATCGCCGAGCGGATGACGGGCGGCACAGAGCCCGCGAGCAGCGCGTAGACCGCGATGCCCGCGATGACGCCTGCCGCGCGCAAGAGCCGCGGCAGGCGCAGCAGGGAGCCGAGGAGCGCGAGCACCGCCGCGAGCAGGCTGATGTGCGACCCAGAGACCGAGAGGATATGCACGATGCCCGTCGTCGTGAAATCCGCCACGAGCTCCTGCCGCACGCCCTCGTAGCCGCCGAAGAGCAGGGCAAAGATGGCGGCGGCGTCCTCACGCGGCATCACTTGCTCCATCTGCATGCGGTAGTGCGCGCGCACGTCGGTGAGCCAGCGCGCGAACGCATGCCCGTCCTGCGACGTGATCTTGGCGCCCTGCTTGCCCGCGGCGAGCGTCGCCGTGATGCCGCTTGCGCGCAGGAGGCGCGCGGGGTCGAGCTGTCCTGGGTTCCGATAGCCCTGCGGCGTGCGCACGCGTCCGCGCGCCGCGATGCGATCGCCGACGCGCGCCGCCGGCGGCTCCTTCCCCTCCGGCAACACCGTGTAAAGGTAGGCGGCGCCTGAGGCGTGCTGCCGCCCGCTAGCTCCCGCGGATGGCTGCACCGCATCGACGGCCACCTCGTAGCGGACGCGGCGCCCTCCCTGCGCATCCGTCGTGACGACAGGCGCCGCGCGCAGTTCCCCCTCGAGCCGCACCTCCTGCCGCGCATAGTGCGAGATATCATCGGCAGGCAGCGCCGCAGCGGTCAAGAGCCGCAGCGCCCCCAACGAAAAAAAGAGCGCGCTGAACGCCAAAAACGTCCAGGCACTCTTGCGCCAGGCGAGCACGCCCGCGAGCGGCAGGCAGAGGAAGAACGCGGCGAACGCCGCCGTGAGCGACAGGAGATGGCGATCCGCCGCCCAGATGCCGAGCGCGAGCATGCCGAGCAGGAGCGCGAGGAACGACTCCTGTCCCTGTCCCGGCTCCACGGACAGGGCGACCAAACGGCGGCGGAGGCGCGCCGCGCGCGCACGAACTGCGTCCATCCCATCCTCGACTTTCTGGTCCGTCCTGCTTTTCTCCACGAACGCCCACACCGCAAGACTCAGATCGTGACCTTGTCCTTGAGCTTCTCGTACTTCGCCTGCCCGATGCCCTTGATCTTCATGAGGTCCTCCGGGCTCTGGAACCCGCCCTCGCTCTCACGGTAGTCGATGATCTTCTGCGCCGTCGCCGGGCCCACGCCCGGCAGCGTATCGAGCGTCTTCGCATCGGCGGTATTGAGGTTGACGCGACCGTCCTCCTCCTTGCCGGCCGCCGCACTGCCAGACGCAGCCCCCGCTGCCTTCTTCTCCGGCACGCGGATCTGCTGCCCATCCTTGAGCGGCTGCGCCATATTGACCTTCTCCGCGTCCGCCTGCGGCAGGAGGCCGCCGCACGCATTGACGGCATCCGCCGTGCGCGCGCCCGCCGCGACCGACACGACGCCCGGCTGCTGCACCGCTCCCGTCACATACACCGTGATGCCCGCCGCCTCCTGCGCCGCCGGCGTCTCCGCCGCATCGAGCACGACGGCGTCCCGCTGCGACTGCATCCCGTAGAACGCCGCGCCGCCCGCCACGGCTACGAGCAGCAAGAGGACGAGCATGGATTTCCGAAACAAAGGCATCACGCACCTCCTGACGGACAAAATGGCTCCGTTCCGCCCTCCCCCTGCCGCACGGCGACAGGACGAGGCGAATCTCTAAGCACCATTATAAAAGACAAGCAATCATCCAGCAAGAGGATTCCTAGAAAAATCTAATTTTTGACCTCGATCTGACAAGCCTTCATCGCCAGCAGTGCCCTCTCATGGCTCTCCGGCGTGACACCCGCACTCCTCGCCCATTTCTCCGCCTGTTCTCCTACGGTCATAACATAGAACCCTCGACCAAAATCGAGATTCCTATAAGAATGATTTACATCAGGATGATCCACAACAACATCGGAACCATGATAAACAATCATGCAGTCGCCTTCCGATCCTTGAGATACTCCCCGATATCCTCAACGACGAAATCACGGTCAGGAAGAACGCCGTGCGATTGACCGAACGGAACCGGATCTCCGGCTCCCAGGTGAGATAGCCCTGCGCAAGATAAGCGCATCAGAAGATGAGAATATTCATCAACTGATGCGCTTTTTTTCTGCCTGTGGATAACTTCTCCTCAGAGAATCACAGCTTTTTCAGCGGCCTCGCTTTGACCCGCCGACTTTTCTATGTCTGATGGTAGCATAAGCCGCCTATAACTGCAAACACTATCATTTAGGAAGGCAATTAGCCCAGATAACCCATCTCGATCTCGTCGACCCGGCTATTTTCAATCTCAAAGACGAGCCCGATGCTCTTGTCTTCATCGCAGTAGTAGATGTACTTGTCCCCGCGGATCTTGTCGGGTTCGCCGTAGGCTGCCTTGACGGCGTCAAGGGTGGAGCCGACTTCGATGCCTGCGGCAGTCTTGATGCCATTGTGGCGGGAGATCTCGATGTGGCGTGCGTAACCGTCGACGAACTTCAGCTCGAAGGAATCGCCGTACTCGTATTCCGTTACCTCGCCATTCCACATCGTATGGTGCTTCGTCTCCACATGACGGGACAGCCGCCGCGCAGATCGAGGCGCTCATCGTCAGGACAGCACCTGCAGCCAGTGAAGGAATCCATTTTTTCATCACGATCATCTCCCTTTCATGCATTTGGCTAAACTAAGATCTTTTTTATTATACAGAATCTGCATGAAAACTGCATGGAATGGTAGCTGTTCTCAAAGACGATTCATCTTCCGTACGCCATCATCGCGCGCTTTGCTTTCTGGACAGAACTGCATGATCTACCTCGCGCGGATCAGAAAAGCGAATATCAGAACCTCTATGAAAGGCTCATCCCAAAAAGCGCATCAGAAGATGAGAATATTCATCAACTGATGCGCTTTTTTCTGCCTGTGGATAACTCCTCCTCAGAGAATCACAGCTTTATCAGCGGCCTCGCGAACTGCCACTCGTTTTTTCATCATCTCACCGCACGATGCCGCGCGCGAGCAGGAGTCCTGCCCAGACGGCGGCAAAGCCGCAGAGGATATTGAGCGCGACATTGGCTGCCGCGTAGAAAAGGCTGCCTCCGCGCAGGAGCGTCATCGTCTCCATGCTGAACGAGGAAAACGTCGTGAAGCCGCCGAGGAAGCCGACGGTCAGGAGAAGCTTTGCAGGACCGGCGGCGACGAAACCATGCCGCTCTGTAAGGAGGAGCAGCGCGCCCATGATGAGCCCCATGAGGAAACTGCCGACCGTGTTGACCGTGAGCGTTCCGAACGGAAACACCGTCCCGAACCGCGCGCCGACCTGCGTCGTCACGAGATAGCGGCAAACGGCGCCGAGGCCGCCGCCGAGGAAGACGAGAGCGATCGGGGGCAAGGGAATCCTTCCTTTCTGAGATATCTGAAAAACATCCGTGCGGCAAGGCGCCTCAGCGCCGCCTGCCGAAAAAGAGTGTTACGAAGAAGACGCCCGCCGCGACGACGACGATCGTCGCGCCCGCCGCCATGTTGCAGTAGTAGGCGAGCAGCAGACCGACGATGCCCGAAAAGAGCGCCGTGCAGACAGAGATGAGGTGGTACTGCTTGACATCCTGCGCGACGTTGCGCGCGGCGGCCGCAGGGAGGACGAGCAGCGCGTTGATGATGAGGATGCCGACCCACTGGATGCTGATCGAGACGACGACGGCGAGCAGCGCGGCGAACGCGCTCTCCACCCAGAACGCGCGGATACCGCGGCTGCGCGCGAACGACGCGTTGACGGAGAGCACGAGCAGCCGGTTGAACAGCACGCCCCAGGCAGCGAAGACGAGCAGGAAGATGACGGCGAGCGCCGAGAGGTCCTCCGGTGTCACGCTGAGGATGTCGCCGATGAGATACGTCGAGAACTTGTTGAAGCCACCGCCGTAGCTCATGAGCATGAGACCGAGCGCGATGGCGGTCGAGGAGAAGACGCCGATGATCGTATCCGTCGACGCCGTGCTCTTGTTCTTGACGTACGTGATGAAGACAGCGAACACCACGGAGAAGATCACGAGCGAGACGAGCGGCGAGACGGCGCCGAGCAACACGCCGATCGCGATGCCCGTGAAGGCGCCGTGCCCGAGCGAGTCGGAGAAAAAGGCCATGCGGCTCGCGACGACCATCGTGCTGAGGAGGCCGAAGAGCGGCGTCACGAGCAGGATCGCGAGGAACGCATTCTGCATGAAATGATGGGCTGCCCACTCGAAGGGGAAGAGCTGCGGCAGGAGACCTGCGATCTCTGTCATGCGTCTCCCTCCTCTCTCCGCGCGGCCGCGGCGCGCGGGATCTCTGCGGCCGCCTCGTCCGCCGTCTCGCCCGCGAGCACGCCGAAGATATGCTTCGTGCGGCGGTCGGCGAAGACCTCCGCCGGCGTTCCCGAGCAGATGACGCGCTTGTTGAGCAGCACGACCTGGTCCGCGTGCTTTGCGACCATGTTGAGGTCGTGCGAGATGAGGATGATCGCCATGTCCTCTTTCTCGCGCAGTTCTGCCACAATCTCGTAGAAGAGCTCGAGCCCGTTCTGGTCGACGCCCGAGACCGGCTCGTCGAGCAGCAGGAGGTCGGGCATGGGGTCGAGCGCGAGCGCGAGCAGCACGCGCTGCAGCTCACCGCCGGAGAGCGCACCGAGGCGCCGGTCGATGAGGTGCTCCGCGCGCACGCGCGCGAGGCCGCGCCGGATGCGCGCGCGCAGCTTCCCCGCGGGAAACAGCCATACGGGGCGGCGCGAAAGGCACGCCATGAAGAGGTCCTCAACACTCGTCGGCGCGCTCACGTCGAAGCGCAGGTACTGCGGCACGTAGCCGATGACGGGGTGCCCCGTGTGCTTGCCCTTCGCGTCGACGTAGTGCAGCGTCCCCGCATGCGGCACCTCACCGAGGATGGCCTTGAGGAGCGTGCTCTTGCCCGCGCCGTTCGGACCGATGAGCGCCGTGAGCTGACCGCAGTGGACGTGGAGATGCACGTGCTCGAAGATGGTGAGCCGCCCGATGCGGACGGTGAAGTCATCGATTTTCGTGCAACAGAGTTTCGCGCAGTCCTCGCACGAGGACGCGCGGTGATGCAGGATCGTTCGGAACAAGATTTACCTCCTGAGCTGGGAAAACGCACGGCATCCCCAGACGAAACAAAAAAGCGCGTAAGCGAGCAGCACGAGCAGCGACAGAGAGGAGACCGCCGTCCCCGTCCCGAGCCCGCGCAAGAGATAGCTCGTATGCGTGAGCGGCAGGAGCTCGATGAAGATGCGCACGGCGGCCGGCAGCGCGTGCGTCGAGAAGAACGTGCCACAGAGGAAGGACATCGGCAGCAGGATGTACGTGTTGACCTGCCCCATCTCCTCGTACGTGCTGATCTTCATCGCTGCGAGGAAGCCGATCTCCGCGAAGATGATGCAGTTGAGCACGAGCACGGCGAGGAAGAGCGGCGAAAACGCGATGTGCGCGCCGAAGAGCAGCGCGAGCACGACGATGAGCGCCGACGAGATCAGGCCGCGCAGCACGGCGGCGAGCACCTTGCCGATGACAAACGCGGGCGGCCAGATCGGCGCGATGAGGTACTCCTCGAGGCTCTTGTGGTAGATGCGCTCGGCATGCACGGGCGTGATGCTGTTGAAGCTGATGTTCATGGAATTGAGCGCGAGGATGCCCGGCACGAGAAAATCGAGATAGGTGCCGGATGACACCTCGATGCTCCGCCCGAGTCCCCAGCCGAACGCCACGAGATAGAGCATGGGCGCGACCATGCGCGAGAGAATGAACTTCGTGAGGCGCCGCTTCAGCACCACCCAGTCGCGCCAGAAGACCGTCCAAATATCCATGAGCGCGTTCATGGCGTCACCTTCTTCCCCGTGAGCGCGAGGAACACGTCCTCGAGCGTCGAGAGCCCCATCTTCTCGCAGAAATGCGCGGGCGTGTCGAGGTCGACGAGATGGCCGCCCGCGAGCATTGCCACGCGGTCGCAGAGCGCTTCCGCCTCCTCGATGTAATGCGTCGTAAGGAACACCGTCACGCCCGCCGCCTTCATCTTCCGCACGAGCGACCAGATGCGGCGCCGCACCTGCGGATCGAGCGCGACCGTCGGCTCGTCGAGGAAGAGCACGCGCGGCCGGTGGATGAGCGCGCGCACGATGAGCAGGCGGCGCTTCATGCCGACGTAGTCCAAGAGCTGCCGGATGCGCGCCTCCCGCGCCGCGCGGTCCATGTGGTGCAGGCGCGCGTGCAGCTCGAGGTTCTCACGCACCGTGAGGTCCTGGTCGAAATTCACGTGCTGCGGCACGACGCCGATGATCTGTTTCACCGCCTGCGCGTGCGCCGCAGCCTCGCGCCCATCGTAGAGGATGCGCCCGGACGTCGGCTCCATGAGCAGCGTGAGCATGCGGATCGTCGTCGTCTTGCCCGCCCCGTTCGGGCCGAGCAGGCCGAACACCTCGCCGCGCTCCACGGAGAGCGTCAGGCCGTCCACCGCCGTCTTCCACGCGGCTTTCCCTTCTGGGTCCTTGTGCCGGAAGCGCTTCGTGAGCGCCTCCAGCTCCATCATTGGCTGCATCGTCTTCCTCCCATCGCTTTTGAGCTGCTTTCTCATTCTATCACATCCGGCAAGGGAAACAAAGACGGCAGGAGCAGCCAACGCCCTCCTGCCGTCTCTCGCAGCATGCGCGCAAAGGAACGCCTCAGACCTGCTGACGCTTTTCCATGAGCTCCCGCGCTTCTTTGCCCGTTGCGTGTTCGATGTCGAGCACGAGGACGACGAGCGCCTGCTTCAGCTTGCCTATTTCATCCTCACGGCTCTTCGCGGAAACATCCTGACAATATTTGTCCGCGAGCAGATCCAGCCCGCGGCGCTTTTCTGGATCATCATCCGACTCGATGATGCGCACCCTGCCGAACGCAATAACGCTTTGATAATATGTCGTGAACTCTTCCGGCACAACATGATCCTGCAAGATAACACAGAACGATGCTTTTTCCTGTCGGCGCAGAGCATCGAGCTTGTGCCCGCTCTTCGCCGCATGAAAATACAGCTTTCCCTCCGACCATGCAAACGACAGCGGCACACCGCACGCCCGAAGTCGCCTGCTGCAGAACGCGTACGCATTCCTCCTGCGAAAGCGCCTGACGTTTTCGTCTCATTTCGCGAAACACCATGTCCCACTCCTTTCCACTTCTGACCCCTTTCACAGTTTCATCATTCTCTGTTGCTTTGGCAGATTCCTGCTTTCGTCAGCAGTATCGCCATACACCTCCATACCGTGCACCTTCCGCCTCGGCCAACATCCATCGGCCAATCAAGGCAAAAAGCCGTTCCTATGGCGGAAAGGTTCCACAGAAACTGCTCACACTACCCAAAAAGGCCCGACGGCAGCTTTTCCCCTTGCTGCCGCCGAGCCTTCTTCTCAGCAGAATAGTTGCCGATCACTGATCATTTTCGAGCGCATCCCACGCGTCGTTCGCACGCTTGACGTAGAGCGCGCGGATCTTCTCGTTCTCGCCGATGCCGTGGATGTAGGCGTCAACCTTGTAGCCTGCCGCCTCGAGCTGCGACTTATGGCTGTCCGGATCGCTGCCCGCCATGTCGTTGTTCGCATGATCGCCTGCGACCATCATCATCGGCATGAGCGTGACCTTCTTGATGCCGTTCGCCTTGAGCTTCGGCATCACAGTCTCGAGGGACGGCCAGCCTTCGACCGTATAGACGAAGACATTCTTGAGACCGAGCTCGTTGATCTTCGCCTGGATGACGGAGTAGTACGCATTCGACACCTGCGGCGTGCCATGCGCCATGATGAGGATGGCCTCATCCTTCTTCTGCTTCGGGAACTGCGTCTCGAGCGCCTCGATCGTCTCCGTCACATCGTCCGGCTGATCTTCCTGGCCCTGCCAGTACATGAGCGACGTGCCGAGCGTCATCTTCTTGAACTGATTCTTGTAGTTCTCGTAGACGCCCTTGTCATAGGCGTACTCCATGCCGGGGATGACATCGAGGGAAGCGAGTGCGACGCGCGTGTAGCCGTCGCTCTTGAGCTCTTGGAGCGCCTCCTCCGGCGTCGGATACTTGATGCCCTCGTTCTTCGCGATGCGGTCGATGATGATATGGCTCGTAAACGCCGTGACGACCTTGACATCCGGATGCGCTGCCTGGATGGCTTTGACCGTTGCATCAATCGTCTTCGCGCGCGTATCCTTGAACGTCGTGCCGAAGCTCATGACGACGATGGCGTCTTTGTTCGCCTCATTCTGAAGCTCGGGCGTCTCGTGCTTGAGCACACCGATCTGCGACGCCTCTTTGAGCGCCGGCGTCGCGTCCTTGACCTCCGGGTTCAGCGTGTACGCCGCTTCCGTCATCGGCGCCGAGAAGCCGACGAGCGCCGAGACCGCGAGAGAAGCCGCTAGCATCTTTTTCCAGTTTTTCACAAGAAATCCCCCTTTGCAGAAGCGCGGACCGTTCGTCCGCATTCCTGAACTCTTTGAGAACTGTTCGATTGCCATTTGTTATTATACTATGCCTAAAAGTAATTAGCAAGCAAAAAGAAGCAACTGCCACGAGGCAGCTGCTTCTTCAGGAATGGCTGTAAGGATTCCGCTTCTCGCTCTCTTCCCGCCGCTGGCGGTTCATCGCCGAGAGCCCCTGGTAGACCGTCGTGAGGTCGATGCCCTCGCCGCGGTTCTCCATGTATTTCTCGAGCTTGCGCTTGACGCGCTGCAAGGCATTGTCGATGGATTTGACGTGACGGTGCAGCTCCTCGGCGATCTCCTGGTACGATTTGCCGTCAAGGTAGCTCATGAGGACCTTCCACTCGAGGTCGGAGAGGATCTCCTCCATCTTCTTCTCGATGTCGACGAACTCCTCCTGGCTGATGACGAGCTCCTCAGGATCGGACGCCTTGGCACCGGAGAGCACGTCGAGCAGCGTGCGGTCGGACTCCTCGTCGTAGATGGGCTTGTTGAGCGAGACGTAGGAGTTGAGCGGGATGTGCTTCTGCCGCGTCGCCGTCTTGATGGCGGTGATGATCTGGCGCGTGACGCAGAGCTCAGCAAACGCGCGGAACGATGAGAGCTTGTCGTTGCGGAAATCGCGCACGGCCTTGTAGAAGCCGATCATGCCCTCCTGGATGATGTCCTCGCTGTCCGCGCCAATGAGGAAATACGAGCGGGCTTTGGCGCGCACGAAGTTCCGATACTTGTTAATGAGGTAATCGAGCGCCTCGCTGTTCGTATGCTCCTTGATTTCTGTGATAAGCTCTTCATCCGAAAGGCCGGAGAATGCGTTGACTTCTTCCGGACTCATCCCCAGGTTTTCATTTGCTTCTGCTTCCATCGCATAGTCCCCTTATGCACTTTTTCTCAATATTTAACAATGAAAATTATACCGCAAGGGGGGGACTTTCGTCAATCCTTGTCCTTCCGCTTGCGCAGCGCGTCGAGCTTCGCCGCCGTGTCGCTGTCGAGCCGCTCGCTCACGACGTAGCGCGCTTCCGGGAGGTGCACGGCTCCGAGGTAGTCGCGGCGGAGCTCGCGTTTCACGCGCAGGACGTTCTTACGGAATTCTAAGGATGGGATGCGGCAGGCGCCCGCGCCGAGCACGACACTCTCCACGGCGCCATCGCTCGAGACGACGTAGACCTCGCGCCCCCGGTGCGCCTCCTCGTAGGCGAGACGCTCGATGCGGCTGTCCGCCGTCTCGCCTGCGCCCGTGTAGATGATGCGCGTATGACGCCCGCGGTGCTCGACGTGCTCCTCGTCCTCCGTGAACATGGCGTCAAAGACGAGCGTGATCTCGTACTTCTCGAACGCGCCGTACTCCGTCAGGAGATGGATGAGCGCATCGCGCGCCTCGGCGAGGTCGCCGCGCAGGCGCTTGAGTTCCGGCCACGCGTTGATGACGTTGTAGCCGTCGATGAGGTAATGGGACCGCTTCGCCATGGCGCATCGCTCCTTTCCTGCCCGCTTTACCCCTGTGCCCGCTGACGCTGGCGCAGCGCCTCGTACATGAGAAGAGAGCCGGCGACGGAGGCGTTTAACGAGTTGATGCGGCCGACCATCGGCAGGCTCACGATGAAGTCGCACTGCTCCCGCACGAGGCGCGTCATGCCGTGCCCCTCGCTGCCGACGACGAGCACGAGCGCGCCCGTGAGGTCCGCCTCGTCATAGGGCGTGCCGCCCATGTCGGCGCCCGCGACCCAGAAGCCCTTTCCCTTGAGCTCCTTGAGCGTCTGCGTGACGTTGCCGATGCGCGCGACGGGTACGTACTCGATGGCGCCCGCCGAGGTCTTCGCGACCGTCGCATTGAGTGGGACGCTGCGCCGGCGCGGGATGAGAATGCCGTCGACGCCCGTCGCGTCCGCCGTGCGCAGCAGCGCGCCGAGGTTGTGCGGGTCCTCGAGCTCGTCGAGCAGCACGAGCAGCGGCGCGTGTCCCTTCGCCTCCGCCGCGCGCAGGATGTCGTCGAGCTCCTGGTAGGCGATGGGCGCCACCTGCGCGAGGACGCCCTGATGGCGCGCGCCGCCCGCACTGCGCTCGATCGCGGCGCGCGTGACGAATTCGACGGGCACCCCGCGCGTGCGCGCGAGCTCGACGAGGGGCGCGACCTGTGCCTCACGGCTGCCCTGGGCGATCATGATCTTGTTGATGCCGCGCCCCGCCCGAAGCGCCTCCATCACGGCGTTGCGGCCGAGCAGGACATCGTCTGGGAGCGGCGCCATTTTCCCCGGCGCCGCACCGCGCTCTTTTTTCTCTTTCATCTCACGCTTCATCCTTTTCCCGCAGTTTCAGCATCTCCGCGAGATGGCCGCACGTCATCTCGCCCTCGGGGCAGCGCCCCGTGTTGACGCAGCTCGCGCCCGCGTTGAAGAAGAGCGTCGGCGCGACCTTCTTGACCTCCCTGAGCATAAGGTTCGCCATCGCGCGGATCTCCCACTGCGCGCGCAGGCAGCAGCGCAGGTTGAAGAAATGCAGCAGGCTGCGCGCGTTCATCGTCACGAGGATCTTCGTCTCCGTCGCGTTGGCGAGCACATAGCGCGCGTCCTCCTTCGGGATGCCGAGCGCCGTGAGCTTGTCGTAGGCGGCGCGGATGTCCGCGATGATCTCGTCGTAGGCCTCCTTCGCCGCGGGATTGCCCGCAATGGTCGGCGGCGTGATGTACGCGAAGCCGTGCGCCGCGACGTAGCGCTGCGACTGCTGATCGTAGCTCGCGATGCGATGGCGCACGAGCTGATGCGTGAGCACGCGGCTCACGCCCTCGATGCCGAACGTGAACGAGGCGTGCTCGAGCGTCGAGCCGTGGCCGATCTTGACCATCTTGCGCACCATCTTCCGCACGGTCTCCTCGTCGAGGCGCTCCGCGAGCTCCTCCGCGCCGCTCGCGGAGTAGCAGAGCCGCGCCGCCATGGCGACGACGCGCTCCGGCTCCGGCGTGTAATCCAGAAGTTTTACCTTGATCGCCACTCGTTTCATCCTTTCCCCTGCATGTCCTTCGTCTCGTCTCCGCGCGCCTCGCCTGCTGCCTGCCCGTGGATCTCCTGCATCATCGCCTTGCTGATGGCCTGGAACGACGCCTCGGCGATCTCGTAGAGGCGCTCGTCGCGATCCTCGAGGTAGAGGCTGCCCAAGAGCGCCTCAAAGCCCGTGCTCGAGTGGTACTCCGCGACGGTGGCGCTGCGCGGCGCATGGCTCTTCGCGTTGCGCCCGCGCCTGTAGATCGCCTGCTCCTCCTCCGTGAGCATCGGCGCGATGGCAAGGTAGGCGCGGTGCTGCCAGACGGCTGAGACCATCTGCGCGGCAAACGCGTGGAGCGCCTGCACCTTCGCCTGCTCATAGGAGAGCAGGCGCGTGCGCACGAAGAGGTGAAAGTACGCGTCGCCGACATAGGCGAGCACGAGCGGGCTGAGCTGACGGACGTCGACGGACGCGTAGCGCTGCCGCGCGCCGCCCGCACCATCCGGCTCGAACATCATCGCGACGAGGCGCTGGAAGTGTTCGAATCTCATACGCGTTTCCACCTCACGCCATTCGGCGTGTCCTCGAGCGCGACGCCCGCCTCCTTGAGGTCATCACGGATCTTGTCGGCGAGCGCCCAGTTCTTATTCTGGCGCGCCTCCTGACGGATGGCGACGATGAGCGCCATGAGCTTCTCCGTGAGCCCGTCATCGCCGGCGGCCTGCTGCTCGAAGATGCCGAGGATCGACGCCATGTATGCCCAGACTTTCTGCACGGCGGCGAAGTTCTTCCCGTCGAATGGCTTGCCGCCCGTCATGACTTCCTGATAGTAGATGTTGATGTCCTTGGAAAGTGCGAACATCTGGCTGATGGCGAGCGCCGTGTTGAAGTCGTCCTCCATCGCCGCATCGAAGTCCTTCTTGAGCGCTGCGGCGCGCTTGATGAGCTCCGCCGCCGTCGTCTCGTCCGTGGGGTTCGCCTTGTCGACGAGCTCGTGGATGTACTCGTCGGTATTCGCGAGGCGGCCGTAGCTCGTCTGCGCTTCCTTGAGGCGGTCGTCGCTGAAGTCGAGCGGGCTCCGGTAGTGCGTCTCCAGGATGAAGAAGCGCACGACCTCGCCGGGGTACTGCTTGAGGATGTCCTCGACCGTGAAGAAATTGTTCTTCGACTTCGACATCTTCTCGTTGTGGATCGTGATGAAGCCGTTGTGCAGCCAGTACTGCGCAAAGCTGTGGTCATCGCCGAGGCACGCCTGGCTCTGCGCGATCTCGTTCTCATGGTGCGGGAAGATGAGGTCGCTGCCGCCGCCGTGGAAATCGAACTTCTTCCCAAGGTATTTCAGCGACATCGTCGAGCACTCGATGTGCCAGCCTGGACGTCCCTTGCCCCAGGGGCTGTCCCAGGACGGCTCGCCCGGCTTCGCCGCCTTCCAGAGCGCGAAGTCCATCGGGTGATGCTTGCGCTCGTCGACCTCGATGCGCGCGCCCGCCTGCATGTCCTCGAGCTTCCTGCCGCTGAGCTTGCCGTAGCCGTGGAACTTTTCGACGCTGTAGAAGACGTCGCCGTTGTCGAGCGCGTAGGCGTAGCCCTTGTCGATAAGCGTCTCGATCATCTTGATGATGTCCGCCATCGTCTCGCTCACGCGCGGGTAGCGGTCGGCGCGATGTACATTGAGCGCGTCCATGGAGTGGAAGTACACCTTGATGTTGCGGTCCGCGACGTCTTTCCACGTCGTGTGCTCCGCGTTCGCCGTGCGGATGATCTTGTCGTCGACGTCGGTGAAGTTCTGGATGTAGTGCACCGCCACGCCCTTGGCGGCGAAGAACCGGCGGATGACGTCCCACGTCACAAACGGGCGCGCGTTGCCGATGTGCGGGGCGTTGTACGGCGTGACGCCGCAGCAGTAGATGCTGACCTCCCCCTCCTTCAGCGGGTGAAACTCCTCTTTGCGGCGCGTCATCGTATTGTAGACCTTCAGCATATCATCGCTCCCCTTGTCCCGTTCCGGCAGGAGCCGTTCTCCCGGGATTGACTAGAAACCTACGTGCGCAAACGTCCACTTCGTGGACATTGTGCACCGCCCTTGCAGTAAATCCAGCCAATCGCGCTGCGCCTGCGGCTTGCGCACTTGGGGATTTACTAGTAAAAAAGCTGCCGCCGAAGCAGCAGCCCCAAAATCCATTTTCGTGAAAAACCATCGGTGATATTTTATCATTCTTTGCCCGCTCTTTCAATCCCCGCGACGGCGTAGGCGGAAATTCCCTCGCCGCTGCCGGTGAAACCGAGCCTCTCCTCCGTCGTCGCCTTGACGTTGACGGCGTCCTCCGGCACGCGGAGAATCTGCGCGATGTTTGCCGTCATGCGCGGGATGAAGTCCATGAGCTTCGGTCGCTGCGCGACGACGGTCGCGTCGACGTTGCCGACGCGGTAGCCTTTCTCCTCGAGGAGTTCCCGCACGTGCGCGAGCAGTTTGCCGCTGTCCGCCCCCTCATAGCGCGGGTCCGTATCGGGGAAATGGCGGCCAATGTCTCCGAGCGCCGCGGCGCCGAGCAGAGCGTCCGCAACCGCGTGCAGGAGCACATCCGCATCGCTGTGGCCGAGCAGGCCCTTCTCAAACGGGACCTCGACGCCGCCGAGGATGAGCTTCCGCCCCGCAACGAGACGGTGCACATCATATCCCATGCCAAACCTGGTCATCGTTCCTCCTCACTGCTGCCATCGCAGCGAATCCTTATCATCGATCTTCCTGCGCCGCCTTCAGGAGCGCTTCGGCGATCACGAGGTCCTCTGGCGTCGTCACCTTGATGTTCTGGTAGTCACTTTCGACGACCGCGACGGGCGCGCCGAGGCGCTCGACGAGGCTCGCGTCGTCCGTGCCGAGAAACCCGTCCGCCGCGGCCTGCGCATACGCCGCCGCGAGCGTCTCGCGGCGAAACCCCTGCGGCGTCTGCACCGCCCAGAGCGCGCTGCGCGGCGGTGTCTCAACGACGCGTCCCGCCGCGTCGACCACCTTGACGGTGTTCTTCTCGGGGACCGCCGCGATGGCGCCGCCCGTCGTGCGCGCCGCCTCGATGACGGCCTCGATGACGGCGGGGCGGATGAGCGGGCGCGCCGCGTCGTGGACGAGCACGATCTCCGCCTCCTTGTCGCACGCTGCGAGGCCATTCGCGACGGAATACTGCCGCTCCGAGCCGCCCGCGACGACGCGCCAGGAGGGGAGCCCCTCGCGCGCGTCCGCCGCGCGCAGCATCGCCTCGACCGTCTCCATCTCCTGCGCGCCCGCCACGACGATGCACTCCGAGACGGCGGGGACGCGCGCGAACTGACGCAGCGTGCGCACGAGCACGGGCTCGCCGCCGAGCGTGAGGAACACCTTGTTGCACCCCGCCTGCATGCGGCGGCCCTGCCCCGCGGCAGGGATGATCACAGATACCATGCTGCTCCTCACCTCACGCCTTCGGCTTCGCGAAGATCATGCGGCCCGCCGCCGTCTGCAGCGCCGACGTCACCTCGACGTCGATCGTCGCGCCGAGATGGCGATGACCGTTCTCGACGACGATCATCGTGCCGTCGTCGAGGTAGGCGACGCCCTGCCCCGGCTCCTTGCCGTTCTTGACCACCGTCACCGTCATGCTCTCGCCCGGGATCACGACCGGCTTCACGGCATTGGCGAGCTCGTTGATGTTGAGCACCTCGACGCCGCGCAGCCGCGCGACCTTGTTGAGGTTGAAATCATTCGTGATGATCCTGGCGCCGACCTTCTGCCCGAGGCGCACGAGCTTCGAGTCCACCTCGGAGATATCGTCGAAGTCCTCATTCGTGATCTCGACCTTCATCTTGGACTCCGTGCGGATGCGCTGCAGGATGTCGAGCCCGCGGCGCCCGCGCGTGCGCTTGAGCGCATCGGCGGAGTCCGCGATGTGCTGCAGCTCCTCAAGCACGAACACGGGGATGAGCAGCGTCCCCTCGATGAAGCCCGTATCGCAGATGTCCGCGATACGCCCGTCGATGATGACACTCGTGTCGAGCAGCTTGTAGGACGCCGCGCCGGTCGCGGCTGCGGCGGCCGCCGGCTCTGCCTGCGCCTGTGCCGCCTGCGCCACCTGCTGCGTCGCGGCTGCAGCGGCCGCGGCAGCCGCAGCCGCTGCGGCCTGCTTCGCCTCGCGCGCCTTGACCGCCTCGCGGATCGTCCGCGGGATGAAGTCGAAGAGCGCCGTGAGTTCCTTGC
Organism: Dongibacter bovis; assembly: GCA_902763085.1. Classification (GTDB taxonomy): domain Bacteria; phylum Bacillota; class Negativicutes; order Selenomonadales; family Selenomonadaceae; genus Selenomonas_C. Next base: position 45,942 of record CACWQW010000013.1, read on the forward strand.
GCTTGCGCATCGTGATGTAGAGCCCGAGATACCCGAGGACGATGCTGCAGACCACGGGGATGTAATCACCAACGACGGGGATCCTGGCGAAAGAAGAACTGAATAAATTCGCAATGATAAGACCGACTGCCAGGCCGACCGCGCCCGCGATCACATCATGGATGGGTGTCTTGGCGAGCTGCTGCTCCATGAAGACAGCAAACCGCTTCAGCTGCCGCGTCAGATACGGCGCCACGAAGAAGCCGATGAGCCCGCCGATCAGCGCGCCGACGAGGATGCAGAGGAAACTCATCAGCGTGATCTTGAAGATCCCCATCTCCATCCGGAAGACCTCCGTGCTGATGTAGAGCGTCAGTACGGGGCTCGCGAGCTCGAACAGCGCGCCGCCCGCAATCACGAAGAACGCCGTGATCACGAAGCGGAGTACCCGTTCTAGTATCAATGGTCTTCACCTCCTGAACCGAGAGAACACACAATAGAAAACGCGCTGGCAACAGATGCCCCGGCCCGAGAGGATGCAAGAGGCAGCCTTGTCCCCTGCATCCGGGCCGGGCAAACACCCCGCCAACGCGCCTAAACGCCCTGGGCGGCAAGCGCCCAAGACCTTGCCTTTGCCTTTACGCGGATTTACGCTCCAGCTGGTCGTCAATCCACTGCTCGACCTCCGCCGGCGATTTGTCACACGCATAGACGAGCTCGCTCACGAGCATCTGCCGCGCGAGATCCATGAGCCTGCGCTCGCCACTCGAGATCTTCCGGCGGCGATCCTGCAGGCAGAGATTGCGCATCACCGCCGCCACATCGAGAATATTCCCCTTCTTCATGCGCTCGAGGATGGCGTGGAACCGCTTGTTCCAGCTGCCGAGCACGCGCTCCGGCTTGTCCTTGAGCACCGAGCGGATATCCTCGACCTGATCCTTCGAGATGATCTCCCGCAGTCCGAGGTTCTCCACATTGTCCTGTGGAATCATGACCTTGAGATTGCCCATCGGCATCTTGAGCACGAAATAGTCCCGGCTCTCGCCTAAGACCTCGCACGATTCCACCCCCGAGATGACGCCCGCACCATGCATCGGATAGAATATCCTGTCACCGACTTGCAAAAAAATGCACCTCCACTCGTGTATAATCGATCCAATCCTAAAATGATCCTGTTCCTATTATAGCACGAAATGAAGAAAATATAAAAGGATATACTAGCACGATTTATTTTCGCTGTCAAGACGAACGTCCCAAACAAAGGTCAAGCGGAAACCTCGACCTTGGCGCCCGTGAGATCGCGCACGACTTCGCCGGCGCAGATGAGCCCGACGACGGAAGGCACGAACGAGATGGAGCCGGGCACGGCGCGCCGCTTCTCGCAGTTGTTCGCCGCCCCCGGCGGGCAGATGCAGTGTTCCCCGCAGCCGCTCCCGTGGATGGCGAGCGGGCGCTCCTTGGAGTAGACGACCTTGAGCCTCTTCACGTGGTATTCCTTGAGCTTCTTGCGCAGGACGCGCGCGATGGGGTCGACGCTTGTCTTGTAGATATCCGCCACCTCGAAGAGCGTCGGGTCCAGCTTATTGCCGGCGCCCATGCTGCTGATGAGGGGAATATGGCGCTTCTCGCACTCGAGGACGAGCTGGATCTTGCCCGTGACGGTATCGATGGCATCGATGACGTAATCGTAAGGCTGCTGGAAAAACATTTCCGCCGTCTCCGGCAGGAAAAACTCCTCGATGCAGTCAACGACGGCGCGCGGATTGATGGCGAGGATGCGCTCGCGCATCGCCTCCGTCTTCTTCCTCCCCACCGTCTTCGTCGTTGCGTGGATCTGCCGGTTGATGTTCGTGAGGCAGATGAGGTCATTGTCGACGAGAACGATATGGCCGACGCCCGCGCGCGCGAGACCCTCTGCCGCATAGGAACCGACGCCGCCCACGCCGAACACCGCCACAGTGGCGGCGGCGAGCCTCTCCATCGCCGCGTCGCCTAGGAGCAGCGTCGTGCGTGAAAACCTGCCGAGCTTACTCAATGATGGGACACCTGTCCTTTCCTGTCATTCCTTCTCATCCTTCCCCGGCACGATGTGGAACGCGGGGATTGCAAACGCGCCTGACGCAGGCGCCGACTTCGGCTTCTGCATAAAAGACGGCGTATCGAGCGAGAACTGCTCCGGCTTCTGGAGCTTCGACTGCGGCACCTCGATCTTGGGCGCCTTGATCGCCGTGCTGCCGGCGAAATCCGTCGCGATGATCGTCGCCTGCACCTGCCCCTTCATCTGCTCGTCGATGACGGTGCCGAGGATGATGTTGACCTCAGGATCCGTCTGATCGCAGATGTAGCGCGTCGCGTTGTCGACATCGAGCAGACTCATGGACTCGTCGCCCGTGAGGTTCAAGATGACGCCGCGCGCGCCCCTGAGCGACTTGTCGAGCAGCGGGCTGCGCACCGCCTGCTCGACGGCTTTCTGCGCGTCCTCCGCGCAGCCGATACCGAGCAGCGCGTCGCTCGACTCGCTCTGCGTGAAGATCGTCGTGACATCGGCGAAATCGACGTTGATGACGCCCGTCTTGAGGATGAGCTCCGCGATGCAGCGGATGGCCTGCTCGAGCACGGAATCAGCGAGCTTGAATGCCTGCACGAGCGTGATCTTGCGGTTCTCCGGCAGCTTCATGAGGTTGTCGTTGTGGATGGCGAGCAGCGCATCCATGTAGCCCTGCATCTTCAGCACGCCCGCCTCGGCAATGCGCTTCTTGCGCGTACCCTCGAACGCGAACGGCAACGTCACGACGCCGATCGTGAGCACGCCCAGGTCCTTGGCGATGCGTGAGACGACGGGCACGACGCCCGTGCCCGTCCCCGCGCCCATGCCGGCGGTGATGAAGACGAGGTCCGCCCCCGAAAGGGCGCTCCCGATCCGCGCCTCGTCCGCCTTCGCCGCCTGCTCACCGAGGTCTGCGCTGCCGCCCGTGCCGCGCCCGTGCGTGAGCGCCGCGCCGATCTGCAGGCAGGTCACGCCCGCATCATCGAACAGCGCCAGCTGCTTGGCATCCGTATTGATTGCGATGAGCTCGATATCCTCGATGTTCTGCGCATGGATGAAATCGCTTTTCGCCATGCGCAGGAGAACGCTGTTGCCGCCGCCGCCGATACCGACCACCTTTATCTTCACACGCGCCCGCTTGAGCGCTGCATCATCTGACATCATCAGGATCAGACCCCTCTCAACCTACTGACTATATCTTAGCTATTATTCTACACGAAAAAAGTCAATCCTGCCACCTCGGCCAAAAAAAAGTGATGGGCAGCGCTCAGCGCTCCCGCAGCGAGAGACCCGCCGGGGAGTCCGCGCCCGCCGGCACGAAATACCCGAGCAGCGCCGCGAGCAGTGCGGGCAGCAGCCAGCCCATGCCCATCGCGTAGAGCGGGACATGCGCCGCGAGGAATGCCTGTACCGATGGGATGACCACACCTGCCGTCTCCAGGCCGGCGAGGACGGCAAAGACGAGCGTGACGCCGATAGAGAACCGATAGACATTGCTCCGCTTGCCGATCCAGCGATCGAACAGCGACAGCACGACGAAGACGATGATGACAGGATAGATGCCCACGAGGAACGGCAGCGACAGCGCGATGATCTGCGTGAGGCCGATGTTGGAGGCAACGAAGCTGAAGAACGTGCAGTACACGACGAGGCGCTCATAGGAGATCCTGTTCTTCAGCACCTTGTTGAAATACCACGAGGAGCCGGTGATCATGCCGCAGGAAGTCGTAAGACAGGCCAGCGCGATGATGACGGCCACGAGCAAGTTGCCGGCCGGGCCGAAGAAGATGTCCACAGCCTGGGCGAGCAGCTGCCCGCCGTTCGCTGAATGGCCGAGCACGCTGGCACTCGTCGCGCCGAGGTAGGCGAGCGAACCGTAGACGATGGCCATGAGCAGCACGGCGATGAGGCCGGAGACGAGGCAGATGCGGCTGACGGCCGCGTCATCCTGCGCCCCCTTCATGCGGATGGCCTGCGCCACGATCGCGCCGATCGAGAGGGACGCCAGGAGGTCCATCGTCTGATAGCCATCCTGGAAGCCCTGCACGAACGGCGTCTCGATGTATTTTCCCGTCGCAGCGAGGATATCGCCGAGCGGCGTCGTAAACGACTGGAAAAACAAGATGGCGAGGAAGAGCAGCAAGGCCGGCGTCAAGAGCTTCCCCACGCGGTCCATGAGCTTGCTCGGGTTCATCGCGAGGTACGCCGTGAGCAGGAAGAACACCGCCGTATAGGCAAACTGCCCCACTGCGAAGCTCTGCTCCGAGAGGAAGGGCCGGATGCCGATCTCGAAGGACACGGCCCCGGTGCGCGGCACGGCAAAGACCGGCCCGATCGCGAGGTAGAGGATCACGAGCAGCGTCGTGGCCAGCCACGGATACGTCCTGCGGTTCATGAACTCCACGTATTTGCCTCCCTGCATCGCAATCGCCGTGATCCCCGCGAGCGGCAGACCGACGCCCGTGACGATGAATCCGAGCATCGCCGTGAGCGTATGATCTCCCGCCGCCTGCCCGAGGGCCGGCGGAAAGATCAGATTTCCCGCGCCAAAGAAGATCGAGAACATCATGAGCCCGATCGCAAGGATATCGCCCTTATTCATTTGTGCCATAAAAAAAGAATCCTTTCTCAACGAAATGAACAGTTCTCAGGACAACAGCCCATGCCCCAACCGTCCTGGACACGGACAATCTACTCGTCCCTTTCCACAAAATTCTTCTTATTATAGCACGATATTCCTGACATGCACAATATTCTTGTTGACTTTCTCCACCTACGTGTGGCATTTCGTCCGTTCCTTGACATTCGATGAGATTCTCTCTCCATATAGGATTCTTCAGCCCTTACCTCTCCTGCGGAGCACCACACATCTCACGCCGCGCGCCGTCTCCGGCGGAAGAGCCCCGCCTGCGTGACGGTCATGCCGAGGAACATGAGCAGGCAGCCGCAGAGCTCCTGCGCCGTGAGCACCTCGTCGAGGAAGAACCAGCTCGCGAGCGCGCCGAACACGGACTCGAAGCTCATGATGATGGCGGCAGGTCCCGGCTCCGCATACTTCTGCCCGAAGATCTGGAGCGTGAACGCGACGCCCGCCGACATCACGCCGCCGTAGAAGATCGCAAGCCAGCTGTGCGCGATCGCGGGCAGCGTCACGGTCTCGAAGAGCGCCGCGAGCACGACGCTGCCCACCATGCAGACGAAGACCTGCGCGACGGAGAGCTCGATCGCGTCGACACGCGCAGCGAAGCGGTCGATGAAGAGGATCTGCGCCGCCCAGAAAAAGGCGCAGACGAAGACGACGACATCGCCCCAGGCGACCGCGAGCGACCCGTGCAGGGAGAGCAGCGCGAGGCCGCACGTAGCGAGCGCCGCGCCGTACCAGTTCTCCCGCCGAATCTTCCTGCCGAGGAACACGGCGCCGAGCGGCACGAGCACGATGTAGAGCGCCGTGATGAAGGCCGTCTTGCCCGCCGTCGTCCCGGTCATGCCGACCTGTTGGAGCGTCGAGCCGACGAACATGAGCAGCCCCGATCCGAGCCCCGGCAGCCAGCCGGGCACATAGGTGCCGAGCGCCCGCGCGCGCGCCCGCTGCCCGCGAAAGGCATACCAGATCACGAGCACGGAGACGAAGCCGAGCACATAGCGTGCCGCCGCATAGCCGTAGGGACCGAGTTCCTCCATGCCCGTCATCTGCGAGACGAACGTCGTCCCCCAGATGAACGCCGCACCGAGGAGATAGAGATTGCCGCGAAGTCGCAAGGAGATTCCCCTTTCTTACCGTAAATTACAAGCATCCACATCCATGCCGTGGGCGTGGATCGTGTGGACTTCCCTTACATTACAGCAAAAGAGGGCACCGCGTCAACGCCAAAGGCGGCGATGACCGATGCCCTCTGCTATACTCGCTATCGTCACGCGATGTGCGTCACGAGATAGAAGACGATACAGATATACGGCACGAAGAACTTCAGCAGCATGCAGACTGCGATATCGTAATACGAATCGTTGTGCGTGAGGCCGCAGATCGCGAGCAGCGTGACGAGTGCGCCGCAGTGCGGCACCGGGTCGATGCCGACGGACGCCACCGCCACGATGCGGTGCAGGACCTCGAGCGGGATGCCCTGCGCGAGCGCCATCTGCATCCACTGGTCGCCGAGCGCCGAGAGTGCGATCGTGAGGCCGCCCGATGCCGAGCCCGTGATGCCGCACATGATATTCGTCGTCACGACGGCCGAGACGAGCGGGCCGAACGACTGCGCGAGGCCGACGAGCATGTCCGTCACCGGCGCGAAGCCCGGAAGTGTCGTGAGCACGCAGCCGAACGCATAGCCGGACGCCACGTTGAGCGCCGCCGCTGCGGAGGACAGCGCACCGTAGTTGATCGGCGCGAGAAAGCCGTCCATGACCTGGAAGCGCTTGCGACCGATGAACGCCGCCGCAATCGAGCTGATGATGAGCGCGACGCTGATGGACCAGATCGCGGAGATCTTACCGACCTTCGTCGCAAGCAGCGAGAGGTGGAGCGGCTCGAACACCGCGAGGCTCTCCGGGTCCCAATGATAGCCCCAATCCCAGTGGAACGGGTTGGAGAGGATCACGTTGATGACGATGACCATGACGAGCGGCAACAGCGCCCAGTACCAGGGGATGTGGATCTTCGGCTCGCGATGACGGCGTCCCTCCGTATGAGCGCCGTATCCCTCTCCCGCCGCCTTGAGCTTGCGCGCGCGGTGGCTGATCCAACCCCAGCCGATCAGGAGGAAGAGCAGGGAGGCAAAGAGGCCGATCCCCGGCGCCGCCCAGGTCGACGTCTGGAAGTACGAGGATGGGATGATGTTCTGGATCTGCGGGGTGCCCGGCAGCGAGACCATCGCGAACGAGAAAATACCCATCCAGAGCGCCGCCGGCAGCAGCCGCTTCGGGATGTCCGCCTGGCGGAACACGTAGGCGCCGAACGGATACATGACGAAGGCGACGACGAAGACCGACAGGCCGCCATACGTCAGAACCGCACAGCCGAAGAGCACGGCGAGCACGGCGCGCTTCTCGCCGAGCACCTCGACGATCTTGCCCGCGACCGACGCCGCGAGCCCGCCCTTCTCCATTAAGCGCGCGAAGACCGCGCCGAACAGGAAGACCGGGTAGTACGTCTTGACATACTCAGCCATCCGCGTCATGTAGAGCTCCGTATACGTCGGCAGGATGCCGAACGAGCTGGCCAGCGCCGCCACGCCCGCGAACATCGGTGCGATCAGGATGATGGACCAGCCGCGATACGCAAAATACATCAGCCCCAGCAGGGCCACTGCGATACAAAAAGCCTCCATAAACTCCAAGTCTCTCCTCTCATCGACAAAAACACGACAAAACACGAAATTTCGTTTTCCCCATCCCGAAAAAAAGCAGCCGGTTTCTTGCCTCCGACTGCCCCCATGTCTTTCTGAACGGAAACTCACTCTTGCACTGAGATTTCATTGTTCTGTTATGCTTGTAAGTTATCGCAAAACTCACATTAGAAATTTTATCATTAATTCTTCTTATTGTCAATGAAAGTGCCCTATCATTCTCGCGAAAAGTCGGTTAATCCCGGTCATGTGCCTGCCGGAGGGCGGCCTGCTTCGCCGCGCGTGCCGCCAGGTATTTCTCCTTATAGGCGAGCTTGCGTCGCATCGCGGCGATGAACGCCTTCGCATCCGCCTCGTCCCCTGCATCGGGGTGCGTCGAGGCGAGGCGCCAGCGCTCCTTGCTCTTCTCGCCGCCATGCGGATCGTCAGGCGCCGCGTTCTTGCGCCGCGCGAGCATCTCCTCCCTGATCTTCCCGCGGCAGCCGAACGTGCCGAGGATCTCGCAGCCTTCGCCGAGGCGGTAGCCCGCGCGCGCGAACGACGTGATGGCGTGCTCGCTCGTCGGCGCCGTGCCGTGCGTCTGGAAGAAGCAGACGCGCGTGCCGTGAACCTTCGGCAGATACGTGAGCATCAGCGGATCCGGCGCACCGAGGCGCAGCCAGTAGCCGAGCAGAACGACGTCGTAGCCCGACACGTCCTCCGGTGCGTCCTGCACGCGGAAGAGGTCACAGTCCTCCCCCACGGCCTCCGCCATCGCCTCCGCGATCTTCTTCGTATTCCCGGTCACTGACGAATACACGATTGCCCACTTTCCCATGCTGTCATCCTCCTCCGGACGCCTAGCGCCCGCACGCGCATCATGATCTCATTTCTTCTTATCATACCACAGGGCGCCACCCCCGTCCGTAACAACCGTTACCTATGCGCACGGGTGGCGCGGCCCCCTCCCGGCATCTTGCCAAAGACAGCGCAGAGCGATAAGATAAAGGCAAAACAGAAAGGAAGGAACCTCATGGAACAACAGACCCCTCGGCTTTTCTCCACGCGGCAGCTCGTCTTCGCCGCCCTCATGATCGCCTGCACGCTCGTGCTCGAGCAGCTGCGCATCTTCCACATGCCGCAGGGCGGCAGCATCACACTCGGCGGCATGGTGCCGCTGCTCCTGCTCGCCTACCTCGAGGGCCCCGTCGTCGGCTTGGTCGGGGGCGGCCTCTACGGCCTCCTCAACCTGCTCCAAGACCCGTTCGTCGTCCATCCCGTGCAGGTGCTCTTCGACTACCCGCTCCCCTACATGTGCATGGGGCTCGCAGGGCTGCTCCCAGGGCACCGCGTCTTCTCGACTGCGCTCGCCTTCGCCGCCCGCTTCCTCTGCCACGTCTTCTCGGGCGTCGTCTTCTTCGCATCCTACGCGCCCACAGGCATGAATCCCCTCTGGTATTCCCTCACGTTCAATGCGACGTACCTGCTGCCCGATTTCCTCATCTGCTGCCTCATCCTGAAATTCCTCCCCGTAAAGCGCCTCGCCGCCATACTCCAGCGCTGAAGGCGAAAGACAAGACGAGGGCTGTGCCGCCCAGGCGGTGGCACAGCCCTCATTTTTGTGCAGAATCTTTCCTACCCTCAGGCATCGTCGCGCCGCTCGCGGATGACGACCTTCTCGAGGCCGTCCGTCGCGCCGAGCTGGACGCTCACGAGCTCATGAGAGGACGTCGGGACGTTCTTGCCGACGTAGTCCGCGCGGATGGGGAGCTCGCGATGGCCGCGGTCGATGAGCACGGCGAGCTGGATGCTCTTCGGACGCCCCATGTCAATGAGCGCGTCGAGCGCCGCGCGGATCGTGCGCCCCGTGTAGAGCACATCATCGACGAGCACGACGTGGCGCCCCGTGATGTCGACGGGAAGCTCCGTCGGATGGACGATGGGCTGATAGGACAGCGTCGACAGGTCGTCACGGTAGAGCGTGATGTCGAGGATGCCGACGGGCGGCCGTTTCCCCTCGATGGTCTCGATGTTCTTCGCAATGCGTTCTGCGATGGGCACGCCGCGCGTGCGGATGCCGACGAGCACGATGTGCTCCATGCCCTTGTTCTTCTCGAGAATCTCGTGCGAGATGCGCGTGAGCGCGCGGCGGATGCCGTTCGCGTCCATGAGAACCGTCTTATCAATCAACACTGGCATACGATTCACTCCCTATCCTGAACTACTTGCGTATTTCCTACTTCCTCTGCCCGGCGCGCAGCCGCGCGAGGATCGTTGCCATATCCTCCGGCAGCGGCGCCTCGAAGTGCATCGGCACCTGCGTCACGGGATGCGTGAGGTCGAGCGTCTTCGAGTGGAGTGCCTGCCCGCGGATCGCAAAGGGCGAGGCGCGGTGCCCGTACTTCGGGTCGCCGACGAGCGGATGGCCGATGCTCGTGAGGTGTACGCGGATCTGGTGCGTGCGCCCCGTCTCGAGGCGGCATTCGACGAGTGTATAGGTCCCAAAGCACTCCAGCACGTGGAAATGCGTGACGGCGGGCTTGCCGCCCTCGACGATCGCCATGCATTTCCGGTCCTTCTCGCTGCGCCCGATGGCGCCCTTGATGGTGCCGGACTCCTCGCGGATATTGCCCCAGACGATCGCCCAGTAGACGCGGCGCGCCGCCTTCGTGCGGATCTGCTCCGCGAGGTCTAAGTGCGCGCGGTCGTTCTTCGCCGCCACCATGACGCCTGATGTGTCCTTGTCCAGGCGATGCACGATGCCGGGGCGGATGGCGCCGTTGATGCCCGAGAGGTCTTTACAGTGCGCGAGCAGGGCATTGACGAGCGTCCCATGCGTGACGCCCGCCGCAGGATGCACGACCATGCCACGCGCCTTGTCGATGACGATGATGTCCGCGTCCTCGTAGAGGATTGAGAGCGGCAGCGCTTCCGGCACGATGTCAAGCGCCTCGGGCGCGGGCAGCGTGAGCACGACCGTCTCACCGCCGCGGCTCTTGTAGTTCGCCTTCCGCTGCCTGCCGTCGACGAGGACGTCCCCCGCCTCGATGAGCTTCTGCAAATGCGAGCGCGAGAGCTCCGGCCGCTGCTCCGTGAGGAACTTGTCGAGCCGCACGCCGGCGCGCTCCATCTTGAGCACTACCTGCTCAGCCATGCAGACGCCTCCCCTCCGCCCGCGCCGCGAACCGCTGCGGGAACAGGATGACGAGCATCATGCCGATGACGCCGCCGACGATGGCGATATCGGCGATGTTGAACACCGGCCAGATGCGGAAATCGAAGAAATCCACGACGAGCCCCGTCGCGATCCTGTCGATGAGGTTGCCGGCGGCACCGGCGAGCAGCGCCGCCGCGCTGCAGCGGAGCAGCCGTCCCTCTCGCCGCAGGCGCGGGAAGAAATAGATGGCAAGCGCGAAGAGCAGCAGCCCCGCCAGGATGAAAAACACCCTCTGGTCGGAGAAGATGCCGAATGCCGCCCCGGGATTGAGCACATAGGTGATGTGGAAGATATGCGGGATCACCGGCAGCGACTCCCCCGGCTGGAACGCCGCCCGGATGTACGCCTTCGCCGCCTGGTCAGCGAGGAGGATCCCGAGAAAAAGAACTGCCTCCATCCGCCGTCAGCCCTCGGCGCTCGGCTGCGTCCCCTCAGCGGGCGCGAAGGTCGCGGGCGCAGGGGGCGCCGCCTCCGGCGCCCCCTGCGCGGCCTGCGCCGTCCGCGCCTCCGCGTCCTTCATGCTCTGGTCCGCTGCCGCGGGATCGGGGAGCTCCTGCCGCGTCTGGTCAATCACGGCGAGCTCCTGCGCAAGCGTCGTCCGCACCTTCATGAGATAGGCGTTCTTCTCGCGCACGAGCCGGTCATACTCCGCGACGATGCGCTGGACCTTGCCCTGTGCCTCGCCGATGAGGCGGCGCGCCTCATCCTCGGCGCGGTGGCGCGCCTCGCGGCAGTCGATGTCCGTCTGGCGGCGGAGGTTCTGACATTCACGTGCCGTCGTCTCCTTGAGAGACTGCGCGCTCTCCTTAGCGCTCTTCGTCACCTCTTCCGCCGTCTTCTGCGCCATGACGAGCGTGTCCTTGATGGTCTGCTCGCGCGCAACATAGTCCTCGTTCGCCTGCTGGCTGCGCGCGAGATCCTTCTTGAGCTGGTCGTTCTCGCGGTAGAGGCGCTCGTAGTCATTGACGACCTGATCGAGGAACTCGTCGATCTCGTCCTCGTTGTAGCCGCGGAAACTCCGCTTGAACTCCTTGTTGTGAATGTCCATTGGTGTTAACAAGATGATACTCCCCTTTGATGATGAACCGACGGAAGACTGCCCGCGCGCCTCAGAGATACCGCTCGAGCGTGACGCTCGTCCGCCCTTTCTTCGTCTGGCCGCGCACTTCCTTGACTTCGAGGCGCCCTCTGCCGCGCATGGAGAGGACATCGCCTTCCTTGACCATCTGCGACGCGCTCCTTACGCTCTGCCAGTTGAGCTTTAGCTTTTCCGCCTTGATATCGGCGGCCGCCCGGCTCCGCGAGAAGCCGAACCCCGCCGCCGCGATGGAATCGACGCGCAGCGACGCGACCGTCGCGCGGATCTCCTTCACGCGCTCTTCCCGCGGCGCGATAGCGGAGAGATCCCCCTCGCTGCAGGTGACGGACGCCGCGCCGATCTGCGTGAGGTTCTGCAGGAGGAACGGCGCGATCTTCTGGTCGCAGAGGATGCGTGCCTCCTCCTGCGTCGCGAGGATGTCGCCGAGCTTGCCGCGGTCCACGCCGAGCCCCATGAGCGAGCCGAGGACGTCGCGGTGCCCGAGCCGCACGAACTGGCCGTTCCATTTCGCGCAGATGACCGTGATGTCAAAGCCCGGTGTGCCGCCGAAGTCCGTATCCTTGAGCAGCGCGCGGCAGCGCTCCGCCCCCTCGTAGCCGCCGTCGAAATCAACGGAGAGCCCCGGATAGTTCGCCGCCACCGTCTCCGCGATCTCCTGGCCGAAGGGATCGAGGAAATCCGTGAGGCGGAACTTCTGGCTCTTTTGTGCCTGCTCCGCGAGGTCGACGAGGCGCTCGGCGACCTCCGCCCCTTCTGTCCCGCGATAATAGCGGATGATTTTTTCTCTTTGATCTGCCATGCGTTTCCCTTATTTCTTCAGCCAGGGCATCTCCGTCGACACCCTGCGTTCCTCTTCCGTATAGGTCACGTTGACGTTGCTGGGCGCGCAGAAGAAGACGTTGTGACCGACTTTCTTGATCTCGCCGTTGAGCGCATACGTCGTCCCGCTGATGAAGTCGATGATGCGCTTCGCGTCGTCGGCATCCGTGTTCTCGAAATTGATGACGACGGGCCGTTTCTCACGCAGGCAATTAGCGACCTGCTGAGCATCGTCGAACGTCTTCGGCTCGATGACGATGACCTTCATCTTGGGATTGTTCCCGTTCTCGCGTGCGGATGCCGCACTCGTGAAATCGACGACGTTGCGCGCGCTTCCTTCCGAATGGCTCGTCGGATGCTCAAACTTTGCCACTTCTTCCTCTTCCTCCTCTTCCTCTGCCTCCCGCTGCTCCTGCTCGATCTCTTCTTTGAGCTGCTTCTCCTCCTCGCTGTCCACGAGGCCGATCTTGCCACAGACCTTATCGATGATCTTCATGTTTATCACTCCCCGCGCGATGCGCTCAGTACTGGCGCGGCCCGAAAATCGCCGTGCCGACCCGCACGATGTTGGCGCCCTCCTCGATGGCAATCTCGTAATCATGCGACATTCCCATGGATAAATATTTAATATTCGCCGTCGCATAGGGAATATCCTTTATCTCATCGAAGATTTCCCGCATCCGATGGAAGAGCGGCCGGCACTTCTCCACGTCATCGTAATTCGGCGCGATGCACATGAGCCCGCAGAGGCGCAGATGCGGCAGCGTATCGACGAGCGTGAGCAGCGGCCGCAGGTCCTCCTCATAGACGCCGGACTTGCTCTCCTCCTTGGCGAGGTTCACCTGCACGAGGACATCCTGCACCTTGCCGATCTTCCCCGCTTCCTTGTCGAGCGCCCGCGCGAGGTGCGGCGTATCGACCGAGTGGATGAGGTCGAAATACTTCACCGCCTGCTTCGCCTTGTTCGTCTGCAGGTGGCCGATGAGATGCCAGGTCACCTTGCGCGCGAGCGTCTCGTATTTCCCCATCGCTTCCTGGATGCGGTTCTCGCCGATGTCTGTGACGCCCGCGTCGATAGCCTCCCGCATCGCCGCCACATCGTGGTTCTTCGTGACGGCGACGAGCTGCACCTCGTCCGTGAGCGCAGCATCGCGGCGTGCCTTCGCCGCCCGGATCTTCTCCTCTACTTCCTGAAGTTTCTCAGCAATCATAGCGATTCCTCCCCGAACCAGCGCGCCTCACGGGCGCAAAGCGATGAGTGCAGCGATCCTGCCCGTCCGTCCTCCGTCCGCGCGGTAGGAGTAATACCACGCGTGGCGGCAGCAGGTGCATTCCCCCGCCACCTCGATGTTTTCCTCCGGCACGCCGCTCTCCAGGAGCTGCTGCCGGTTCGCCTCCCAGAGATCGATGTGCGGCTTCCCTTCTACGGTCGTCAGCAGGCGGTCGTCGGCGTAGGGGAACGCCGCGCGGAAGCGCTCGACGACCTCCGCGCCGACCTCAAAGCAGCACGGGCCGATGGACGGGCCGATGCCGACGAGCACGTCCTGCGGCTGCGTGCCGAACGCCTCCGTCATGCGCGCGAGCGTCTTCGCGGCGATGGAGCGAACCGTGCCCTTCCAGCCGCCGTGTGCGATGCCGACGGCGCGGTGCTCCGGGTCGAGGAAGACGATGGGCGTGCAGTCCGCGAAGCAGAGCAGGAGCGGCAGGTTCGGCGTGTCCGTGATGAGGGCATCCGTCTGCTCGATGCAGTCGTCATAGCGCTGGCTGCCGCGGCCTGCCTCCCGTTCGCCGACGCAGGCGATGGTCTCTCCGTGCACTTGCTCCGGCGTCACGATGCGCCGCGCGTCGAGCCCGAGGCTCCGCGCGAAGAGGCGGCGGTTCTCCAGCACCGCTGCCGCGTCGTCGCCGACGTGCAGCGCGAGGTCGAGGCTGTCATAGGGCGGCTTGCTCACGCCGCCGAGCCGCGTGGAGATCGCGTGCACCGCCACATCCTCCGGGAAGATGGAAAACTTCCCGTGCCAGAGATTCTTCCCCATCTGTTTGAGATAATATGCCATGATGACGCCTCCCGTCAACAAACGCCGCAGCGATGGCACCCTGGAAAGCAGGGAACCGTCGGCAAGAGCTTCTTCGCCCGCTGCAGCTCCGCGTATAGATACTCCTTGTGGAACCCCATGTCGAGCCGCTCCCACGGGAAGATTTCCTCTGCAGGACGCTCGCGGTAGAGATAGGAATCAGCATCGAGCCCCAGCTCCTTCAGCGCGCGCTTGAAGCCCTTGCTGCCGCCGAGCGCGTGGGCGCGCACGAGCGCCTCCGCCACGCGGCGGTCGCCGCGCGCGAGCACGCCCTGCACGTACGCCTCCCGCGGACTCTCCGCGATGATGTGGATGTGCTTGCGGCGGCGCAGCGCCTGGGTGATGCGCTTGAGAGACTTCTCGACGCGCTTCTTGTCGCACATCGGCTCCCACTGGAACGGCGTGAACGGCTTCGGGATGAACGGGTTGATCGAGAGCGTCAGCGTCCCCTTGGCGCCGTGCGCCTCCATGTAGTCCTTGAGCCGATTCGCGAGGTCGATGATCGCCTCGATGTCTTCGTCCGTCTCGAACGGCAGACCGATCATCAGGTAGAGGCGGTAGTTCGGGATGCCCGCCGCCATCCCGAGATCCATCGAGTGGAAGAGGTGCTCCTCCTCGATGCCCTTGTTGATGACGGCGCGCATGCGCCGGCTCCCCGCCTCAGGCGCCATCGTGAGCGTCTTTAATCCACTTTCGGCGAGCGAGGCGACGAGCTCCTCCGTCACGGAGTCGGCGCGGAACGACGCGACGGACATCGAGAGGCCCTCGCCGAGGATGTTCTTGCAGAGCGCATCGATCTCGGGATAGTCGGAGATCGCCGCGCCCATGAGGCCAATGCGCTTCCCGTAGGCGAGCGCATCGCGCACCTCCTGCTCGATGACCGCGAGGCTGCGGTTGCGCGGCACGCGGAAGCAGTAGCCCGCCATGCAGAACCGGCAGTGGCGGCCGCAGCCGCGCGCCGTCTCGATGAGGTAGAGGTTGAACTCCGTATCGTCGGTCACAACAACCGTATGCGCCGGCCAGGCATCGAGGTCCTGCACCCATTGGCGCCGCACCTCCTGCGGCGCGCCGCCAATGGGCTCGATTGCGCGCAGGCGGCCGTCCTCATCGTAAGTGTGATGATAGAGGGACGGCACGTAGACGCCGGGCACGGCTGCGAGCGCGCGCAGCGTCTCCGCCCGCGATCTCCCCGCCGCCCGCGCCTCCTGGTAGGCGTCCATGAAGGCGGGCATGATGACCTCCCCCTCGCCGATGATGAAGGCATCGATGACGAGAGAGAGCGGCTCGGGGTTGAACGTCGCGCAGGGGCCGCCGGCGATGACGATGGGGTCCTGCTCCCCGCGCTCCGCCGCGCGCAGCCGCACCTTGCCGAGCGTGAGAATGTCGAGCACGTGGAAGTAATCCATCTCGAACGACACGGCGAAACCGATGAGCGGGAACTCGTAGAGCGGCAGCTGGTTCTCGAGGCTCATGAGCGGCGTATGCGTTTTCTCATAGCGCGCGAGGCGCTGCCGCTCCGGCAGGAAGAACCGCTCGCAGGCGGTGTCCCTGCGCTTGTTCAGGAGGTCGTAGATGATGTGCAGCCCGAGGTTGGACATGCCGACGAAATAGGAATTTGGATAGACGAGCGCGAAGCGCTGCCGCGTCCCCGCCGCATAGCGGTAATATCCCTGCTCTCCCGCCAGTTTCTCCTTGAGCTCCCTTTTCAGTTCCCAGTCCAAGCTCCGACCCCCTGTGCCTTCTCAAAGACAAAGCCCGCCGGACGCGGCAGGCTCATTCCTTCTTCTTTTTCGACTCGCGGAGCTCGTCGAGCTCCGTGATGAAATTCCCGATATCCGCGAACTTGCGATAGACGGAGGCAAAGCGGATATACGCCACCTCATCGAAGTCCCGCAGGTGATCCATGACGATCTGCCCGAGCTTCTTGGAAGGGATCTCGCGCTCCATCGTATTGCGCACTTCCCGCTCGATCGCATGCGCGAGCTGCACGATGCGCTCCATGGGGATATCGCGTTTCTCGCAGGAACGGATCAGCCCGTTGAGGAGCTTCTCCTGCTGGAACGGCTCCCTCCTGCCATCGTTCTTGATGACCATGAGCGGCACTTTCTCGACCACTTCATACGTCGTGAAGCGGCGCCCGCAGCCTGTGCACTCGCGGCGGCGCCGGATCGTCGTCCCGTCGTCGGCAGCGCGCGAATCGACGACGCGGCTGTCCGCCTGACCACAATATGGACAACGCATGACATCACCTTCCTTCCGATTGTTTCCTCTCCCGGTTCCGCCGGGCGCGATGCTCCCCGCGTCCGCCCGCCTGACGGTGCTTTCCCGCCGCTGGTGCCCCTGCCTGCGCATGATGCTCCGGCGGCACGAGCGCGTGCTTCCCGTGGCCGATGAGGTCCTCCCGATGCGCGAGGCGGAGTGCCTTGCGCACGATCGCGTGATTGCGCGGCAGCCAGTACTGCATGAGCGCGCGCTGCATGCGCTTCTCCTCCGGGCGCTTCGCCGAGTAGACGCGCTCACCCGTCAGCGGGTTTACCCCCGTGTACCACATGCAGGTCGAGAGCGTCCCCGGCGTGGGGATGAAATCCTGCACCTGCTGTGGATGATAACCCATATCCCGCAGGAACTCTGCGAGCTCGATGGCATCCTTTAGCTCCGAGCCCGGATGGCTCGACATGAAATACGGCACGAGATACTGCTTCTTGCCGAGCCGCTCGTTGATGCGCTCGAACTTCTTGACGAACCGCAGGTAGATGTCGCGGTTCGACTTGCCCATGAGGCGCGTCACGCGGTCGGAGATATGCTCCGGCGCGATCTTGAGCTGTCCGCTCACGTGATGCGCGCAGAGCTCCTCAAGGAATCCGTCATCGGCGAGCAGCAGGTAGTCGAACCGGATGCCCGACCGCACGAAGACCTTCTTCACACCGGGGAGCGCGCGCAGCTCGCGCAGCAGGCGGATGTAGTCGCTGTGGTCCGCCACGAGATGGCTGCACGGCTCCGGCGACAGGCAGGGCTTGCCGCGGCAGGTGCCGCGCACGAGCTGCGCATCGCAGGACGGGCGGCGGAAATTCGCCGTTGGACCGCCGACATCGTGGATGTAGCCCTTGAAGCCCGGCAGCTGCGTGAGGAGCTTCGCCTCGCGCAGGATGGACGCGTGGCTGCGGCGCTGGATGATCCGCCCCTCGTGGGAGATGATGGCGCAAAAATGGCAGCCGCCGAAGCAGCCGCGCTGCGAGACGAGGCTGAACTGCACCTCTTTGATGGCGGGCACGCCGCCCGACTTCTCGTAGATTGGATGGTACGTCCGCGCGTACGGCAGGTCGTACACCTCATCCATCTCCGCCTCCGTAAGCGGCTTCGCCGGCGGATTCTGGACGACGCACCACTCGTCGTTCTGCTGGGCGAGCCTGCGCCCCCGGATGGGGTCCTGCTCGAGGTACGCGAGGCGGAACGCCTCCGCAAAGGCCTGTTTGTCCGCGCGCACTTCCGCGTAGGACGGCAGCGGCAGATAGTCATACGTGTAATCGAAATTCGGCACGCGATAGCACGTCCCCGCCACATCCTGGATATTCTGGACCTCGACGCCCTGCTGCAGGTCAGCGGCGATCTCGAGGAGCGCGCGCTCGCCCATGCCGTAGACGAGGAGGTCCGCCATGCTGTCGACGAGCACGGAGCGCCGCACCTCATCCGACCAGTAATCGTAATGCGCGAAGCGCCGCAGGCTCGCCTCGATGCCGCCGATGATGATGGGCACATCCGGGTAGAGCTCCCGCAGGCGGTTTGCGTAGACGATGACCGCCCTCGCCGGGCGATGACCGCCCTCGCCGCCCGGTGAATAGGCGTCCTCATGGCGCCGCTTCTTCGCCGCCGTGAATTGGTTCAGCAGGGAATCCATATTGCCCGCGGAGACGAGGAACGCGAGGCGCGGCTTCCCGAGGCGCGCAAAATCTCGCGTCGAATGCCAATCCGGCTGCGGGATGATGCCGACCTTGTAGCCGTGCTTCTCGAGGAGCCGGCAGAGGATCGCCGGTCCGAAGCTCGGATGATCGACGTAGGCATCGCCCGAGATGAAGACGAAATCGAGCGTCTCCCAGCCGCGTTCACGGACATCCGCACGGGAAATCGGTAAGAACTTGTTCATGCCCGCTTACTTCTTCTTCTTCTCCGCAGCCGACGCTCCGTCCGCGTCCTCCGCACCGTCGAGACGATACGTCTTCTCGACGACCTCGCCCTCCTTGCCGAGCACGCCCTGGTCCTCATCATTGTACATCACGGTCACGGCGCCCGCGTTGCCCGCGGTCAGCGTGAGGCGCTGCTGCGCCGTCCACTCTTTCGTCTCGCCCTTCTCGATCGTCCCCTCGAAGAGTGTCTTGCCGTCCGCCTTCACGGACACCCAGCAGCGTCCGTTGAACTTCGCGGCGAGCTTGACCTCCGTCGGCTGCTGCTTCTCCTCAGGCTGCGGCGCCGGCTGCGCTGCCGGCTGAGAAACCGTCTTCTGCGGCTGTGGCGCCGGCGCCTCCTCGCTGCTGCCGAGCAGGAAATACCCGCCGACGAGCACGACGAGCAAGGCGGCGAGCCCCATCCAAAGGGTCTGCCGATGATGCGACCGCTCCACGCGCTCGACGAAATCATGCTCCTGCCGCGGTTCCTGATGGAATGCTGGCGCCTGTCGGCTGCTCTCCTGCACCTGCTGGGCAGGGCGCACCGGGCTCGGCGCTGACGTCTGTCCAGACGGTGCGGCGGGCGCAGCCTGTTCGGGGTGATTCTCCTCCACGAACTGCTTCACCGCCGCGTCTGCATCCATCTTGAGGAAATTCGCATAGTTGCGCACAAAGCCCTTCGCATACACCTCGCCGGGCAGCGTATCGTACGCGCCCTTCTCGATGGCGTCGATATACAGCGAGCGGATGCTCGTCCCCTTCTCGATATCTTTAATGGATAAGTTCTGTCGTTCTCTTTCCGCGCGAAGCTTATCGCCTATCATCATCTATCGTCTCCCAATCCTCAGTTATCTCAACAATACGATCTTGACCGCTTTCATCCCATCTATTATAACGTGCCTCCACAGGAATCTCAAGACGCGCCCTTACCCGCGATTGCGGCGCGCGAGGATGCGGATGACCTTCGCGCCGGTGTTATGGATGCGCCGCAGCGGCGCGACATGCGTCTTCGTCTTCGGCTTGATGTCGGTATTCGTCCGGAAATCGCCGCGCTTGAAAAAGGTCGTCTTTGTCTTGTCCGGCTGGAAGAAGCGGCGCAGCCCCTTGAAGAACTCCTCCGGCGCTGCGTTCTCCGTGCAGAGGAAGATGTCACCAGCAACGTAGCGCATCGATGGATAAACATGCATCATGATATGGCCTTCGGCGAAGAGCGCGATGACCATGAAATGATCCTGGTCGAACGGCTGTCCCTTCATCTCTAACAGGGAACAACCAGCCATCGCCAGGACACCTTGGAGCATCTGCTCGACTTCCTTGATTTCCCGTAACTTGCTGTTCTTGCAGTTGTATAAATCAAACGTGAGCTGTCGCGCTAAAATCTTCAAGAAATTTCTCTCCTTCATGGAATCCAGTACACATGCTTGCACGATTCCGGATGATTTTGATGACAATGCATCCGATACTGCTTTTCATTATAATGCACGAAGAAAAGGTACGTCAACCAAAAGACCGATACTGAAGAAAACATTGGAAAAAACAAAAAACTGCCGCAAGGCGCATGGCCTCGCAGCAGTTCTGCGGTAGTTCTCTCAAAACTAGACAGAAGAAACTATTTACCGACATCTTAGGCTCGTGGCCTAGAAGATAAGCCCTCGACTGATTAGTAGCAGTCCGCTTCATGC
>CACWQW010000014.1 GCA_902763085.1 Dongibacter bovis
CCGCCCGTAACGGATCACCCCCGGCACCTCAACCTCGCAGATGAGCGCGCCCGCGGGCGCGTGCATCGCCGCCACGGCGCGCGTGAGCGTCAGCGTATGTCGGCGCATCTCGCCGCGCGCCGCGAGCTCCTGCTCGAGCTTTTCCTGCGCATACGCGGCGAACTGCGCCGCCGTCACCGTCTGCGGGAATCGCTCCGCCTGCGTGCCGCCGCCATAGGCGGATGCAGATGCGGGAAACAGACAGAAGAAGCCACCCCATACAGAAAGAAGTATGCAGATGGCCAGGACTCCCCTGTTCAGTTTCATGGCTCAGCGCTTGAGTCCGTTCGCGATCTCGAGCATCGAATCCGACGTCGTGACCGCCTTGGAATTCGACTCGTACGCGCGCTGGGAAATGATCATGTTGACCATTTCCTCGACGATCTGCACGCTGCTCATCTCGAGCGTTCCCTGCGTGAGCGTCCCCGCACCGTCGACGCCCGGCTCGCTCTCAATGGCATCTCCCGAGGCCTCGGAAACCACGAAGAGGTTCTTGCCGATGGCCGTGAGGCCCGACGGATTCACGAAGCGCGCGAGCTGGATCTGCCCGACCTCCTGCTGCGTGCCGCCCGCCGGCGTATCGGAGACGCGGCCGTCGCCTGAGATCTGTCATCAATCGTGATGTTATCTGCGAGCGGATAGCCGTCCGTCGTCACCATGCGGCGGTCGGAGTCGAGCTTGAAGGAGCCGTCGCGCGTATACGCCGTCGTTCCGTCCGGCATCGTGATGCGGAAAAATCCTTCGCCCTGGATACCGATGTCCGTCGGGTTGTCCGTCGTCTGCAGCGCGCCCTGCGTGAAGATGCGGTTCGTCGCCGCCACGCGCGTGCCGAGACCGACCTGGAGGCCCGTCGGGTACTGGCTGTCCGCGCCGGACGCCGCGCCCGCGTCGCGGATGTTCTGATAGATGAGATCCTGGAACTCCGCGCGAACCTTTTTGCCGCCGTACGTATTGACATTCGCGATATTGTGCGCGATGACATCCATATTCGTCTGCTGCCCCTTCATGCCCGAGGCCGCCGACCAAAGTGCTCGCATCATATCTCCGATTCCTCCCAAATCATCACAGGCGGCAGCGCCGCCCGCTGTACGCATTCTCTTTTTATATTATCGAAAAAACAGTCAAGGAACTTAAGGAACTTAAGGAAACGCTCCAGCTCAGAGCTTGCCGACCTCGTTGACCGACTTGTCGAGCATCGCGTCCTGCGTCACGACGGACTTCGAGCCCGCCTCGTAGATGCGGTAGTTGTTGATGAGCTCGACCATCTCCGAGACGACATTCGCATTCGAGCGCTCGAGCATGCCCTGCTCGAGCGTCCCCGTCGCAGGCTGTGGCTGCGCACCCGCCTGCGGATAGTAGAGGTTGTCTCCCTGCTTGAGCACCGCGCGGCGGTCATTGAACTGCACGAACGCGAGCTGTCCGAGCTGCTGCACGGCGCCCTGCACGCGCGCCGTGATCTCTCCCTTGGCGCCGATGCTCACGCTCTCCGCGTCCGCGGGAATTACGATCGGCTGCCCGTTCGTACCGAGCACCGCCTGGCCGCGCACATTCTCGAGCACGCCCGTCCGCGAGCGGAAAAGCGCGCCGTCGCGCGTGTAGCGCACACCCTGCGGCGTCTGCACCTCGAGGTAGCCTTCGCCTGAGATCGCAACGTCATAAGGATTGCCCGTCGACTCGAACATCCCCTGGCTGTGATCCGTCGCGATCTCCGCGATCTCCGAGCCGAGGCCGAGCGTGCCGACGACCGGCGGATTGCCGCCGAGTGAGAAGCCCTTGAAGCTCGTCACGTCATTCCTCATATCCTGATCGTTGATGCGGCGGATGAGCATCGGCTCGAACTCGCTGCTCACCGCGACGTCGCGCTTGTAGCCCGTCGTGTTCACATTCGCGAGGTTGTTCGCGATGGTATCCGTCCGCTGCGTCTCCTGAATCATGCCGGCTCCCGCCGTATAAAGACCGCGCCACATGTGCTATCCCTCCTGCGTCTTCGCTCTTCCTGCTCCTGCCTTCTATGATATTCATTCGCCATCGCCCCGCCAAGTCCTCGCCCGCGGGAAAATACGCGGCGAAATGCGCCGCCTCGGTCAGCGGCCCATCTTGAGATTCGTCGCCTTGCCGTCGAATTTCGAGAACGTGTCGAGCGCCTTGCCGCAGCCGAGCGCCACGCAGGAGAGCGGATCGTCCGCGAGCGACGTCGGGATCTCCGTCTCGCGGCGGATGAGCTCATCGAGCCCGTAGAGCATCGCGCCGCCGCCCGTGAGGATGATGCCGCGGTCCATGATATCTGCCGAGAGCTCCGGCGGCGTCTCCTCGAGTACCTTCTTCACCTGATCGACGATGCGCGTGACCGACTGGTTCATGGCGTCTGCCGCCTGTGCCGTCGTGATCGTGAGGTTCTTCGGCAGACCCGTGAGCATGTCGCGCCCGCGGATATCCATCTCCTCGCTGCGCGCCTCGCCGAACGCGGCGCCGATGTTCATCTTGATGTCCTCCGCCGTGCGCTCGCCGATCATCATGTTGAACTCGCGCTTGACGTAGGCGATGATGTCCGCATCGAACTTATCGCCGGCGATGCGCAGGCTCGCGCTCGTCACGATACCGCCGAGCGAGATCACAGCGATATCCGTCGTGCCGCCGCCGATGTCGACGACCATCGAGCCGCACGGCTCCACGATGTCGAGGCCCGCGCCGAGCGCCGCCGCGAGCGGCTCCTCGATGAGCTGCGTATGGCGTGCGCCCGCCTGTTCCGCCGCCTCCTGCACCGCGCGCTGCTCCACCATCGTGCAGCCCGACGGGATGCAGATCATGATGCGCGGCCGGAACACAAAGCTATGCCCGACGACCTTCTCAATGAAATGGCGCAGCATGCTCTCCGTGATGTCGTAGTCGGCGATCACGCCCTCCTTGAGCGGACGGATCGCGACGATATTTCCCGGCGTGCGGCCGATCATGCGCCGCGCCTCCTCGCCGATCGCGAGCACCTGGTTCGTGTCCTTGTCGACGGCGACCACGGACGGCTCGCGCAGCACGATCCCTTTATTCTTCACGTAGATCAGCACATTCGCCGTGCCGAGGTCGATTCCGATATCCATAGACATGCCAAACATTTTCGAGATTCCCCTCTTCTATCTTGACTCCCCGAGGAAGTCCCGGCTTCATCAGCCCTGCCTCAAAGGAGCGTCATGTTTCCCAAGCAGCGATCTGCGGAGCACCGCACATCGTACCTATTAATATAATATAAAATTCCCGCGAATACAATAGGTCTGCACGTGGATATCCGCCGCGCGGCAATACAAAAACTGCCAGGCGGTTATGCCATCGCCTGGCAGCTTTCCCCGCAGGGGGATGTTTTAGGAAACGGTATTATTTTACCTCAGCGGCGCCGAGCGGGCAGCCCTCGTTGAAGTTGCGGGCGTTCTCCATCGTCACCGCCGCGATGGCCTGGAGCGCCTCGCGCGTGAAGAATGCCGCATCCTCGCCCTCGTAGACGTCGAGCGCGACCGCGTGGAACTTGCCCTGCTTGAGCGCAGCGAGCAGCGCCTCCGTGTCGATGAGGCCGCCGCGCGCGGCGTTGACGAGCATGACATCGTCCTTCATGAGCGAGATGGCCTTCTCGTCGATGAGGTGGTATGTGCCGCCCTCGCCCATGATGAGCGGCGCATGGATCGAGATGAGGTCAGACTTGCTCAGGACTTCCTCCTTCGAGGCGTACGTCAGCAGGCCCTCTTCCTCGAGCTTCTTGTTCGGGAACGCATCCCAGCCGATGACCGTCATGCCGTAGCCCTTGCAAATGCGTGCCATGCACTGGCCGATGCGGCCCGTGCCGAGGATGCCGGCGACCTTGTTGTGGAGGTCGACGCCGAGCAGGCCCGTGAGATCGAAGTTGTTGTCACGCACCTTGTTGTACGCCTTGTGCAGACGGCGGTTCGCCGCCTGGATCGTCGCCATGGCGTGCTCCGCCACTGCGTACGGGGAGTAGGCCGGCACGCGCAGGACCGTGATGCCGTACTCTGCCGCCGCCTTCTTGTCGACGTTGTTGAAGCCGGCGCAGCGCAGGAGGATCAGGCGGACGCCGCCGTCGTGCAGCTGCTCGATGACGTCGCGCGGAGCCTCGTCGTTGACGAAGATGCAGACGGCGTCATAGCCATTGGCGAGATGCGCCGTCTCGCTCGTCAGACGACTCGAGAAATATTTGAGCTCGACGTTGTACGTGCCCTCGCCCTTGTCCTTGGCGAGCTCGCTGAAGTAGAGGCGATCATAGTCCTTCGTGCCGAAGAAAGCGACCTTGAGGACGGGGACCTTCTTCTCCTTCGGGCCCATGGCGTCGAAGACCGCCTGGATCTTCTGTGCGGCCTCTTCCTCGTCGGGACCTTCCACCGTCACGTTGACCTTCGCGCCCTTGGCTGCATGGAGGTTCAGGATCTCGAGCACGTTGTTCCCCTGTGCGACTTCATGATCGGATTCGAGCGTCACAGCCGCTCGCAGGCTGCTGCATGCCTGCGCGATCTGCGCGGCAGGGCGCGCATGGATACCGAGCGAGCAATTCACGACGACCTGGAATTTTTTCATGGATATGATCCTCCTATAGAAAACGAAGCATTTTCATTGATTATTACGAATAAATTATACGACGGGGAGCGTGTGAAATCAATAACGTAACGCCTGGTTCCTGCATATTTTTGCCAGACTTTTGCCGGGATTGACGTTCTGTGCGTGTTTTTCACTCAGCTCCGGCTCGCCGCGACGGCGGCGAACGCCTTGCCCGCGGCCTCGATCGTGCGATCGATGTCCTCGTCCGTGTGCGCGCCGCTCATGAAGAGCGTCTCGAACTGGCTCGGTGCGAGGTAGATGCCCTGCTCGAGCATGCTCTTGAACCAGACCTTGAACGCCTCCTGGTCAGACGCGCAGGAATCGTCGAAATTCCAGACCTCGTGCTCGTTGAAGAAGATGCCGAACATGCTGCCCGCCTGGTGCGCCTGGATGGCGACGCCCGCCTTCTTCGCCTGCTCCTGCCAGCCGAGCAGGAGCTTCTTCGTCTTGAGCGTGAGCCTTCGGCTGTAGTCCGACTCGCCAGGCGCAGGCTCCGCCGTGATGATCTTGAGCGTCTCGACGCCTGCCGTCATCGCGAGCGGGTTGCCCGAGAGCGTGCCCGCCTGGTAGACGGGACCGGACGGAGAGATCTCCTTCATGATGTCGCGGCGCCCGCCGTAGGCGGCGACGGGCAGGCCGCCGCCGATGATCTTGCCGAGGCAGGTGAGGTCCGGCGTGATGCCGTACGCCGCCTGCGCACCGCCGAGAGAGGCGCGGAAGCCGCACATGACCTCGTCGAAGATGAGCAGCGTGCCATGCGCCGCCGTGAGGTCGCGCAGCTTGCGCAGAAATCCCTGCTTTGGCGGCACGCAGCCCATGTTGCCCGCGACGGGCTCGACGATGATGGCGGCGATCTCATCGCCCATCTCGTCCATGACGCGCGTGATCGCCTCTGCATCGTTATACGGCACCGTGATCGTGTCCTTCGCCGTGCCCTTCGTGACGCCCGGCGAGCTCGGCACGCCGAACGTCGCCATGCCGCTGCCGGCATTCACGAGCAGGCTGTCGCTGTGACCGTGATAGCAGCCGATGAACTTGACGATCTTCTCGCGCCCCGTGTAGCCGCGCGCGAGGCGCAGCGCGCTCATCGTCGCCTCCGTGCCGGAGTTCACCATGCGGATGAGCTCGATGGAGGGATAGACGCTCTGCACGAGCTTCGCGAGCTCAGACTCGACGACGGTCGGCGCGCCGTAGCTCGTGCCGCGCGTCACCGCCTCCTGCAGTGCCCGGACGACGTTCGGGTGCGCATGGCCGACGACCATCGGCCCCCAGGAGCCGACGTAGTCGATGTATTCGTTGCCGTCGATGTCAAAGATGCGGTCGCCCTCGGCACGCGCAATGAACGGCGGATTGCAGTCGACATTCGCATACGAGCGCACGGGACTGTTGACGCCGCCCGGCATGAGCTGCTTGGCCTCCTCGAAGGCCGCGAGGGATTTTTCCAGATGTAACATCTTACCTCTCCTTCCTCTACGATGCAGGGTGTTGTTGAATCCATTGCGTTAGCGCCTTAACATCCATCTTATCATTTGCCACATCGATGACGACACGCTCCATCTCATCATCATCATACCGGATAGGGAAATTGTTTAAGATCAGGAAAAGCTCCATTGCATGAACAGCTGTCCGTTTATTACCATCCACAAACGGATGGTTTGTCGCTATCCCGAAACACAACCGTGCAGCTTTTTCTTGCAACGTCGGATATAGATCCTCTCCTGCAAATGTCTGGAAAGGCGCGCCAATCGCAGACTCTAATAGGCTTTTGTCGCGCAATCCTTCCTCCATAGGGAGTTCGCTGAATTCCAACATCTTGTGAAATTCCAAGATATTCTCTAGCAAAAAGGCAACGACAAGATGAATTTCTTCAATATTGTTCACTTATTTCATCGCCAGCCTTTTGTAGAGGTCATAATTTTTCTTGAACAACTCTTCCGAGAGTTGATCCATTATTTTCTTAAGCCCCGGATTGTCTTTGGTCGTAACTCGGATCGTACGCACCTTTTTCTTATCCGATACAATCTTTCCTTCCTTTTGCATCGAAATCAATCCTTCCGTATTGAAACCACGAACATCCCTTACCCCTTCAACCATTTCGCCGCGTCGATCGCGTGATAGGTGATGATGATATCAGCGCCCGCACGCTTCATGCAGGTCAGCGTCTCGAGCACGATGCGTTTCTCGTCGATCCAGCCGTTTGCCGCGGCCGCCTTGACCATCGCGTATTCGCCGCTGACGTTGTAGGTCGCGACGGGGAAGTGGATGCGGTCGCGCACCTCGCGCACGATGTCGAGGTAGGTGAGCGCCGGCTTGACCATGATGATGTCCGCGCCCTCGGCGATGTCGAGGTCGACCTCCTTGAGCGCCTCGCGGCGGTTCGCCGGGTCCATCTGGTACTGGCGGCGGTCACCGAACTGCGGCGCGCTGTCAGCGGCGTCGCGGAACGGGCCGTAGTAGCCGGAGGCGTACTTGACGGCGTAGCTCATGATGGAGGTGTTCTGGAAGCCCTTGTCGTCGAGCGCCGCGCGGATGGCAGCGACGCGGCCGTCCATCATGTCGGAGGGCGCGATGATGTCCGCGCCCGCTTCCGCCTGCGAGACGGCGACTTTCTGCAGGAGCGCGAGCGTCTTGTCGTTGTCGACGTAGTGTCCCTCGAGGTGGCCGCAGTGGCCGTGCGTCGTGTACTGGCAGAGGCAGACGTCGCCGACGATCATGAGCTCCGGCACTTCCTTCTTGATGGCGGCCTCGGCGCGCTGCACAGGGCTCGTCATATCCCAGGCGGAGCTGCCGTCCGCATCCTTGTACTCCGGCAGGCCGAAGACCTCAACGGAGGGGATGCCGAGCGAGGCGAGCTCCTTCGCGAGCTCGACGGCGTTATCGACGGAGAGGTGGTAACAGCCGGGCATGCTCGGGATCTCCTCGCGGACGTTCGTGCCTGGCACGACGAAGATCGGATAGACGAAGTCCTTGACGGAGAGCGTCGTTTCCCGTACCATGTCGCGCATGGCGGGCGAGATGCGCATGCGGCGCGGACGAAGTTTCTGTTGGAACATAGAGATGCTTCCTTTCCTGCGGCAAAGAGCCGCAATCCATCCACAGGCGCCCCCGATCGGAGGCGCCGAATTCCCATTCTGTAGGTGACTCACGCCTCCGCTGGCGGCTCCTTGAAGAGCGCCGCGACGGCCTCTGTGAGTCCCGCGATCGTGTACGTCTCAGCGACGGCGGACGGCGTGATGCCGAGCGACTGCGCCGTCTTCGCCGTGACGGGGCCAATGCAGGCGGTCTTCACCTGCGCGAGCGGTGCGCTGCTGCCGAGGATGTGGACGAGGTTCTTCACGGTCGAGGAGCTCGTGAACGTGACGGCATCATAGGCGCCCGCGGCGACCTCAGCGGCGAGCGCTGCGCCGTCCGCCTCCGCCGCCTCCGTGCGGTAGACGGGCGCGACGTCGACCGTCGCGCCGAGCGCACGGAGTCCCTCGGGGAGTGCCTCGCGCGCGACCTCGGCGCGCGGCAGCAGCACGCGCGCGTGCGGCGGCAGTTTCCCCTTGAGTGCCGCGACGACGCCCTCGGCGCGGAACTCCGCGGGGACGACGTCGGCGCGGATGCCGTACTCCCGGAGCTTTGCCGCCGTCGCCGTGCCGATGGCGGCGACCTGCGCGTAGCCGAGGGCGCGCGCGTCGCGCCCTGCCGCCGCGAGGCGCTCGAAGAACGCCGCGACGCCGTTCGCGCTCGTGAAGACGAGCCACTGGTAGTCCATGAGCGAGGCGATGGCCGCGTCGATGGCGGCATAGCCGTCCGAGGGCGCCGCGAGACGGATGGCGGGGACCTCGACCACCTCGGCGCCGAGACGCTCGAGGTCCTCCGTGAGCTGCGACGCCTGGCTGCGCGCCCGCGTGACGAGCACGCGGCGCCCGAAGAGCGGACGCTGGCTCAGGCGGTCGAACCACCGAAGCTCCGGCCGCAGCTTCACGACGTCGCCGACGATGAAGATGGCGGGCGGTTTCAGCCCCGCCTTCTCCACGTCCGCTGACGCCTGCCCGACCGTCGTCACGAGCACGCGCTGCTCCGGCTTCGTGCCCCAGCGGATCACGGCGGCGGGGGTGTCGGCACCGCGACCATTCTCCATGAGCTTTTGCGTGATTTTCGGCAAATTCGCGATGCCCATGAGGAACACGAGCGTGTCGACGCCCGTCGCGAGCTTGTCCCAGCGCATGTTGCTCGCGCCCTTCGTCGGGTCCTCGTGCCCCGTGACGACGGCAAACGAGGTTGCGACGGCACGGTGCGTGACGGGGATGCCCGCATACGCCGGCACGGCGATGGCCGAGGTCACGCCGGGCACGACCTCGAACGGGAGGCCGTGCTGCGCGAGCAGCATGCCCTCCTCGCCGCCGCGTCCGAAGACGAAGGGATCGCCGCCCTTGAGGCGCACGACGGTCTTGCCCTCCTGCGCCTTCTCGACGAGCAGTGCACTGATGTCTTCCTGCTTCATCGTGTGATGCGACGACGCCTTGCCGACGTAGATGCGCTCGGCAGCAGCCGGTGCCCACTGCAGGATGCGCTCATCCGCGAGCCGGTCGTAGACGACGACGTCCGCCTGCCTCAGGCACGCCACGCCCTTCATCGTGATGAGGCGATAATCGCCGGGCCCAGCCCCTACTAAGTATACCATGCCCTTCATGCACAGTCCTCCTCTTTCCTTTGCCTATCTCAAGGGGCGCCACCCACATGCGAAGCGCGCCTCGTCCTCTTATTCCCGGTCCAGCAGGAGCCCGAGCTCGTGCAAAATCGCGAGCCCGCCCGCGGCGAGCAGGCGGTCGGCGAGCGCCGTGCCAAGCGCCGCCGCGTCCTCCAGGCGCCCCGTGCGGCGGTCGCGCAGCAGGCGCTTCCCGTCGAGCGAGGCGATCACCGCCTCGACGGCGAGCGTGCCGTCCGCTGCCGTCTGCGCGTAGACGCCGACGGGCACCTGACACCCGCCCTCGACGCGCGCGAGGAACGCGCGCTCCGCCCGTGCGCACGCCGTCGTCCCCGCATCGGCGAGGAAGGCGACGCACTGGCGCACCTCTGCGTCCGCCGCACGCGTCTCGATGGCGAGCGCGCCCTGCCCGACCGCGGGCAGGATCATCTGCTGCGGCAGGAGCTCGCGGATGCGCGCCGCAAAGCCGAGCCGCTTCAGTCCGGCGGCGGCGAGCACGACGCCATCGTATTCCCCGGCATCGAGCTTCCGGAGGCGCGTGTTCACGTTGCCGCGCAGGTCGCGCACACAGAGGTCGGGACGCGCGTGCAGGAGCTGCGCGCGGCGGCGCAGGCTCGACGTACCGATGACGGCGCCCGCCGGCACCGCGGCGAGCGAGGCGTAGCGGTTGCTCACGAAGGCGTCGCCTGGGTCGCTGCGCTCCGTGATAGCGGCGATGACGAGCCCCTCCGGCACCTCCGTCGGCATATCCTTGAGGCTGTGCACAGCGAGGTCGATCTCGCCCGCAAGCATCGCCTGCTCGAGTTCCTTCGTAAAGAGCCCCTTGCCGCCGATCTTCGCGAGCGGCGCGTCGAGGATCTTGTCCCCTTTCGTCGTCATGAGGCGCTTTGCTACCGTGAGCTCCGGGTACGCCTGCCGCAGGCGCGCCGCCACATAGTCCGCCTGCCAGAGCGCGAGCTCACTGCTTCTCGTGCCGATAGTAATCGTGTCGCGTTTCACTTGTTCCCGTTCCCCCTAACGTATCGAGCTTGAAGAGCGCGCGCATCGCGTCGATGTAGAACTGCTCGCGCCCTGTCCCTGCGGATTTGCGCAGCGTCATCATCGGCAGGCGCAGGATCTTGCGCACGATCATCTGCGTCATGTGGTCGATGTGCCGCCAGCGCGCCTTGTCGAGATCGCCGATCTTCGAGTGCCAGCGCTTCATCTCTCTCTCGCGGATGCGCTCGCAGCGATCGGAGAGGAGCGCCATGAGCGGGCGCAACGTAAGGTAGCGGAACCGCTCCTCGATCGAGGCGACCTCCTCCTCGACGATGGTCTCCGCATCTGCCGCCTCCTCGCGCCGCTCCGCCTTGTGCTCGTCGACGACCGCCTCGAGCGCATCGATGTTGTAGAGCGTCACGCCACGGATCTCGCTGACCTCAGGGTCGACGTCGCGCGGCACGGCGATGTCGATGAAGAAGACCGGCCGCCCGCGCCGCCGCGTCATGAACTGCTGCGTCTCCCACGCCTTGACGACGTAGTGCGGCGCACCCGTCGAGGTCACGACGACATCCACGTCGAGCGAATGCTTGAGCGCCCCCTCAAAGGGGATCGCCTGTCCACCGCAGCGCGCGGCGAGTTCCTCGGCGCGCTCGATGTGGCGGTTCGCCACGTAGATGAGGGAGACGCCGTGCGAGACGAGGTGCTGCGCCGTGAGCTCCGCCATCTTGCCCGCGCCGAAAATCAGCGCGTGGCGCCCCTCAAGCCCGCCGAGCTTCTCGCTCGCGAGCTCGACGGCGGCATAGCTCACCGAGACGGAGTTGTACTGGATGCGCGTCTCCGCGCGCACGCGCTTGCCCGTCTTGATCGCGCGGTGCATGAGCGTGTTGAGCACGGTGCTCGTCGCGTTCGCCTCGCGCGCGAGCGCGTACGCTTCCTTGACCTGCGAGAGGATCTGCCCCTCGCCGAGCACGAGGGAGTCGAGGCTCGACACCACGCGGAAGAGGTGGCGGATGCACGCCTCATCCTCGTAGGTGTAGAGGTATTCGTCGATATCGCCCTCGCTCCCCGAGAGGTCGAAGAGGAACTGCCGCAGCGTCGCCACATCGTCTTCCGCCGACTCGACGACGGCGTAGAGCTCGCTCCTGTTGCATGTCGAGAGCACGACCGCCTCGCTGACGCCGTCGTAGTCGCCGAGATTCGCGAGCCCCTGCCGCACCGCCGCCTTCGGGATTGCGAACTGCTCGCGCACCTCGACGGGCGCCGTCTTATGATTCAGTCCTAAACAAATGAGCTGCATGTCTGATCCTTGCCTCCGCTTCCTCGCTACGACCCTGCCGCACGAGCGATAAAATCTCCTCACTCAGGGCGTCGCGCCAGAACGCCTCGCGCGCGCGCGACGAATCCGTCTGCGCCTTGAGCTCCTGCCGAATGGCCGCAAGACGTTCGAGCCAGTCGCCGAGCGCCTCCGGGTACTGCTCTGCGAGCTGCTTCCGAATCGCGCGCGAGAGCGCCGGCGACAGGCCGTCCGTCGAGACCGTGAGCAGCAGCCGCCCGCGCGCGAGGCTCGCCGGCACGGTGAAATCCGAGAACTCCGGCTGCGCAGGCGCGTTGACGAGCACGCCGCGCGCCTTCGCCGCCCGTGCCGCCGCCGCGTTCACCGCGGGATCGTCCGTCGCGCAGACGACGAGGAACGCGCCCGCGAGCAGCGACGGCGCATACCGCCCCTTGCGCCAGCGCAGGCGCCCCGCGTCTGCGAGCGATGCGAGCTCCGCCGTGACGTCCGGCGCCGCCACGGTGACCTCCGCCTCCGCGCGCAGGAGCGTCCGCACCTTGCGGAGCGCCACGGGCCCGCCTCCGAGGACGAGGCACCGCCGCCCCTTCATCTCGAGATTCATCGCGTATTTCATACCTATCTCCCGCAAAAGTGAATGCCATTCGATATTTCCATGATTACTTTCATCTATTGTAACGCGCAAAATTTTCTCCGTCAATCATTCCCACAGCCCATTCCCATCTCCTTTCATGCTATAATGGATTCCATGAGTCGCTCTCTCTTAGAGATTTGAGGTGCCAAATGAAAGCAGAAGTCATTTCTTTCCATAATATAATCATCGCTCCCAGCCGCCTCGCCCCAGGAACGGAGGCGCGCCCATGAGCCTGCTCGAAGATACCATCGCCGCCATCGCACCCGCAGATGACGCTGCTGCCGCCGAGGCGGCGGCACTGCTCGACACGGCGTTCCCGTGCCATGGTGCCAGTGCACTCGGCGCGCTACTGCTGCGCTATCTGCGCGCCACGGGGAAAGACACGCCGGAGGAACTCCGCCGCTGCACGATCATCTGCTGCGCCGACCACGGCGTCGCCGCCGAGGCCGTGAGCGCCTACCCACCGGAGACGACCGTACAGATGACGAAGAACTACCTGCTCTCGCAGGGCGCCGCCGCCAACGCCTTCGCCTCCTATGCCGCCTCCGACCTCCTCGTCGTCGACCTCGGCATCGCCGCCGACACCAGCCAGATCCCCGGCCTCGTCGACTACAAGATCGCGCGCGGCACGAAAAATATGGCGCAGGGCCCCGCCATGACGCGCGAAGAGGCGCGCCGCGCCGTCGAGACCGGCATCAAGATCGCCGCGGCAATCGCCGCGCAGGGATACACCTGCTTCCTGCCCGGCGAGATGGGCATCGCCAACACAACGGCGAGCGCCTGCATCGCCGCCGTCCTCTGCGAGCTCACGCCCGAGCAGGCGACGGGGCGCGGCACGAACATCTCCGACGCGCGCCTCGAAAAGAAGATCGGCGTCGTCGCGCGCGCCCTCGCCGTCAACCAACCGGACGCGCGCGACGGGCTCGACGTCCTCGCCAAGGTCGGCGGCTTCGAGCTCGGCGCCATCGCGGGCATCATGCTCGGCGCGGCGGCACACCATGCCGTCACTATCCTCGACGGCTTCAACAGCAGCGCGGCGGCGCTCATCGCACAGGCGCTCGCGCCCCGCGTCACGGACTACCTGCTGCCCTCCCACCAGGGCGGCGAGCGCGCCCACGGCGCCGCACTCCAAAAGCTCGGCCTCACGCCGCACCTCTTCCTCGACCTGAAGCTCGGCGAGGCGTGCGGCTCCTCCATCACCTCGCGCTTCCTCGGCCTCGCGCTCTCGCTGCTGCAGGCACTCAAGGAGGAGGGCGCGCCTTCTGACGACATCTCGCTCGAAGTGATGCCCGGACAGGCGCCGCACGTCACCGACAAGACGTTCAACTTCTACCTGCACACGATGCCGGAGCTCGACCGAAAGGCGATGGACATCTGCCAGAGCCGCCTCGACCATCTCGCAAAGCCGCTCTACAGCCTCGGCCACCTTGAGAGCATCGCTGTCGAACTCGCCGGCATCTCCTGTGAGGAGCGACCGGACAAGGACCTCCGTGAAGCCCTGCTCCTCTTCGGCACGCAGGGCCTCGAGGGGAATCTCGAGACGGTGCTCGCCGCTGCCTCCCACGCCCTCTGCCTGCCCATCACGTTCGGGCACCTGCGCGCGAACCTGCCGCCGACCGCCGGCTTCGACTTCGGGCGCGTGACCGCGGAGGACATCACGTTCGACACGCCGCTGCTCGGGCTCGGCCTCACGGACGACATCGCGGGCGAGCTCACCGCCGCCCTCTGCACGGAGGACGGCAGGGAGCGCTATGCGCCGGAGGAATTCCTCGCACACGTGCCGGAACATCTGCGCCTCACGGTCTCGGCGCTCGTCGGCGCCATCATCGCCGCCACCCACAACAGCAGCCTCATCCTGCCCGCCGACGCGGCGACCGACCTCATCGCTCGCTATACGGAGCGGCTCGCGCCGGACGCGCGCCCCTACATCCTGCACCCCGCGGGACTGCTCGACCTCGGCAAGACGCTCCCCGGCATCACCGCCTGCGCGAGCACCCTCGTCGTGCGCGCCGCCCTCGCCGTCCTCTGCGACATGAAGACCTTCGCCGAGACGAAGGTCGCGCCCGCGAGCGACGGCCCGGGCAAGGAGCGGCAGCAGGCGGACTGAAATGGATGAAACCGGCTGGGAACGACCTTAAAGAGGCGGATTCTCCACACGCAAAAGGAGCCGCAGGCACATCGCTGCCTGTGGCTCCTCGTCGCTTCCGCTTCCATTCATTCTAAGATATAGATCTCGATGTTCTGCCGACCGAACATCAGCGCCTCCTCGTGCGTGTCGAACGCCACGTCGATCATGTTGCCCTGAATGCCCCAGCCGATATCCTCCGCGACCGCCTCGCCGTAGCCGGGGATGAAGACGCGCGTGCCAAGCGGGATCACCGACGGGTCCACGGCGATGACGCCGTGGCGCACGAGCGTCCCGCTCGCCGTATAGGGAGAGTTCCCCGGATCGTACGCGCTGTACGCCGTCGCCGTCACGTAGAGCACGCGGTCCTCCGCCTGCGCCGCACGGGGCGAGAAGCCCGTCAGGAGCAGCGCCCCCAGGAGAATCCCCCAGGCGAATGTTTTCCATGATTTCCATCGATTCCCGAGACCCATCACCGACATCACTCCTCAAAAGCACCAATCTCTCAGGACGCTCCGCCCTCCGAAAGAAGACGAAAGCCGCCCCGTTTTCTTCTCTATGGAAATTATTTTATCATATTCTTTCTCCTGCGGTCAAGAATCCCCGCGGGGCGGGCGTTCGCGGAGCTATCCACAGTTTTATCAACATCTTGTGCACATATTGACGTCCCTCCCCATATGTTGTATAATGCAAACGCAATCAGGAACAATCCCCCCCAGATGTGGGGAACGATAGGAAGGATGATTCTCATGATAGTAAACGGAACAGACGTCAGTGTCAAGGGCATCCCCGATATCTCGGAAGCCGAGATCATGAACTATATCGATTACGTACGGGAGAAGACCGACGAGCCCGTCGACACGCTCTCCATCGTGCAGCGCGCCGACGGCACCGTCGCGCTCGACTATCAGCTGCGCCCGCAGAAATTCGAGCGCATCCGCCGCATCACTGGCTATCTCGTCGGCACGATCGACCGCTGGAACGACGCGAAGCGCGCCGAGGAACACGACCGCGTCAAGCACGGCCTCCACTGATGCAGCTCCAAGTCGCCGGCATCGTCGATGACTCCATCGTCGACGGGGACGGTTGCCGCCTCACCGTCTTCGTACAGGGCTGCGCCCGCCGCTGCCACGGCTGCCAGAACCAAGAGACGCAGCCGATGGAGGGCGGACACCGTATGGATACGGAGGACATCCTCGCGCGGCTCGCGGCAAACCCCCTGCTCGCGGGCATCACGTTTAGCGGCGGTGAACCATTCCTCCAGCCGGCACCGCTCGCCGAACTTGCGCGGGCGGTGCACGCGCGCGGACTCGATGTCTGGAGCTACAGCGGCTACACGCTCGAGGAGCTCTGCACCCGCGCGCAGAAGGACAAGGCGACCGCCGCCCTCCTCGCGGAGGTCGACGTGCTCGTCGACGGTCCTTACGAAGAATCCCAGCGCGACCTCACCCTCCACTTCCGAGGCTCGCGCAACCAGCGCGTCATCGACATGAAAGCGACGCGCCGCACGCACACCATTCAACTGCTCTACAACGATTGAGCATCCCCATGCAAAAGCGGCACGGACAGGCCTCCACCTTGTCCGTGCCGCTTTGCTATGCCGGGATTCTCCGGTTGCCCGGAAAATCACATTCCCTTACCAGATAAAGAGTCCGGCGATGCCCGCGCTCAGGAGTGAGACGAGGATGCCGGAGAGCAAGAGGTAGCCGACGTTGCGGCTGATGAGCTCGTTCTTGCTCTCGTCGACGAGGCTCTTGAAGCAGCCGATGATCATGCCGAGCGTGCCGAAATTCGCGAACGACGTGACGAACACCGTGAGCACGCCCTGCAGATGGCGGCTGAACGTCGGCAGCTGCTCCTTGACGCCGAGCATGACGACGAACTCGTTCGTGACGAGCTTCGTGCCCATGTGCTGCGCGAGCACGAACGCCTCGTCCGCGCTGAGGCCCATGAGCCAGGCAAACGGGAACATGATGCAGCCGAGGATACTCTCGAGCGAGACCGCCGGCGAGACGAGTGCGAGCAGCATGTCGATGAATTTTGCGAGCGAGACGAAGCAGATGACCGTCGCGCAGATGATGAGCACGAGCCGCCCCGCGCCGAGGATGGACGAGCTCAGAAAAGCGAAAAAGGGCTCCCGCGCGCGGCCGCCCTCGCCGACGCGCGCTACCGTGTCCTCCGCCTCTGAGATCTTGACGGGATGCAGGATGTTCGTGACGATGAGCGCGTTGATAACGTTGAGCGGCACCGCCGTGAGGATGAACTCCGCGGGCATCATCGTCGTGTAGACGCCGATGAGCGCCGCCGTCACGCAGCTCATCGACATCATCGCGAGCGTGAGGCAACGGTCCGCCTTCATGCGCTTGAGCTGGAGGCTCGAGACGGCGAGCGCCTCCGTGTTGCCGAGGAACATCATCTCGATGGCGAAGAACGACTCGAACTTCGGCTCCCGCGTGAGCAACGCGAGCACCTTGCCACTCCACTTGATGACGAACGGCAGGATGCCGAGATACGTCAGAATATCGAAGAGCGGCACGACGAAGAGAATCGGCAGCAGGACCGACGTGAAGAAATTCATCTGCTCCACGTGTACCCAGTCCGGGAACGCGAACGAGATGCCCTCATAGGCGACGTGCACGAGCCACGTGAATCCCGCCGCCGCCCAGAGCACGAGCTCGCGCCCGACGGAGAACGACGTGAGAAACCACGCGAGTGCGAGGTTGAGCGCGAGCAGGACGCTGACGCTGCGCCAGGCGATCTCCCGGCGTTTCTTGGAAAAGAGCACGGCGATGGCAAGGAAGATCACGATGCCCAGGACGTTGATGATCAGATACATAAAATAACTCCTATTCCCTTTCTATCCATTGGTAAAGCGCGGAGGCGGCACGCGCCTGCCCCGCGCCCCTGCTTCAGCCCAGATCCTGCTCCGAGAAGGCGAAGGGCAGGAGCTCTTGAAGCGTCACCTCGCGCACCTCGCCCTTGAGATTCGCCATGAGGATGCGCGGGATCCTAAACTCGCTGATCGCCTGCCGGCACATGCCGCAGGGCGCGCAGGGGCCGTCCGTATCGGCGACGACGGCGAGCACCTCGATCGCGCGCTCCCCCTCGCTGACCGCCTTGAAGATCGCCGTGCGCTCCGCGCAGCAGGCGACGGGATAGCTCGCGTTCTCGATGTTGCAGCCGCCGTAGACGCGGCCCGACTGCGTGCGCACGGCGGCGCCGACCGCGAAATGGGAGTACGGCGCGTAGGCGCGCTTGCGGTATGCTTTCGCGGTCTCGATGAGTTCCTCGTCCGTCATTTTCCCTCACCTCCGAAACGCTCGATGCGGTCTTTCTCAACGCGCGCGAAGATGAGCGGGCGCGGCGCTGGCGCCGCGGCGCCGATCTCTACGGCCGCCTGGTAGCGGCGTTCCGCCTCCGCGAGCACCTCCTCGCGCGACGTGCAGAGCGTCGCGAGGCTCTCTCCCGCCTGTACGCGTTCGCCATACTTCTTGTGCAAGAGGATGCCCGCCGCCGGATCGATGACGCTCTCCTTCGTCTCGCGTCCCGCCCCGAGCACGACGGACACCTCGCCGATCGCCTCCGCATCCATGCGCGTGAGGAAGCCATCCTCTGTCGCGCGCACCTCGCGCACGAAGGGTGCCGCGGAGAACGCGCGCTCGCCCGTGAGCACGCGCGCGTCACCGCCCTGCGCGCGCACCATGCGGCAGAGCGTCGCGAGCGCCGAGCCGTCTTCGATGGCGTGCTCCGCGAGCGACCGGCACTCCGCCTCCGTGCCCTTGCCGATGAGGTAGAGCATATTCGCCGCGAGCGCGAGCGAGACCTCGCGCAGGTCCGCGGGCCCCTCACCGCGCAGCACGGCGGCGGACTCCGCGACCTCGATGCTGTTACCGATTCCACAGCCGAGCGGCACGTCCATATCCGTGATGAGCGCGACCGTGCGGCGACCTGCCTCCTCGCCGATGGCGACCATCGTCTGCGCGAGGCGGATCGCGTCCTCCTGCGTCTTCATGAACGCCCCCGAGCCCGTTTTCACATCTAGCAGGATGGCGCTCGCGCCTGCCGCGAGCTTCTTGCTCATGATGGACGACGCGATGAGCGGGATGCTGTCGACCGTCGCCGTCACATCGCGCAGGGCGTAGAGCTTCTTATCTGCGGGCGCGAGGTTCCCCGACTGTCCGATGAGCGAGATGCCGCACGTCTCGACCGTGTGGAAGAACTCCTCGCGCGAGAGCTCCGTGCGGTAACCCGGGATCGAGGCGAGCTTGTCGACGGTGCCGCCCGTATGGCCGAGGCCGCGTCCGCTCATCTTCGCGATCTTGCCGCCGCACGCCGCGACGATGGGGCAGGCGATGAGCGTCGTCTTGTCGCCGACGCCGCCCGTCGAGTGCTTGTCCACCGTTTTCCCCGAGATCTCCGAAAGGTCGATCATGTCGCCGGAGCGCGCCATGACCTGCGTGAGCACGGCGGTCTCATGATCGCTCATGCCGGAGAACCAGATTGCCATGAGCATGGCCGCCATCTGTAGTCGGGGATGTCCCCGCGGACGTAGCCGTCGATGAGGAAGACGAGCTCCTCGTCCGTGAGCGCCTTCCCGTGCTTCTTCTTCGTGATGAGATCATACATGTGCATGGCTCAATCCTCCTTCAGCGCGAGGCGGGGCAACAGGCTCTCGCCCTTCGTCTTGAGATCAGCACCGAACATGTCAGAGATCGTCGCGCCGATCATCGCGAACGTCGGATACGTGCCGAGGTTGAGCCCCTGCCGGATACCCGCTCCATAGACGAGCAGCGGCACGTACTCGCGCGTGTGGTCCGTCCCCGGCGCACCCGGATCGCAGCCATGGTCTGCCGTGATCATGAGCACATCGCCTGGGCGCATCTGCGCGAGGAACGTGCCGAGCTGCGCGTCGAACTCCGTTGCGGCGCGCGCATAGCCATCGACGTCGCGGCGATGGCCGTACGCCATGTCGAAATCGACGAGGTTGACGAACGCCAGCCCCTCGAAGTCCTCTTCCTGGAGCGCGAGTGTCTTCTCCATGCCGTCGCGGTTGTCCTTATTGACGCCGAGCGTGCGGCTGATGCTGCGGCCCGCGAAGATATCGGCGATCTTGCCGACGCCGATCGTCGCTAGCCCCTTGCGCGCGAGCGCGTCGAGCACCGTGTCCCCCGTCGGGTCGAGCGAGAAATCGTGACGACGCGGCGTGCGCGTGTAGTTCGGCCAGGTGCCAACGTAAGGGCGCGCAATGATGCGGCCGACGCCGTGCTCGCCCTGCATGATGGCGCGCGCCTGCCTACAGTACGCATAGAGCTGCTCGACGGGCACGTCGTCCTCGTGCGCCGCGATCTGCAGCACGCTGTCCGCCGAGGTGTAGACGATGAGCCCGCCCGTCTCTTTCTGCTCGCGGCCGTAGTCGTGGATGACCTGCGTGCCGGAATACGGCTTGTTGCAGAGGACTTTCCTGCCGAACGCCTGCTCGAGCTTCTCGATGATCTCGGGCGGGAAGCCGTGCGGGTACGTGGGCATCGGGCGTTCCGAGACGATACCAGCGATCTCCCAGTGTCCCGTCGTCGTATCCTTGCCACGCGAGAGCTCCCGCAGGCGCGCATACGTACCGATGGGTGCATCGACCGGCTTTCCGCAGCCCACGCCGTCAATATTGAAGAGCCCGAGCCGCGCGAGGTTCGGCGTCCGATAGGCAGGCGACGCCGCGATCGTGCGCAGCGTGTTCACATCGCCGTCGCCGAACTCCGCCGCATCCGGCTCCGCGCCGATGCCGAAGCTGTCAAGGACGATCAGGAATACTCTTTTGTACCGTTTCATCATGCTTCCTCCTCCCAGGCATTCTTGAGCACCGCCACGGCGCTGCTTGCCCCGAGCCGCGCACAGCCTGCCGCGAGATATGCCTCCATCTCCTCGCGCGTGTGGATGCCGCCCGCTGCCTTGATCTTGACCCCAGGCCCGACCTGCGCGCGGAAGAGCTCGATGTCTTCAAGCGTCGCGCCAGCGGGACCAAAGCCCGTGGACGTCTTGATGAAGTCCGCGCCGCCCTCCGTCACCGCGCGGCACGCCGCGACCTTCTCCTCCTGCGTGAGGAAGCAAGTCTCGACGATGACCTTCAGCACCCGCTCCCCGCAGAGCGCCTTGAGCGCGCGGATCTCCTCCGTCACATATCGCTCATCGCCCGCCTTGAGCATGCCGACGTTGATGACCATGTCGATCTCCGCCGCACCGTCTGCGAGCGCCTGCGCCGTCTCCGCGAGCTTTGCCGCCGTCGACGCGTTGCCGTTCGGGAAGCCGACGACCGTCGCCACCTTGAGCTTCGCACCGTACACGCGCACGAGCCGCCCGACGTAGCACGACGGCACCATCACCGTCGCCGTGCCGTAGCGGATGGCTTCCTCCGCCACGCGCTGCATCTCAGTCCACGTCGCCGTCTGCTTGAGTAGCGTATGGTCCACATGAGCCAGGATCTCTCTCGCCTTCATAAAATCCCCTCTTTCCTTCTCATTCGCGTTATGATACGAAACGCTTTGCCTATCCGGGGCCCCGCATGATAGATTATTCCCTACACCGATGCAGGAAACCTGCCGATCTTCTCAAATTATACCATAAAAAAAGACATCTGCTGTCAAGCTACGGCAGATGTCCATAGATGATGGAATCGTGGCAAGAGAAACTACGGAAATTCATAAAAGATGTAAAGACCGATCTGTTACCAGCCCATGACCTTCGAGACGGCATTCTGCCATCCATCATAGAGCGCGCAGCGCTGATCCTCGCTCATCTGCGGCTCGTAGCGAATCCCCTCATGCCAGAGGTCTTTGAGCTCTTCGACGTCCTTCCAGATGCCCATGGCAAGCCCAGCGAGATAGGCAGCGCCGAGGCCCGTCGTTTCCGTCGTGTAGGCGCGGATGACAGGCATGTTGAGGATGTCCGCCTGGAACTGCATGAGCAAGTTGTTCTGCGCCGCACCGCCGTCGACCTTGAGCTGCGAGATCGGGGCCGCGACATCAGAGGCGAGCGCCTCGTAGACATCGCGCACCTGATAGGCGAGCGCCGCGAGCGCTGCGCGGATGATGTGCGCGCGCTGCGTGTCCTCCTTGAGTCCGATGATCATCCCCGAGGTCTTCGTATCCCAGTAGGGCGCAGACAGCCCACGGAACGACGGCACGAAGTACACGCCGCCCGTATCGGGCACGAGCTTCGACA
The DNA here is from genome assembly GCA_902763085.1 of Dongibacter bovis. Classification (GTDB taxonomy): domain Bacteria; phylum Bacillota; class Negativicutes; order Selenomonadales; family Selenomonadaceae; genus Selenomonas_C. The sequence goes on from CACWQW010000014.1 coordinate 21,566, forward strand.
CCCATTCGGAATCCGGCATCGACTTTAAGATGCCGAGCCCATGCTTGAGCCATTCGAGGCTCGAGCCCGAGACGAGCATGCTGCCCTCGAGCGCGTACGTCACATCGTCGCCGATGGCCCAGGCGATCGTCGTGATGAGGCCGTTCTGCGAGTGGATGATCTCCTTGCCCGTATTCATGAGGAGGAACGAGCCCTCTCCATACGAGTTTTTCGCCTCTCCCTTCTCGAAGCACGCCTGTCCGAAGAGATCCGCCTGCTGATTGCCGATGCACGCGGCGATGGGAATCGCCGCACCGAACCGCGTCGCATCCGTATAGCCGTAGAGGTGGCTCGACGGATGCACCTCCGGCAGCATCGCGCGCGGAATGCGCAGATGGCGCAGGATCTCATCGTCCCAGCAGAGGTGCTTGAGGTGGAAGAGCATCGTGCGCGACGCGTTCGAGTAATCCGTCGCGAAGATCTCGCCCCCCGAGAGCTTCCACATGAGCCAAGTATCGATCGTGCCGAAGCAGAGGTCTCCCTTCTCCGCCATCTCCCGCGCGCCGAGCACATTGTCGAGCAGCCAGCAGATCTTCGTCCCGGAGAAATACGGATTGAGCACGAGCGACGTCTTCTGCCGGATCTCCTCCTGATATCCCTGCTCCCGCAGATGCTCGCAGATGGGCTCCGTCTGCCGCGACTGCCAGCTGATGGCGGGATAGAGCGGCCGCCCCGTCTGACGGTTCCAGATGACGGTCGTCTCGCGCTGGTTCGTCACGGCGATTGCCGCCACCTCGCGGCTGTCGATGGCCGCGAGGCGCAGCGCCTCACGTGCCGTCCAGAGCTGCGTGCTCCAGATCTCCTCCGCATCCTGCTCGATCCATTCGGCATGCGGGGTGAACGTGCTGATCTTCTTTTCCGCGTAAGAGATCATCTCACCGCTGCGGTTGAATACGACCGAGCGGTTCTTCACGGTACCGGAATCCAGTGCCAAGATATATTTTTTCTGCATAAAATCTCTCCTGCCCTGCATTCTGACTGCTCCAGCCAATATGTATACACGTCTTATTATACCATAACCTGACAAAATCTTACATAAAAAAAGAGACGTTTGCACCGCTTCACTGAAAACTTCGGGACGCTCCGCCAAAAACGCGACGAAGTCACGATCTAGGACGAGCAATCTTCGTCCCCAAATGCGCCTCTTCCCTTTTTTTGACAAAAAAAAGTGGAAGTTTTCCGAACGAATCGGGAAACTTCCAAACAACAAGGGATAAAAGAGGGGTAATCAAGCCTTAAAATTGGGAGATGTAAAATGATTTATAGCAAACCCGCTTGCGCAGGTAGCTACCAGATTAGAATGCGCCGAGTGCCGTAGCAACGACATAGGCTGCGCCTGCACCGCAGAGCGGAGCGAGGATAGGAACCCAAGCATAGGCCCAGTCAGAACCGCCCTTGCCAGCGATCGGGAGGATCGCATGCGCAATGCGAGGACCAAGGTCACGGGCGGGGTTCATTGCATAACCCGTCGGACCACCGAGGGAAAGGCCGAGTGCCCAGATAAGGACACCGACGATGTACGGGCCATAGCCCGGAACCATGTTGCCGACCGGCTTCGAGAAGATCATCCAGATGACGAACATCAGGAAGAACGTAGCGATGAACTCGCAGAGGAACGCCGGACCGAACTTACGGACAGCAGGCGCCGTGCAGAAGACACCGAGCTTCGCAGCGGGGTCTTTCGTGAGTTCCCAATGCGGCAGATAAGCGAGCCAGACGATCGTGGCACCGAGGATGCCGCCGAGCAGCTGCACAATAGCCGTCATGATGAACTGCTGGAACGTGTAGATGCCGACGAGCATCTTACCGAACGTGACGGCCGGGTTAAGGTCGCCCTGCGGTGCGCCGAGCGTCGTCGCAGTGAAGACACCGAGCGTAACCGCGAAACCCCATCCGATCGCAATGTTGACCCAGCCAGATGCCTGGCCTTTCGATTTCTCCAGCGTCAGGTTGGCGCAAACGCCGCAACCAAAGACGAGGAGAACGGTGGTTCCAATGAACTCGCCCAGAAGGTTTTCTGTTCCTGTGACCATGATAATTCCTCCTTAAAACCTCTTTGAAAAATACTCCTAAAGAACCATGGAGATAATATCTGAAACAGCCTGCCGGGCGCCCCCCGGCAACACCGGCACGACCGTTCCTTCCTAGAATTACTCTTCTTCGCCGTCCTCGAGCCAGTTCATCGAGTGCTTGACGGCCTTCTGCCAGCCCTTGTAGAGGCGTTTCGCTTCGTCATCAGCCATCGTCGGCTCAAAGCGCGTATCGAGCTTCCAAGCCGTCTTGACTTCGTCCTTGCTGCTCCAAACGCCAACTGCGAGGCCTGCGAGGTACGCAGCGCCGAGTGCCGTCGTCTCGATGATCTGAGGACGATCAACCGGGCATTCGAGGATATCCGCCTGGAACTGCATGAGGAGATTGTTCGCGCAAGCGCCGCCATCGACCTTGAGGGCCTTCAGCTTGACGCCGGAGTCAGCCTCCATCGCGTTGAGGACATCTTTCGTCTGATAAGCGAGCGACTCGAGCGTAGCGCGGACGATATGAGCCTTCGTCGTGCCGCGCGTGATGCCGATGATCGTGCCGCGTGCATTCATATCCCAGTACGGAGCGCCGAGGCCGACGAATGCCGGAACGACGTAGACGCCAGCCGTATCCTTGACCTTCTTCGCAACCCACTCGGAATCCGGAGCGGAGTCGACGAGGCGGACGCCATCACGCAGCCACTGGATTGCAGAACCAGCGACGAAGATGGAACCCTCGAGTGCGTACTCGACTTTGCCGTCGAGGCCCCAGGCGATCGTCGTCACGAGGCCGTTCTTGGAATGCTTGCGCTCCGTGCCCGTATTCATGAGCAGGAAGCAGCCCGTGCCGTACGTGTTCTTCGCCGTGCCCGGGTCGAAGCAGTTCTGACCGAAGAGTGCGCACTGCTGGTCGCCTGCTGCACCGGAAACAGGAATCGGAGCACCGAGGACGCTCGGCAGGCTCTCGCCATAGACGCAGGAAGACGGCTTGACTTCCGGCAGCATCGCCTTCGGCACGTTGAGGTAGCCGAGGAGATCGTCATCCCACTGCAGCGTGTTGATGTTGAAGAGCATCGTACGGGAAGCGTTGGAATAATCCGTGACATGCGCCTTGCCGCCCGTGAGTTTCCAGATCAGCCAAGTATCGATCGTACCGAAGATGAGCTCGCCCTTCTCAGCTCTCTCCTGCGCGCCCTCGACATGGTCGAGAATCCAGCGGATCTTCGTGCCGGAGAAATATGCATCGATCGTGAGGCCAGTCTTCTCACGAACCTCTTCCACGAGGCCTTTCGCCTTCAGTGCTTCAGCAATCGGTGCCGTCTGGCGGGACTGCCAAACGATGGCGTTGTAGATGGGGCGGCCCGTGTTCTTATCCCAAACGACTGCCGTCTCGCGCTGGTTCGTGATGCCGATGCCGGCGATATCGCTCGCGACGAGTCCGGACTGCTCGAGGGCTTCCTTCATGACCGTGACCATCGTGCTCCAGATTTCCTCGGCGTCATGCTCAACCCAGCCCGGTTTCGGGAAATGCTGCGTGAACTCTTTCTGGGAGACACCGACAATCTTGGAATTGCGGTCGAAGATGATCGCACGATTGGAAGTCGTGCCTGCGTCGAGAGCCATTACATACTGTTTTGCCATCTTAAAAACCTCTTTCTATTGTGTATTTTTGTAAAATTATGTCTGGAAGCAGAGGAGGCGAGGCCTCCGCACCTCCGAACACCCTAAAGAAACCTTCCGATTCCCGGTGCCCCTTAATAATCACCGGCAATCTTCTGCGCGAGGTCGAGGATCTTGCCCGCGTCTATCGTGGCGTAGAGATCCTTCGGTATCACAGCAGACTTGACATTGGGATACTTCACTTGAAGTTCCGGCAGGTTGGAAGCTGCCTGCGGTGCGAGGAGCATGACATCCGCAAAGGATGCTGCTTCCGCCACCTCATTGATCGGGTAAAAGCTCACCGAGCATGGATACCCGAGTCGGGCTGCCTCCGCCTCCATGCGCCTCACGAGTAGGTTCGTGGAGACGCCTGCCGAACAGAGCAGGATAATTCTTCGGACTTTCCCTTGAACCATGCAATAACCCCCTTCGTCAAAGACCATGGCCTTCAGGTTTATTGATAGGCTTTCGCCAATATCTCGATGGGATGGCAGGGCTCTGCCTGCGTCCCATGTTGAATCTGCATCCTGCAGGTCGGGCACTCGCAGATGACATCATCCGCATGCGCCGCCTTGATCCGCGAGAAGAGCTTCTCGCCGATTTTCATGGAGATCTCGTATTTATCTTTCTTGAAGCCGTAGTTGCCGCTCATGCCGCAGCAGCCAGCATCTGCAAGCTCCACCTTCGCCCCCGGCAGGTGGCGGAAGATCGAGACAACCGGCGTACCAATGCCCGCAGCCTTGAGATGGCAGGGAACGTGGTAGAGGAACTTCTCGTTCACGGGGGCGAGTTTCGTGTTGAACTTGCCCTCGGCGTCAAGCATCTCGAGGAACTCGAACGCATCGTAGACGTTCTCGCCGGCTTCCTTCATCGCTTCCTCGCCGAAGAGCTCTTCGTACTCCTTGCGGAGCATGAGCGAGCAGCTCGTGCAGGTGGCGACGACGGGGATGCCCTGGCGCTTCCAATAGAGGATGCGCTCGACGTTGTTCTCCGCGTGCTCATGTGCCTCATCGAGATAGCCGGTGACGACGAGCGGCGAACCACAGCAGTTGAACGCCTCGTCGAGGATGACTTCATAGCCGTTCGCATTCATGACCTTGACGAACGCCACGCCGATATGCGGCTCGTTGTAGTTGATCGAGCAGCCAGGGAAGAAGACGACTTTCTTGTCGGAAGACGGCTGCTTGATCTTGCGGAACTCCTGGGCAAAGGTATTCGATGCATAGGCGGGCATCTCACGCTCGCCGGCGATGCCCATCGAATCGAACATGCCGAGGCTCCGACCGATCTTCATGCCGAGGTTCGCGAACGTCGTGCCAAGCGGCAGTGCGTTGACGAGCTTCGCCATCTTCTCCGCGTGAGCGAGCATATCGTCGCGCTGCGGATGCGGATGCTTCTTATAATACTCTGCGCGCTGCAGCATGTTGAGCGTGGAGACGGCGACGCCGGACGGGCAGGCGCGGTCACAGCTCTTGCAGTTCGAGCAGAAATCCAAAGAGAGCTCCGTGTCGTCCTCGGAGAAGTGCATGCGCCCGTGTGCCGGTGCAACGAGCTTCGGCCCGCGGTAGTCCTTGGCAGCTGCCATGACGGGGCAGTTCGCCATGCACGACGTACAGGAGAGGCAGTGATCGCCACTGTAGATGGCTCTCTCTTCTTCATCAATCATTGTCTTATCGCTCATTCTAACGGGCTCCCCTCTTTACATCATCGCGGCCTTGTATGCCGATGCCAGAGCCACGCCGTTGCCGGAGTGCTCGAAGCAGAAGTCATAGCCACCGAGATTGCGTCCCACGACATACACATTATCGAGGACACGCTTGCCGCTCTCGTCCACCGGACGGAGTGTCTCATCCGTGAGGATACCGGTCTTGGCAAAGCCCTGAGGCTTGTTGGAGAAAAGCTCCTTGTTCGACCAGTTCTCTTCGCCCTTGACGAAGTAGACCGGCAGATCGAAAATCATTTCCTTCGGCTGCTCGAAGTCGCGCATCGTGATGCCGCCGCTGTAGAAGCCGCCCGTCGCGAGGATGAACTTCTTCGCGTAGTAGCGCTTCTGGTTCGATGCCGTCTGTGCGATGACTGCCGTCGCCTGCGTGCCGTCCTTCTCAGCGCCCACGACCTTCGTGTTCTCGACGATGTCGACACCGAGCTCGCGCAGGCTGTCGATGAGGAGCGCCTGCAGGCGCATGCCGTTCACGGACGGCGGCAGGCAGGTCGTCTCGACGACGTCCGTGCCGACGCGGCTGCTGATCGTCTGATAGCAAGCGTGGCCCTTCGTGCCGAGCACCTGCGGCACGACGAAGAGCACGTCGGTCGTATTGCCGTTCTGCAGGGACTCTGCTTTCAAGAGCTGCTTGGAGAAGGAGCTCGTCCCCTCGTCCGTGTCCATCCAGCGTGCTACATCCTGGGTCGTGATATCACGGCCACCAGTGAGACCTGTCTCGACCTCGAGGACCTCATAGGATTTGTCCTCGCCGAGGGACTTCTTGAGGTTCTCTACCATGATGTCACCGTAGAAATCCTTGAGGCCCTTGATGCCGACGATGACGATCCTCTTCTTGCCCGGGAAGACCTCAGAGCCCGAAAGGGAATGCGGAGCGAAGCAGGTCGGCTTCAGCGTGCCGACAGCCGTCGGCACCATCATCTGACGGTCGAGGGATCCGTGATACGGGATGTGGTTCTTCCGCGCCACCGCCGTGAAGAAATCGATGGATTCCTCCAGCGCCTTCGTACCGATTTTCTTATAGGGATGATCTGCGGGCAGATTCTCGATCGCGGCGAGCGGATTCTCCACCGCGTTGTGGTTCTCATCAAAGCCGAGCACATCGATGACACCGCTGTTCAGTGTCAGCGTCCCTTCACCATAGGTCAGGAGCGTCACCGACTTGCCGCGCTTGGCGCTCGCGAGTGCGGCGATGAGTCCGGCAAAGCCGCCCCCGATGACGACTACATCTGAACGAATCATTGCGCATTTCCCCCATTCACATTGAATACCAGCTCATACAGCCCGCGCGTCATCTCGACTTCGCGGATCGTACGACCCATGAGGACCGGACGGATCCCCTTCCAGCGTCCCTGGAGGAATTCTTTCATCTGTCCGAGCGAATCCTTGCAAATCTCATCGTGCCCGCATTTCGCGAACACGCTCGCGCTCCTGAGTGCGCAGAAGTTCGCCTGGCACGTGCCCATGCCGAGACGCGTCCGGCGGCGCACATCGTTGATCTTGTAGCTCGAGAGTTCCTTGGCGATCTCCTCGACCTCTGCGCGCGTGACGTTCTCGCACTCGCAGATGATCTCGCGCTTCTCCGGCTCTCTCTTGAGCGTATCGACCACGCGGGCGAAACGCTCGGGGCCGAGGCGCGTCGCCGCGAGGTTCGTGCCGTAGGATGGGAAGTACTTGCGTGCTGCTTTCTTGTCCTCCTCGGAGACCTGCGGGACGAGCGGCTCTTCCGCCGTGCGGCATTTCTCGTGGTTGCCGAGCTTCGCGCAGACCTGGTCGGACATGCGCTCCGCCATCAGGCGGTACGTCGTGAACTTGCCGCCCACGATCGTGAACATACCCTTAAGGCCGTCCTGCTTCTCGTGGTCGACGACTGCGAAGCCGCGCGATGCGCCGCGCCCCGATGCGCCTCCCGGCGGCATGTAGAGCGGACGGCTGCCCGCGAAGCAGCGAAGCAGGCGGTAGTCGCGCAGATTCTCGAACGTCTGCTCACCGATGGAGAGGAGCTTCTCGACCTCTTCGCGCGACGTGCTCGTATCCTCTGCATCGGGGATGCTCATCGACGTCGTGCCGAGGATCGTGATGGAACCGTGCGGGACGAAGATATCGCCGTCCGAAGACTTGTGCAGGCGGTTCACGACGTGGTTCGCGATGCGCTGGTTGAACGCGAGGAGCGTGCCCTTATCCGGCTGGACGCCGACCTCGAGGCCCGCCATCTCCGCGATCTTGCCTGCCCAGCCGCCGCCGGCGTTCACGAGGATATCGCAGCCGATCTCGTACTCCTCGCCAGAGAAGTAGTCGCGCACCTTGATGCCGTGGACTTCATCGCCCTCGCGCAGGATGCCGATGACCTCCGTGTACGTCTTGAGGCGGCCGCCGTAGCGCTTCGCGCTGTCGACGTTCTGCCAGCTCATGCGAAAGCCGTCGATCGCGGCATCCGGCACGAGGTAAGCGGAGACGACATGCTTCGAGAGACGCGGCTCCAGATGGAAAGCTTCATCTAAAGAAATGTGCTTCGCCTCGATGCCGCTCGTCTTGCAGCCCTCGACCCAGGCCTGCTCATAGTCCGGGTCATCGCTGTCAAGCCGCACGAACATGCCGCCCGAAGCCTCGACGCAGCTCTTGCCGATCTTGCGGAGGATCGTATTCTCCTCAATGCACTCCTTCGCTGCCTCCTGATCCTTCACTGCATAGCGTCCACCGCTGTGCAGCAGGCCATGATAACGCGAGCTGGCGCCGTTGATGAGGTCGCGTTTCTCAACGAGCATGACATCCACGCCACGCATTGCGAGGTCACGCAGGATTCCTACGCCCGTAGCGCCGCCGCCGATGACAACGACTGTTGCTTTTTCCATCGTGAAACTCCCCTTCTTCGTTCCGGTCTTGTTGTGGAAGCGCGGATGGAACCGCATGTGCGTCTTCATCGGCGCCTCCTTATGAATTTGCAAACAATTCACGAAAGAATGATAGTAACGACAACCTCACGGTATCGTTCGTGCTCTCAAAACGTTCTTTCCTTGTTTTCCTCGGATTCGGAACGTTATTTCGTTTACGTGTATTATGATACACGAGATGAAACACGTAGTCAATACGAAATCGCATTTTTTAATCATATTTTTTCGTATTTTTCTCCATTTGTCTGAAAAATAGTGTTATTCCATCTAAACGTTATATTGTATTCCAATACGAAAATCAATCGCATTATCAGATGATCCCCCTCGTTTTCCTGTTGTTTTTCTATCTATTTCGGAAAAGGCACCATTACTATAGCGATTTTTTCATTGAATTGTCCGATATTTCCATGTATAATGGATGGCAAGGATTTTTTATTGATTCGTTGACAACGCGACACGATATTTCATTCTACAGAACGACCGCGAAGGGAGGGATTCGATGACGCGCGAAGACTATATCAAATCCCTCATCAAATCCCACGGCTACACGCTCAAGGCGTTCGCCCAGCAGATTTCCATGCCGTATACGACGCTGCTTTCCATCCTCAACGGCTCCATCGGCGGCGCCGCCATGGACAACGTCCTCAAGATCTGCCATGCGCTCAACGTGCGCATCGAGGAACTCGATCAGATATCGAGCACGGGGCAGCCCGGCTCCCACCTCCCCGGAGCGGGAGGCGACGTCACGGACGACAGCCTCATCGCTCTCATCCGCGACCTGCCGCCGGAAAAAAAGATCGCACTAAAAATCCTGCTCACGAACCTGTGAGCAGGATTTTTTCATGCCAAGATATCGGAAGATGTCATCGCTGCGCGCGCCAGCGAAGCTCGTAGAGGTCGTCCCGGCGCGCGCCGCCCATGACGGGGATCTGCGCGCGCACCTCATCGACCGCCGCGAGGTCGATCGTCTCGAGGAGCATGCCAGGCGCGCTGCCGAGCTCCGCGAGGACCTCCCCCCATGGCGACGTCACGAGCGAGTGCCCGTAGGAGACGTAGCTCTGCCGTGCGTCGCGCGCCGCCGCGCAGCCGAGCAAGTAGAGCTGCGCATCGAGCGCCCGCGCGCGAAAGAGCAGCTGCCAATGCCTCGGCCCCGTTGTCATGTTGAACGACGCCGGTACGAAGACCATCCTTGCGCCCTGGAGCGCCAGGAGTTGCGTGAGCTCGGTAAAGCGGATGTCGAAGCAGATCTCCACGCCGACGCGCCCAAACGGCGTCTCAAAGACCGTGAGGTCCTCCCCCGGGGAGAACGTCTCGCTCTCGCGGAATCGCTGGCCGCCCCGCACATCGATGTCGAAGAGGTGTACCTTGCGGTGCCGCGCGACCTGCTGGCCCGCCGCGTCAAAGACGAAGCACGTGTTGTAGAGCCTGCCGTCCGCCGCTTCTGGAAAGGACCCGCCGATGAGATAGACGCTGGACTCCGCTGCCATCTGCGCGAGCGCCGTCCAGATGCGGCCGCCCGCTGCCTCCCGATGCGCACGGAACGCCTGCGTCTCATAAGGACAGCAAAACATCTCGGGCAGGCAGACGATCTGCGCGCCCGCGTCCGCCGCCCGCCGCACGGCCTCTGCCGCGCGACGCAGGTTCTCCTCCTTCGCTCCCGTCACCGATAGCTGGAGGAGCGCCGCCCGTACCTTTGCCATCGCGTCTCCCTCCTTTCCGTGCAGCATCCCGCACACCGTTTCAGAAAAATCGACTCTGCCACTTCCCACGCAGGGAACCGCAGTTTCCTACGCTCCTCTCAGCGCCGCGCGATATCCGCGTGGCGTTTCTCATGCCCTTTTCTTTTCCTCGCTCCTGCCGAGCTCGAGTCCCTGCGCCTTGCGTGCCTCATACTCGCGCGCGAGCAGCCCGAGGATCACGAGGTTCTCATAGCGTCCGTCCGTGAGGATCGTCTCGCGGATGAGGCCCTCGCGCAGCATTCCCTCCGTCTCATAGAGATGGAGCGCGCGCGCATTGTAGTCCTTGCAATCGAGCCAGGCACGGTGGAACCCGAGCGTCTCGAACGACCACGCCTTGAGCAGCTTCATCGCCTCATGCCCATAGCCGCGCCCCTTCTTGTCGATGACGACATGCGTCCACTCGATCTCCTTCGCCTCCGTCTTGAGCCCATTGATGAGGAAATACCCGACGCGCTCCCCCGTCGCGATCTCCTCCGCAACCACATCCATCGACTCCTCGACCTTCCCCTCGAGCACTTTCGTATGGAACAGCTGGTCGAACGGAACGATGTATTTCACATTCTCCGCGCGGTACTCCAGCTCCAGGATATAATCGAGATCCGTGAGATCCGCCCTGCGGAGGCGCAGGCGCGGGCCTTCATATGTCGCTCCTTTCTCATTGCCAAACGTCTATAACTTTCTCCCCCGAACGCCCTGACTCCTTCTTCCTCGCTTACTATTTGTCACAAGAATGACGATTCCGTCCACGCGCCCACGTGAGAGCGACGCTTCTGGAGTATGCTGGGCTTGCGAGAACTGACGAAACGGCTGGAAGTCATCGTTTCAATCCACGCTCCCATCCGCACGCGATTCCCATAGCCGCCCACACGCATTTATAGTATAATAGGCGTAAATCAACGCAAGCCGCTGCCGTAGGACACATCCCGACAGCGGCAGTGATAGGAGGAATCCCTTTGCCGAATTTCGACTGGCTCAGCTGGTTCGACTGGAAGCATCTCATCGAGATGCTCGCCGTGCCCTGCTGCATCCTCATCGGCGCGCTCGCAGTCGGCATCGCCGTCAACAAACTCGTGAACCGCCGCATCCGCACGCACCTCACCATCGAAGAGGGAACCTGGCACTACGTCTTCATCAACGCGCTCAAGGGCGTTCCCATCTCCCTCGCGCTCGTCGTCGGGCTCTACTGGATCGTCAACACGATCGACATCCCGGCACCGCTGACGCGGCTCTTTTCCTATATCCTTTTCACCGTCATCATCCTCTCCATCACGCGCGTCGTCGCGCGCACGGTGAACGGCGTCGTCGCCATGCACATCGAGCGCTCCGACCGGCCGCTGCCGAAGACGACGCTGCTCTCGACGATCCTCACCGTCATCATCTATGCGATGGGCGTGCTCGTCGTGCTCCAATACTACGGCATCTCCATCGCCCCCATCCTCACCGCCATGGGCGTCGGCGGCATGGCGGTCGCGCTCGCGCTACAGGAGACGCTCGCGAACATCTTCTCCGGCCTGCATCTCATCCTCTCGAAACAGCTGCGCATCGGCGACTACATCCGGCTCAGCACAGGCGAAGAGGGCCGCGTGACGGACATCACCTGGCGCTTCACGACGATCGTGCCGGCGAGCGGCAGCAACATGGTCGTCATCCCGAACCAGAAGATCGCCTCGTCGAAT
>CACWQW010000015.1 GCA_902763085.1 Dongibacter bovis
CACCGCGTCGGCGTCCGCAGCCTTCGTGGCCGCCTCCGAGGCGGAGTAAGCGGCAATCTCGTAGTCCTTGCCAGCGGCAGCAGCAGCCTCCTTCATCTTTTTCACGAGAATACTCGTCGACATGCCGGAGGCACAAAGCAACACAATTTTTTTCATTGAGGAACACTCCTTATTGGATAAATGAAATTCAAAGCATCGAGCGCTGCTGATCTTTTCGCAAGGATACATGCGTCACGCCGCGCAGGGCGGCATCAGACAGACTCAGAAATGATAGTCAATCTGGGTGCGCAGGAAATGGCGATGGTACGTTTCATTCTTCTTGTTCCAAAGCCCATTATGCGCTGTCGCATACTCGTACATGGTTTCCCACTCGATATTCTTGGCAGGCACGTACTTGAACCCGAAAACCCACCCATGCGAACCCGGCTGCAGGAGCCCCCACTCCTTGTCACCGAACATACCGACCAAATCGTTTTCGTTACTCGAATAATTGTAATAACGGCTATAGAGCTGGAACGATCCCGGATCATTGATGTTCGACCAACGATAGTTCACGCGGAACGTCATATAATCATTGCCTTGTCTCACGCGATGCTGCTGTTCTGCGGGCATCCCAGAATCCCAAGCCGTATAGTAGGGTTTCATATTCGTGCGCGCATAGTCGCCGATGAGGAAGATATTCTTCATCGGATTCCACATCGCACTGAGTACATAACCAAAAGAGCCTGCCGTATTGTGACGCGGATCATGGGGAGTGTTACCATCATAGACATTCTCTCCCATCCTGTCATTCCTGCTGATATTCGTCTTGACGGCTGCCAAAGAGACCTGGAGTCCATGCCCTACCTGACCCTGGGCGCCTACACCCATGAGCGTGAAATCATATCCTGCATCCGTCGGCGTCAGCACGAAAGCCTTGCCCGTCAGTTTGCTGCCAGGAATCGGCGTGCTGAGCACGACGCCGTCCGTCTCGTTGCCGAGCAGCACATTCTGAAAACCGAGTCCGCGCCAACGACGGCCAATATCCACATTGATAACGCCGACCTTTCCCTCTGCCCAAACACGCTGGATCACACCATCGGAATCATCATGTCCCTGATGATATTTAGCTGTACCATCCTCTTGCACGAGGTGTTTGTAGCGTTGATTTGTCTCACTCTGGAAATGGAAGCTCCAGTCCTTGTTGACCTGGAATTTTCCCTCTAAATCAAGGTAGTAGCGGTTATTATCGTTTTTATCAATATACCCCTTGATGTTGTCATTGTCCCAGGAAGCGCGGCCAAAGCCATGCAGCGAAAAGCGGTTCAGCGCCTCATTGACGCTGTTCTTCATGCCCGTGATCTGCTTCTTTTGGCTGTTGCTCTGGTTTTTGAGCTTCTCGTTCTCACTCTTGAGGGCCTTGAGCTCCTTCGCGAGTTCCTGCTGCTGCTGCTCGAGAGCCGCGATGCGGGCGTCCGTGTCCTCCGCCGCCGGCGCGGCAAAGACGCAGCCCGTGCTGCCGAGGGCCAGCAGTACGCTCATGGCCAACGTCTTTTCGAGTTTCTTCTTCATAGTACCCATCCTCCCTTTCACTTCTTCATGAATCCCCTGTACAGATTTCTTCTATATTGTTAGGCTTGCTCTGCTTCGTTCTCCTGCTCTTCTTTCAGGAATGCTCTATCCTGTGCTTTCAGGAACGGGAAGTAGATCACCGTCGCCATGGCCAGGTTCACAATCTGGATGACCGCGCCCTGCCAGCCGTCGAGCAGGAAGCCCGCGATGACCGGCGGCGTCGTCCACGGTACCTGCACGGCGCTGAACGGCGCCATGAAACCCGTGGAAATCGCGCGAGCACGAACGGCACCAGAAGATACGGGTTGAAGACGATCGGCAGACCGAAGATGATCGGCTCGTTGATGTTGAAGAGTCCCGGCACGAACGCCATCTTCATCAGCGACTTGAGCTGATCGGACTTCGCCGTGAAGAGGCCCGCGATCAGCAGACCCAGCGTGAGGCCGCAGCCGCCGCTCTTGACGAAGACATCGTTGATCTGGCAGGTGAAGATCTTCGCCTGCGGATTGTTGACGAGCGACATGCCCATGTCGAGCAGGTGCTGGTTGTCGAGCGAGTTCGCGATGAGCAGCGGGCTCACGACGCCGCCGACGACGTTCGGCCCGTGGATGCCGGCCCAGAAGAGGATGCTCTGCAGGCTGACGATGATTGTGCCGCCCGCGAGCGAGTCCGAAAGGCCCTGCAGCGGCGTCTGGATGACCTTGAAGATGAGCTCCGGCAGCGTCGTCGCACCAACGTAGTGGCAGAGGCCGTAGAGCACAGACGCCGTCGTGAAGAACACCATGCCCGGCACGAGCGCGGAGAACGCGCGCGCCACGCCCTGCGGCACGGCGTCCGGCATCTTGATGCCGATGTGGTGCTTCTCGAAGTAGCAGAACACGCACGAGACGAAGAACGCGATCAGGATGGCGGTGATGACGCCGTTGCTGCCTGCCCACGCCTTCGGGATGATGTCGCCGACGACGGCGCCCTCCTTCGTCACGATGGTCGGCGGCATCAGAATGAGGAACGTCGAGAGCGCGAGGATGGCTGCCATCATCGCGTCACAGCCCTCATTCTCCACATACTTATAGGTGATAGATAATACAACGATGAGCGCGAGTACGCTGAACGTACCGCCGGCCACAGCGTTGAGCGGCGCCGTCCAGTCCTTGCCGAACAGCGAACTCATGAAATCGCCGTAGCCAGGCACAGGAAGATTGGCCAACAACAGGAACACCGAGCCGCAGATCGTAAACGGCGTCGTCATGATAAAGCCATCACGCAGCGCGGCAACTGCCTTGAGCTGCGCGAATCGTCCCATGAACTCGATGAAGCTGTCAAAGAGTTTCTGTCGATTCATATAGTCCCCTCCTATTTTTTCCCATTCGGTACCAGATGGGCGATGTGTCCGAGAAGCGTCTGTGATCTCAATGCTCCTCAAGAACAATGACATCATAACAAAGACGCTCTTCCCGCTCAACAAGAGGAAAACAATAAGAAACAATGCTGTTTCATTTTTCTTTCATGAAAAGTGCCGCCTGTAACAGCGCTACAAAAAAACGCCCCAGCAAGCGCTGAGGCGTTTTGGTCAAAAACAATCAATAATGAAAATGGCCGTTGAGCCATTGTTCTTTTTTCTTCGCGTCGGAGAAAGCGAAAAGGAGATCCGTCACATACTTCGCGCCGAGCAGGAAGATGCGCGGGCCGAGCTTCTCCATGGTATTGACGGTCGCGACGGGGAACGTCACGTCCGCGAGGGAGGCGAGCGTGCTCGAGGGAGCCGATGTGATCAGCAGCCGCGGCACGGAGCGCAGGCGCAGGAGGTGCGCGATGTCGATGAGCATGCGGTTCTCCCCCGTGCGGCTGATGAAGAAACTGACGTGGCCCTTCTGCATGCCCGCCGCAGAGAGGTACTGCATCGTCATCGCCGGATGCACCGTCGTTCCCTTGTTCGCCATAAGGAATCCAGAGGCGGCCATCTGCGCGATATTGAGGTTCTCATCCATCGCGTAGAAGTCGATGTGCTGCGCCTTGGAAAGCAGGGCGAGCGCGCGCATGAACTGCGCCGCGTCGAGCATGCCCCGCGTCGAGCGGAGCGCCTCGACCTCGAGCCCTGTCACCTTGTCCATGAGCGACTGGACGGTATCGCGATCCGTCATGGAGAAATCCGTCACCTGCGGGTTGCGGATGCGCTCCATCATCTCCGCGAGGAACTGCACCTTGAACTCCGTATAACCGCCGAAGCCGAGCTTCTGGCTGAAGCGCACGATAGCCGCGGAGTTCGTATACGTCTCCTTCGCGAGCTGGCGCGTCGACATCCCGGCGAGCAGCCGGAAATTCTTGAGCAGGAAATCAGCGAGGATGCACTCGGATGGCGAGAAGCCCTCCTTCGCCTGCAGTTTTTCGACGAGATTCTTCATGCGGTTACGCTTTCATGCGCGGCACGACGAGGTGGCCGCGCTCGATCTCTTTCCGGTGGCAGTGCGGGCACTCGTTCTCGATGATGCCCGTGTAGCCGCAGACGGGGTCGCGGTCGACGGGGTGGTTGATGGAGAAATAGCCCATGTCCGCGTCGTGCATCGCGCGCACGACAGCCTCGAATGCCTTGACATTCTTCGTCGGGTCGCCGTCCATCTCGATGTAGGCGATGTGGCCCGCGTTCTCGAGTGCGTGGTACGGCGCCTCGATGCGGATCTTGTCGATCGCCTTGATCGGATAGTAGACGGGCACATGGCTGCTGTTCGTCATGTAGGGGCGGTCGGTGACTCCCTTGATGATGCCGTATTTCTTCCGGTTCGCGCGCTGGAACTGACCGGCTGTGCTCTCCGCCGGCGTGCCGAATGTCGACCAGTTGCGGTGCTCCGCCTCGGTGTAGGCATCCGTGCGCGCGCGCATGTGTCCGACGATCTTGAGGCCGAGCTCCTGCGCCGCCTCGCTCTCGCCGTGATGCTTGCCCGTGAGCGCGACGAGGCATTCCGCGAGACCGCAGAAGCCGATGGAATAGGAAGCATGCTTGAGCACGTCCTTGATCGTGTCCGTCGGCTTGAGCTTTTCCGAGCCCATCCAGACGCCCTGCCCCATGAGGAACGGGTAGTTGTAGACATGCTTCTGCTCGATGACGTGCAGGCGCTCGAGCAGGTAGTCATGGCAGAGCGTGATGTAGTGGTCGTAGAGCTCGAAGAATTTCTTCACGTCGCCCTTTGCCTCGATCGCGAGCTTCGGCAGGTTGATCGTCGTGAAGGAGAAGTTGCCGCGCGAGCCGGACTCCTCCGGGCCGTTGACATTGCTCATCACGCGCGTGCGGCAGCCCATCGTCGCGACGCAGCTGTTGTAGTCGCCCGGCTTATAGTACTGGAGATTGTACGGCGCGTCGATGTTGACGAAGTTCGGGAAGAGGCGCTTCGCGCTCGTCTTGCACGCCTGCAGGAAGAGGTCGTAGTTCGGATCGCCCGGGTTGTAGTTCACGCCCGCCTTGAGCTGGAAGACGGAAATCGGGAAGATCGCCGTCTCGCCGTTGCCGAGGCCCGCCCAGATGGCGTTGAGCGTCTCGCGCGTCGCGAGGCGTCCCTCCGGGCTCGTGTCCATGCCGTAATTGATCGAAGAGAACGGCACCTGCGCGCCCGCGCGGCTGTGAAGCGTGTTGAAATTGTGGATGAGCGCCTCCATCGCCTGGTGTGTCTCCTCCTCGACGTCAGCGCAGGCGAGGCGGTAGATGCTGCGCGCGTCGAGGTAGGCGTCGCGCGTCGACTTGCCGTGCTGCGTGAGAATCGCGGTGAGCGCGCGGCCGAGCGCCTCGATGCCGCGCTTGCCGCGCTCCGTGTCCACCTGTTCCGCGTAGAGGCAGGCGTCCATGTCCATCGCCGCGAGGAACTCCGTCTTGAACGGCTCCTCCGTCAGGAACGATTCCTCCTCGAACCGGTAAATGACGGATTTGCGCGCCTCATCAACGATCGCCTTGCGGAACGACTTGCGCACGCCCTCCGCCATCGCGTAGTCGAACGCGTTGATGCTCTGTCCGCCGAACATGTCGTTCTGGTTGCTCTGGATGGCGATGCAGGCGAGGCTCGCGTAAGCGCGGATGGAATTCGGCTCACGCAGGAAGCCGTGCCCCGTCGAGAAGCCGCCGTGGAAGAGCTTCAAGAGATCGATCTGGCAGCAGTTGAACGTGATGAGCGAGAAATCCTTGTCGTGGATATGGATGTAGTTCTCCTTATCCGCCGCCGCGAAGCGCTCGTCGAGCACGTAGTTATCGACGAAGTGCTTCGCGCCCTCGGCGCCGAGCTTGAGCATGATGCCCATCGAGGCGTCGGTGTTGATATTCGCGTTGTCGCGCTTGAGGTCGGAGTCCTCCGCCGGCGCAAAGAAGATGTCCTGATACGTCTCCATGAGGTGCTGCTGCGCCTTGCGCCGCTCCGTGTGGCGCTGGCGGTACATGATGTAGCGCTTCGCGATGTCGTAGAAGTCGTACTTCATGCATCTGCTGCTTGCCATCCTCATTGGCCCCACGGATGGCATTGTAGATCTTCTCACGGTTGTAGGGGACCGTGAACCCCGTGCGCTTCGTTACTGTCTTCAACATCATCGTACGCCCCTAAATGGGGGGCGTTCCCCTCCCTTTTCTCAACATATTGTGGTTTGAGTTATGTCTGACAGGAACATATTGTAGCAGAGAATCCCCGCGAACGCAATATGGAAAATTGACGAATACAGGCATTTCATGTAAAATAGCATAGGAAATTTGTCTTTTGTTGCCATAAATATAAGAAGATAAAGGAAGAACACGTCATGAGAATCTCCCCCGACCAGCAGGATACGCTGATCCGACAGCTGACCGCTGCCTGCATCTATTTCATCTGCCTCATCGCCTTCTACTGCGACATCGGCGAGGACATGGGCGCCGACTATTTCCTGCCCATCGCGCTCCCAGTGCTCGCGCTGCTCGTGCTCGCGCAGCGGGCGACAGGGCTATCGCTCTTCGAGCGGACGGGGCTCTTCCATCTCTTCGCAGGGCTCGGCTGGTGCTCCGCCTTTCCGCTGCTCTACGCCTGGACGTATCAGAGCGTCTGGTACCAGTCGCTCATCTGCTTCGACTTCGTCGTCGGTACGGCGATCTTCCTGCTGCTCACGGGGCTCTCGTCCGCACTCGCGTTCTCTCGGCACACGCGCCTCGCCGCCGCGCTGCTCGCGCTCCTCGACTTCGCCGCGCTCGTCGTGCCGTTCATCCAGTACGCCTATTACTGCATCGTCTGGCACTGCCTCTCGCCCGCCTCGCTCATGGCGCTCTACCTCACGAACTGGCGCGAGAGCATCGATTTCATCGAGTCGAACGTCGGCACGGGGCCGGCGCTCGTCATCCTCGCCAGCTTCGCCGTCTTCCTCGTCGGCGCCGCACGCACGAATTGCGCCTTCCTGCGGAAGATGCAGCAGCGCCGCACGGACGAGCAGGCGGGCCTCTCGCTCCTGCTCGTCGCCCTCTCCGCCCTCGCGCTGCTCTACTACGTGCCGCAGACGTCATTTGGCGGGCTCGTCAGCGACGTGCGTACCTATGTATCGGAGACTCAGACCTACGGCGACGGGCATGAGGATCGCTACGAGGCGCTCGACATCGACGGCACGCAGACGCTGCCGGCGCGCGCGCCCGGTACCGTCATCGTCGTCATCGGCGAGTCGGAGTCGCGCGACTACATGCACGCCTACTCGCCGGACTTCCCCTACGAGGACACGCCGTGGCTCGACAGCCAACTGCAAAGTCCCGCGTTCAACGTCTTTACGAACGTCTACGCCTGCTGGTCGCAGACCGTGCCCGTGCTGCAGCGCGCGCTCACGGAGCAGAGCCAGTACAACGACAGGGAGTTCTTCAACTCGACGTCCATCCTCGACGTCGCGAAAAAGGCGGGCTACGAGACGTACTGGTTCAGCAACCAGGGGCGCTACGGCCAGTACGACAGCGCCATCACGCTCGTCGCCAAGACCGCCGACCACGCGGAGTGGACGGACGACTCGTACAACTTCTCCGATAAATACGACGAGACGCTTTTAAGCTACCTCGAGACCGTCGACCCGGCGCAGAATAATTTCATCGTGCTGCACATCATGGGCAGCCACATCTACTACAATAACCGCTATCCGGAGGAATTCGCCCTGTGGCACGGCGAGAGCGAGGTGTCGTCCGTGGAGTCCTACGCGAACAGCGTCCTCTATACGGATGCCATCCTCTCGCGCATCTTCGACTACGCGCAGGCGAACCTGCATCTGCAGGCGATGCTCTATTTCTCCGACCACGGGGAGAACCTCACGATCTCGCACAACCCGGACGTCTTCTCCTTTGATATGGTGCGCATCCCGATGTTCATCTACCTCTCGGATGCGTACCGCGCGGCGCTGCCGGGACGCACGCGTGCCATCCGCTACCACCGCAGCCGCTATTTCACGAACGACATGCTCTACGATACTGTGAGCGGCCTCCTCAATGCGCCGTCTTCCCGCTACATGGAGGCGCAGGACCTCACGAGCCCCGGCTACGGCCACACGCGCGCTGACCTCACGACGATGCTCGGCCAGCAGCTCCTCGTGACCGACCCGGACGGCGGCGTCGAGACCGGCTTCTGACGAGATACCCCAACATCCAATGACAACCTTTCCATTCACGCAGGGGGAGTTTTTATGTGCCGAGACAACGATGTTTCCAATACGCCCGTTTCCCTGACAGCTGAAATCAAAGCCCGTCTTCATGCCGCCTACGACAGCCTGCCGGGCATATTCCTCTTCCGCACGGACGGCACGGAGGAGCTCGTCTTCGCCAATCGTGACGCGCTCGCGCTCTACCAGTGCGAGAGCTTCGATGCGCTGCGCGGGAAAGTCGGCACGACCTTCTCCCACTTCCTGCTGCCCGACGACTACCTGCCGCTCGCGGAGCTTGCGCGCCGCTCTGCTGGCAAGGATGTATCCCGCCGCTTTTATAACTACGAGTACCGCACCGCACTCGGCCACCTGCGCCGCATGGAAATCACGCTGCGCCAAGGGACAGACGCCTGCCTCGGACCGCTCCTACTACATGACGCTCATCGGCGCCGATACGCGCCGCAGCGCCTATGAGACAGACGCTCTGACGGGACTGCCCGGCATGCACGCGTTCTTCCGCGCCGCTGTCAAGCACGCGGAGCGAAACCTCAAAAACGGCACCTTTCTCGAAGAAGTTCCCGTCTATTTCAACATCACGAATTTCCGCCGGCTGAACACCATCTGCGGCATCGCCCAGGGCGACGAATGCCTGCGCACCGTTGCCCGCCTCCTCAGCGAGCATTTCCCAGACAGACTCATCGGGCGTCTCGCCGCGGATAATTTCGCGCTGCTCGCGGGCAGCGGCGATGTACAGACGCGCATCAGCGCGGTCTGCGCGGCATTTAATAACTACATCCAGACTCCCGGCATCGAGCTCAAGGCCGGCATCCGTTTCTATGACACCGCAAAGGGCGCGGACGAGATCTTCTCCCATGCCTTCGACGAGGCCAAGCTCGCCTGCATCAGCATCAAGGACGACGCAAACCACTGCTGGGCGGTCTACACAGAGGAAATGGGCGCGCAGTACGCCATCCGCCACTACATCCGCGAACATTTTGAAGAGGCGCTGCAAAAAGGGTACATCAAGGTCTACTACCAGCCCATCATCCGCACACTCACCCGAAAGGTCTGCGGTGCCGAAGCGCTCGCGCGCTGGGACTCCCCCATGCACGGCCTGCTCTCGCCTGCGGATTTCATCTCCGTCCTCGAGGAGACCCACCTCATCCACAAGCTCGATGCCTATGTCATCGACCGCGTCTGTCACCACCTGCGCCAGCGCCGCGACGACGGGCGTCCGGATGTGCCCGTCTCCGTCAATCTCTCGCGGCTCGACTTCTCCCTCGGCAATCCCCTCGAAATCGTCGAGGGCATCGTGCAGAAATACGAGCTGCCGCGCGATCTGCTGTGCATCGAAATCACAGAAAATGCGCTCGTACGGGATGATGATCTCATCAAAAACGGCATCAAGGCGTTCCGCGCGAGCGGCTACCAGGTCTGGCTTGACGATTTCGGCAGCGGCTATTCCTCGCTCAATGTCCTCAAAGACTACCAGTTCGACGCCATCAAGCTCGACATGGACTTCCTGCGCTCGTTCAACTCCGCGAGCCGCAAGCTGCTCGCATCCATCGTTCCCATGGCAAAGGAGCTCGGCACGCATACGCTCGCCGAGGGCGTGGAGACCGCCGAGCAGGTCGCGTTCCTGAAGGCCATCGGCTGTGAAAAACTCCAGGGGTTCTTCTACGGCAAACCTATGGAGCACAAGACGTTCCGCCTCCACTGCCATGAGCATGACCTGTTCGCAGAGTCCCGCACGGAGGCGTATCTCTTCGCACAGGCGGGCTGCATCGACATCACGACAGAGATGCCCGTCGCCATCCTCCTCGACGACGGTGCCTCGATCCGCATCCTGCAAATGAACGATGCCTACGTGCGCACGCTCCGGACCATCCATACCGAAGGTCTCGATGAGGTGAACCGGAATCTCGCTTCCCCCGCCTACCACCTGCGGGAGAAGTTCCAGAAATTCCTGCAGCGCGCCATCAAGAGCGGCAAGCAGGAATCCCTGACCTATGTGGACAGCGGCCAGTACATGCGACTGTGCCTGCAGGCGATCGCCAATCTCGGCACCACGCACATTTACCGTGCCGAGCTCTACAACATCACGCACGACAGCGAGGTACAGGGCCATGAGTCGCGCCGTCTCGATCAGATCCTGCGCACCATTTTTCACCTCTACGAGGGCATCTACTACCTGGACTGCCAAAATGATGTCTGCGAGATCATCTCCTCCTTGCTGCCGGAAACGTCTGCCAGCAGGCACCTGGAAGGAATCGAGGCGGCCCGCGCGGACTTTGCCAAAAACTACATCCATCCCGCCGACCGCGAGCGCTACCTCGCCTTTACCCGGGCGGAGAACATCTACCGCGCCGCGCAGCAGAGCAGCTCCATTGAGGTCGCCGCGCCGTTCCGCATGCTCCAACCGGACGGCAGCTACCGCTGGCTGAACTTCATCTTCATCGTCCTTTTCAAGACGCAGGAGCAGGATATCCTGCTCTGCATCAGCCGTGACACCCTCGACCAGCAGCCGGATCGCGCGGCGCTCCTCAGCGAGATCCTGAAGAGCTACGGCATCCTGCCGGATGGTTCCTCTCTGCGCGGGAGCCTCGAGAGCGAGTTCCTTTGGAACTCCTTGGTCGATCAGTCCGACCTCAAACTCTTCTGGAAGGACAGCTCGCGCCGCTTCCTCGGCGCGAGCCAGGCGTTCCTCGATCATTACGGCCTCTCCTCCATCGAGGAGCTCCGCGGCAAGACGGATGAGGAAATGGGCTGGCATATCGACGACGCGCCGTTCCACGCGGCTGAGCGCGCTGTCATCAAAGAGGGCAAGCCCGTGCGCGGCGCGCTCGGCCACTGCCTCGTGCGCGGCACGCCGCACGCCATCCGCGCCTCAAAATTCCCCCTCTACCAGAACGGCAGCATCGCCGGTCTCATGGGCTACTTCGAGGATCTCGACGATACCGCCGCGCAGAACGAGCTCCAGGACAGCCTCGGGCTCATCGACCAGGGCACCGGCCTCATGAACTACCGCGGCATGCTCATGGCGGGTACACAGTACCAGGTGAACTACCGCCAGAACAAAGAGGACTACCTCGCCATCATCCTCGATGTCCCCGCCTACGATCAGCTCCGCCGCACCGACCAGCGCCGCGGCGACCTCCTGCTCGCACGCCTCAAGGAGATCATCACGCGCCTGCTGCCGCAGTACTGGAGCATCGCGTACATCGGCAGCAGCTGCTTCATCATCTTCCAGAAACGCCTCTCTGAGACGGAGTGCCGCAACCGGATCTTCGCGATCTCAAACGCCGTGCACGACATCCATGAAGTTGATGGCTATCCCTGCTCGCTCCACCTGCAGTACGCGTTCGCCAACGGCTCAGAGGCGAGCAGCCTCGACGGCCTGCTGCGCCTGCTCACCGAGCGCCTCTGCGACGCCGAGGAGCAGCATTACAGCCAGTCCGTCTACGTCGGCGACCGCGTCGTCTTCCAGCGTGAGGCGTTCGACCAGCTCGAGGAGCCCGTCATCATCAGCGACACCGAGACGCACGAGGTTCTCTACTGCAACTCCGCAGCCCTCCTGGACTCCGGCCTCCCCGCGGACACGCCCTACCAGGGACATAAATGCTACGAGCTCTACCGCCATCAGCCAGCCCCCTGCGACAACTGCGACACCGCCCAGCTGAGTCACGGCACGTTCCTCCACAACCTCATCCACAATCCCGTCACAGGACATGACTATTACTACAGCGAGCGCAGCACCAGGCGGAATGACCTGCTCTACCACAAGACGATGATCAACGATGCCCTGCGCCTCGCCATGTGCGAGTCAGATCCTGACAAGGGGATCGAGCGCATGCTGCTCTGCATCGGCAACCGCCTTCATGCCGAGCGCGTGCTGCTCATGGAGGAAAGCAGCACCTCCGTGCATCTCACCTACGACTGGGCGGCCAGCGATCTGATGCCGCTCAAGGGCACGCTCGCTCCCATCCCGCGCAACGAGCTCACACACATCTATGAGAAGTTCGTCCATCATCCTGTCATCACCATCCGCGACCTCGAAAGCTACTGGGAGCACACGCCGGGCACCGTGCCGCATCTGCCGGATCTCAAGCGCCTGACGATCGCGCGCCTCTCGCTCGACGACCATGCCTACGGCTACATCGAGGTCGTCAACCCGCCGGAGGATCGCCTCGACGTCAGTTCCCTCCTCTGCAGCACGCTCTCGCGCTTCATTGCCATCCTGCTGCGCAACCGCGACATGCAAAATGACCTGCGGCACCTCGGACGCATCGACCAGCTCACCGGCGTATTCAATCGCCGCGGTCTCACCGAATACCTGCCGACGGCTTCCCCACGGGCGCCTGGTGGCCCTCGTCTTCGCCGACGTCAACGGGCTCAAGCACACGAACGACACGCAGGGTCACGAGGCCGGCGACCGCCTCATCAAGCAGACGGCAGACGCACTGCGGCAAGAGCCGGATGCCGTCGTCTTCCGCATGGGCGGCGACGAGTTCCTGCTGATCCGCGACGTGCAGACGCCGGAGGAAATCGAGACCATCCGTCAGTCACTCAAACAGGAATTCCACCGCCGGGGCATCAGCGCCGCGCTCGGCGCCATCACCCTGCCCACGCCCATCGAGGACATCGACGCCGCCATCGCAGAAGTCGACCGCCTCATGTACGAGGATAAGACGCGCCACTACCGCTCGCGCCACGAGAAGCGGGGCTGAGCCGCACGGCCAGCGGCAAAGCGTGAAACACAAGAAAGGTCTCACGGGAGATGAGAGCATCTCCCGTGAGACCTTTCTTGCTTGCTAAAAAGCCCGCCGCCCCTCACTGGCGCGCGAGCAGCACGACCGTCGCGAGGATAGAGGCGCTCCCGAGCACATCGAGGAGCCCGAACGACGCGCCGAGCAGCGCGACGGAGAGGAGCACCCCCGCCTCGCTCGGCGCGATGTACTTCGTACTGCCGAGGTAGAGCGTGAACGCCGCGACGGAGCCGAAGAAGATGAGATAGAGGAACGCGAGCAGACTCGTCCCCGTCCACTCGCCACAGAGGAGCGCCGGACGCGACACCGCCGCCATGGCGATGCCGCCTATGAGCATCCCCCAGCCGACGATGAGCGGCGCGCGCCACGCGCGGATGAGGCGCTTCGGCGCGAGCGTGTAGATGGCGCCCGTCACGGCGGAGACGAGTCCCCAGAGGAGCGCCGGCAGCGGGATGACGAGCGCGTGCCAGTCGCCGTGCGTTACGAGCAGGAACGTCCCGAAGAGGGCGAGCAACACGCAGAAAACCTCGAGCCCGCTCGGCCATTTCCTGCCGCGCACCGCCACGTAGAGCACGATCATCGCGGGCATGAGATACTGCAGGACCGTCGCCGCCGCGGCGTTGCCGTAGCGGATGGACGCGAAATAGGAATACGAGACGCCCATCATGCCGCAGACGCCGAAAAAGAGCAGCTCCCAAGCGTTCCGGCGATCCTGCCAGACACGCAGCACATCGCCCCCGTGCTCGCCGGCATCGAGCGCGAGCAGGATGATCCCGGCGAGCACGAGCCGTGCCGTCACGAGCCATTCCGTCGTGAAGCCCGCCTGCTGCAAGAGGTACTGCCCTGCGACGCCGGAACCGCCCCAGAAGACGCCGCCCGCCACCGCACAGAGCACGCCCCGGCGCCGGTTTCTCCGGACCGAATTATTTTCCATCCCTTTTCCGCAGCATCTCGACGATCGGGTCGAGCCCGTCCTCCATGACGAACTCGATCTCCCCCGCGTCGACCGCCGCCGCGAGATCTGGGTCGACGGGCAGCTGGCAGTACGTCTCGATGCCGTGCTTTTTCGCGATCTCCTCGGCGTGGCTCTTGCCGAAGATGTGGTGCACCTTGCCGCAATCCGGGCACTTGAAATAGCTCATGTTCTCCACGAGCGCGAGCACCGGCACCTGCATGAGCTTCGCCATCTCGATGGATTTCTCCACGATCATCGCGACCTGCTCCTGCGGCGACGCCACGACGATGATGCCATCGACAGGCAGCGACTGGAACACCGTCAGCGGCACGTCGCCCGTTCCCGGCGGCATGTCGACGAACATGTACTCGACCTCGCCCCAGACGACCGTCGACCAGAACTGCGTCACCGTGTTGCTGATGATCGGGCCGGATCGCGGGATAGAGATGCTCCGCATCGCCCGTCGCATGCCCCTTGATGCCGAACGCCTTCGGGATGGAAGGCCCCGTGATGTCCGCGTCCAGGATGGCGGTCGCATAGCCCGCCTGGCGCGCCTTGACCGCCATGAGCGCCGTCACCATGCTCTTGCCGACGCCGCCCTTACCGCTCACGACGGCGATGACGTGGCGGACGCTCGACTTCTCATTGAGCGGCGCCTTCGGCGGCATCTGCCGCGCCCCACAGCTCTCGCCGCAAGCGGAACAATCGTGATTGCAGCTCTCTTCACTCATAGTCAATTCCTCCCCTACGATATAGAAACTTCCTATAGTATAGCAGAAAAACGGCAGCAGCGGGAGAACGCAGAAAGAAAAAAGCTGCTCTCCGAAAGAGCAGCTCCAGGGGATGTAAGGGTGCCGCCAGGAGTGGCGGTCCCTTAGAAAGAGGTTTGTCACTCTCCCGAGGGAGAGCAGAGGGTATATATTATCGGGCGTCCTGGCACGGCAGCATCAGGGGGGTGCTCCGAGCTCCTGGGCGGGGGCGGCTTACAGGAACGATGGGAAGCCGCTCCGCTCAGCCATCTGCTTGAAGCAGGCTGCCGGTGATATCCGCCAGGGATTCCACGATAATATCAGGTTGAACAGAGCTTTTCTCCACGTCCTCCCGTTTGGTTTCCCCGGTGAGGACGAGGATGGACTTGGCGCCCGTGCCCTGGGTGACGGCGATGTCCGTGTACAGGCGGTCGCCGACGACGGCGATCTCTTCCGGACGGCAGCCCGTGTGACGGACGATGTAGTCCATCGTATGGCGCGTCGGCTTGCCGAAGAACTCTGGCTTCCTGCCCGTCGATGCCTCGATGAGCTTCGCCATCGAGCCGCAGTCGGGGATGAACTCCCCGCCCTCGATCGGACAGTTCCAATCCTGATTGATGGCATAGTACGTGCAGCCGTGGCGCAGGAAGTAGCAGGCGCGCTCGAGCTTCTCATACGTGAGCGTCGTGTCGAAGCCGAGGATGACGATGGAGGGATGCTCGTCCGTGAGCGGCATGCCCGCCTTGCTGAATTCATTCCAGAGCGCGGGCGTGCCCACGAGGTAGATGCCCTCCCCGGGATGCTTCTCGCGCAGGTAGTCCATGATGACATGACTCGAGGTCATCATCTGCTCCCGCGTCACGGGGATGCCGTAGCGCGCCAGGCGGTCGAGATAGACCTGCTGGCTCTTCGAGGAATTGTTCGTGAAGAAGTAGTATTTCCGCCCCGTTCGTTCCACGGCAGCGAGGAACGGCTTCGTGCACGGGAAGAGGTCCTTCCCGAGGTAGATGGTGCCGTCCATGTCGAGGACGAAGCAGCGGATGTCTGAGATCGCCTGCATGCGATCACCTCCTTTTTAGTCAAAGGCCAGCGTCGAGCGCCTCCGCCTTCTTCAAGATGCCTTCGACGAAATCATCTGACCAGATGCCCGTGAAATGCAGGAGGTCGATGATGGAGAAGCGGTTGCGCATCATATGGCAGTTCGTGATCGCCCAGCGCACCGTCTTCGCATCGACGGGGTAGTTCAGCTTGCTGTAGCGGCAGGGCGCGTTCGCCTTGTGCATGCACTCCGCGATGTACGCGGGCGGCTGCACCCAGTCCGCGACCTGCGACTTGAACGCGTCGAAGTTCTTGAGGAACGCCTCGAACTGCGGCTGTACTTCGTGCCAGCGAGCGAGTTTCTTCTGATAGTCCGACCAGCATTCGTTCGCGGCGCTGTGGTCCTCGTCGAGCCAGTCGAACGCCTGCAAGACGCGCGGCTTCATCTCCTCCTCAGACGGATAGCAGGTATCGATCTGCACGTCCTGCGGGCGGAACTCATGGAGCAGGTAGTCCCAGAGCAGACAGGAGATGATGCCCGAGACGGCGACCTGTGTCCCGTGGTAGCAGATGCCCGTGTGGCGCACCTTCGACGACATGTCGATGAGATGGCTCATGACGTGCTCCGAGCCAGAGGCGGGCGAACTCTCGTTCGCGAGCCCCATCGAGAGGCCCGAGAGCGTCAGGACGTTGGCGAGCTCGCCAAGCGTCTTGGCATCGCCTGCCGCCAGTTTCTCCGAGTTCTTCAGCAGCCGACGGCACTGCGTCCGGATCATGTCTGAGGGCGCCGTGTGGAACCGGTCGTTCATGCCGAGGACGTTCGCGAGGTACCAGTCGACGGGCGCCGTCCAGGTCGCGATGAGGTCGCCGTAGCCGCTCACGTTCATCTCCGCAGGTGCCGCCCCAACGATGTCGAGATCGATAAGGAGCACGGCGGGATAGCGCGAATGGACGGTGCGCTTCACACCGCTGAAGAGCATGACGGAGGAATTGTCGGAAAAGGCATTCACGGAGAGCGCCGTCTGCACGACGACGAGCGCCTTCGGATGTTCCTTGTCGGCATAGTACGTCGCGTACTTGCAGAGGTCGCAGATCGTGCCCGAGCCGACGCCGACGACGCAGTCCGCCTCCGGCAGCAGCGCCTGGATCTTCGCCGCGTTCTCCGGCGTACAGTGCACGAGGCCACCCTCCTCGCGGATGACGAGCCACTCCACGGTATATTTCTCGTCGAGCAGCGCCTTGACCCGCTCCTTGACCTTCTCTCCCTTCACGTCCAGGATGTCGGTCGCATCCGACACCATGAGGACGCGCGTCCCGGTCGTGAGCGTCCGCACAGCGTCCGCCACATGCGCAGCGGCGCCGTGATCGATCTCGATCTTCTTCATACCGATGGGGCAGAGCTTCTCCGCCTCCGGCTGCTCGGCGAGGATCTTGCGCAGACCGTCAAGGTCCGTCGCATCCGCTTCCACCAGCCGTTGATCTAACATGATATGTCACTCCTCTCCAAAGGAGCCCCTCCTCCGTCACGCATAGTAGCGGTTGAAGAACGGCTCCAAAGCCTGATAACATTCATAGTAACGCTCGTACGCCTCGTCGTAGGCAGCTTTCTTCGAGGCGTCCGGCTCATAGCGCGCGCCGAGCTCCACCATCGCCTCTGCCGCTTCCTCGAGTCCCTTGAAATTCCCCTCGCCGACGGAGGCGAGCATCGCGGCGCCGATGGCCGCGCCCTCCGGGTCCTTGACGGCGACAAGCGGCAGACCGAGCACATCCGCCTTCATCTGACACCAAAACGGCGATTTCGTGCCGCCGCCAACGATGCGGACACTCTCGCACGAGATGCCCATCTCGCGGAACCGGTCCACGTTGTCGCGCAGGCCGAAGGCGATGCCCTCGAACACGGCGCGGGACATGTCGTCGAGCGTGTGTGAGAGCGTGAGCCCCGTGAAGCTGCCGCGCGCCGCGCCGTTCCAATCCGGCGTCATCGCGCCGCCCATGCACGGGAGGAACGTCAGTCCGCGCGCACCTGGCGACGATTTCTTTGCCTGCACGTTCATGAGGTCGTAGTCCCGCGTCTTGAGCAGGTGATCCTTGTACCAGCGCGTCGTGCCGCCCGAGACAAAGCCCGGGTTCTCGATGAGCCAGAGGTCGTACTGCGCGGAGTGGTGCGTCTCGACGAGATGCTTCTTGTCGAAGACGGGGCGCGCGGACGTCGCGGCCACTGGCTCCGCCGTGCCCGTAATGTCGCAGATCATGCCCGGGCGCACGAGGCCGGCGCCGAGGCAGGCGCTGTGCTCATCGCCCGTGCCCGTGATGACTTTCGTCTTTGTCGTGAGCCCGAGGCGGTTCGCAGCCATCGGCGTCAGCGTGCCGACGACTTCATGCGACGGCGTGAGCTTCCCCAGGGCGTGCGGGTCGAGGCCGAACGCCTCGCTCATCACGGGGTCCCAGTCCATTTTCGAGACGTTGTAGAGCATGGACGCCGACGCCTGCGCGTAGTCGACGACGGTCTCGCCCGTCATCCACTGCACGAGGAAACTGTCCACGTTCAGAAGGTACTTTGCCTGATTGAAGATCTCCGGCCGATTCTCTTTGACCCAGAGCATCTTCGCCGCCGTATGCGTCGAGTCGAGGTTGAGGCCCGTGATCTCGAACGCCCGCGCCGCGTCGATCTTCTTCGCGACGGCGGCCGTCTCCGCCTCGGCACGCCGGTCGAGCCAGATGATGCAGGGCATGAGCGGCTTACCCGCGCCATCGACGACGATGAGGGAATCGTTGATCGTATCCACGCCGATCGTGCCGATCTCCTCGGCGGGGACATGGCTCTCAGCGAGCAGGCCCTGCACGACGACCGTAAAGGAATGCAGGTAATCCTCGACGGGCTGCTCCGCCCAGCCGGAATGCGGGTAGACGGGATCATGCGCGCAGGAGGTCTCCGCGACGATCTTGCCGTCTGCATCCGCGAGGATCCCTTTGAGGGACTGTGTCCCGAGGTCCACTCCAATGACATACCCCATGGTTTTCACACTTCCTTTCCGAAAGGAATCGGCACTGCTGCGCCTTTCCACGCGAGGCAGCGCCATCCCAGGAAATCGACTGCCTCCGGCTCGCGCCATGCCCGCCGCCCTCCGTGATGTGAGGCGCAGGCACGCTCCCGCCCGAGCGAGGCGGGCGGCGGCGCGTAAACCGGAGGCAGTGATCTCTCAAACCATCTTCCAGGAGCGCGGAGGGAGCCGCAGGTGCCGCTCCCTCCGCGCCTCCTTGACGCTCATATCATTGCTCATCCGGCTCGACGAGGAACGTCCCGTCCTTGTGCCGGCAGCTCAGCAGATAGTACAGGATCGCGAGGACGAAGAAGCCGACGGCGAAGTAGAAGAGCGTGCCCGCCGTCACGGCGGAGTAGAGCGAGCAGAACGCGACGATCAGGCAGAAGGGAATCCCGAGATACCCGATCCAGCGATGGCAGACGTAGGGACGCTCCATCTCCGGCTGACTCTTCTGGAGCTTCACCCAGGAAGCGAAGCAGCAGAGCGCCATGAATGCCGAGCCCATGCCCGCGATGACAACGATGACATCGACGGAGCCGATGATGGTAAACGCGATGCCGATGACGCTCGTCGTGAGGAGCGCGTTGATCGGCGTGCCGTCCTTGTTGAGTTTCCCGAGGAACGCCGGCAGGCATTTGCAGCGCGCCAGCGCGTACGCCTGGCGGGACTGGCCGATGATAATGCCGTTCAGAGAGGCGACGAGGCCGATCATCGCGATGACGATGAAGAGCGTGCTCATGGCGCTGCCGTCACCGAAGATCGAGTTGATGACGTTGGCGATCGGCGCGTCGTTCACGAGGATCTGCTCCTTTGGCAGGACGCTCGCCGTCGTGAACAGCATGATCATGCCACAGGCGAAGCAGGTGAAGATCGCGAGGATGAACGCCTTCGGGATGTCCCTGGACGGATTCTTGCACTCCTCAGCGCCCATGCCGCCCGCCTCGAAGCCGAGGAAGAACCAGACGGCGTAAGGGATCGCGACGAAGATGCCGTTGATGCCGCCGAGGTCTCCCATCTGTCCGAGGAACGCGAAGTCCGCATGCGGCATGCCCACAGCACCGAAGAGCACGCAGCCCGCGACGCCGATCACCGTGACGATGAGCCCGACGAACTGGCTGCTCTCGATGCCGCGGCAGTTGACATAGAGAAAAATCAGGTACGTGACCACCGAGGCGACGACCGCAGGGACCGTGGGCACGAGCGTATGCACGTACGCGCCCGTCGCGATGCAGATGCCCGGTGTGCAAAACAGAGATTCGACCAGATAGCTGAAGCCCGCGAAGAATCCGGCTCCCCTGCCAAAGGCTTTCTCCGTATACGCGGCCGGTCCGGCGGAACTCGGGATTGCCGTCGCCAGCTCCGCATACATGAACGAAAAGGGAATGTAGAACAGGCACGCGATGCCAAGGGCAATCAGCGCTCCTTCAAAATTCGTTTCCGAAAAGATGTAGTTCCAGCCATAGTAATTACCGGACACTACGGCACCGACTGCCACGGCCCAAATGCCGGCAGGCGTCAGCGCTTTCTTTAGCTGAACTTCACTCAAAACCACACACCTCCTCAAGGCAAATTCCTGGTGCTTGCGAGAACTCTGCTCTCACGCGGATGACCGCTTATTTCTTCTGCATGTACTCTGCAACCGCCGCCAGGTTTGCCCTGAAGTCCCCGTCCGGCACGAACTTCTTGTCAAAGAGCGCCGATCCCATCGTGAACGTCCACGGGCAGATCTCGAACATCGTGTCGATGCGCGCGTAGCTGTTGATCGAGCCTGCGATGCAGATCTTCGCGTCGACGGCCTTGCAGAACGCACGCGCGAGACCTTCGCCGTCCGTGACGTGGCGATAGGCGAGAATGTCGAAGCCCTTGATGCCCTTCGCCATCATGTTCTTCGCATCCTGGATGATCTCTTCATTCGTGCCTTCGAGAATGCTCGGGCTGCCGGAGACCTTGCCCACGAACGGCATGTAGTCGACGCCGTGCTCCTTGAGATACGCATGCACGGACGGATAGTAGAGCGTGCCCATCAGATGGTCGAAGCCGCATTTCACGGCCGTCTTCGCACCGGCGAGGCAGCTCTCCTCATCGTACGTCACGACCTCGAGGAACGTCTCCTTGCCCGCTTCCTTCATCTTCGTGGCGATTTCCTTCATCTTATCCTCGGGCAGGCCGACGTTTTTGAAGCCCCAGTGCTTGACGGGAAGGTCTTTCGCGCTCTCGAAGATCTCCAGGGCGTCCTTGACAGTCACATCATTGTACGTCAGCATAACAACAATAGCCGGTTTCATAAAAATAACCTCCTATACAATCAACAATAAAAAACAACAACAAAATCCACTAAATCAGCGCTGACCATGATCTTTTCTCATGTTTTTCTTCCATTCCTTTGGTTTGGCTTTATTTTAGCATGATTTACATGTTAACACAAGTACTTTTTTCTTTTATTTTATTGATTTTTGTGGTTTTATTTTTAGTTCAATAAAAAGAACAACACAGATAATATCTTGCACATTCGCGATCCCCCGGCTTCTCTCCGCACCGACGCCCCGGAAACACCTCGCCGCCCAATGAGTTCATCACCCCACGCGCCGAAACGAGCACACGAAAAAAGACACCACCAGATGCGCGTGCATCAAGTGATGTCTTTTTTATCCTGATATGATTTCACGCGGCCATGCCGCACACAAGCCCCGTCAGGAGAGGCTCACCGCTTCTTCGCTCGCCGCGAGCTCGTCTTTGAGGTCATGGTCGACCATCGCGCAGACGGAGGAATCCGACCAGACGTTCTCGCAGGTCTCGATCATGTCGATGATCGTATAGATCGGCAGGATGACGCCCATGAGCCCGATCGGCGCACCGATACCGGACATGAGGGAGAGCGTGAGGAAGTAGCAGCCCATCGGCACGCCGGCGTTGCCGACGGCCGCGAGTACGGCGATGAAGAGCCAGGTGATCATCGTGCCGAGCGTGAGCTCGAAGCCGGCGTTCTGCATGACGAAGAGCGACGTGACGAGGATGAACGCCGCGCAGCCGTTCATGTTGATCGTCGTGCAGATCGGGAGCACGAAGCGCGCGACGCGCGGGTTCGCCTTGAGGCGCGTCTCCGCGGAGGCGAGCGTCACCGGCAGCGTACCCGCCGAGCTCTTCGTGAAGAGCGCGACGGCGAGCGCCGGCGCCATCTTCTTGAAGACGCGGATGGGGTTGAGGCCCCGGGCGAGCAGGAAGAGCGGCAGCACGATGAAGAACTGGATGACGTTGCCGCCGAGCACGACGGCGGTGTACTTGCCGAGCGCGCCGACGACGACGCCCGCCTCGATCTGGGCGGAGAGCTGCGCCGCGAAGGCGAGGATGCCGAGCGGCAGCGCCCAGAGCAGCGCGCGGATGAGCGTGAAGAGGACTTCCTGCGCGCCCTCGATGCCCTTGAGGAGCACGGCGCGGTTCTCCGTCTTCGGCATGAACGCGAGCGCGAGGCCGACGGCCGCGGCGATGAGCATGACGGAGAGCACGTTGCCCGAGAGGAACGGCTGCAGGAGGTTGTTCGGGATGACCGTGAGGAAATGATCATAGTAGGAAAGAGAGCCGACCTTCTGCAGCGGCACGTCCGCCGTCCCCGCCCCGATGACATCCGCCGGCAGGTTGCCCGGCGCGATCCAGAGGTAGAGCACGAGGCCGATCGCCGCGGCGGAAATCGTCGTGAGCAGCGTGTACGTCACGGCGTGCGCGAAGATGCGTCCCGTGCTCTTGTCGGCGCCAAGCGCCGCGAGCGTCGTGATGACGGCGAGTGCGATGGTCGGCACGGCGACGAACTGGAACAGCCGCGTGAAAACCGTCGCGATGAAATTGAAGAAGTCGTTGAGCGGCCCGATGCCGAGCGTACCGAGCACGGCGCCGACGATGAGTGCGCCGATCCAGAGGATGAGCTGCCGTTTCTGATGGGCCTGATGGCGGGCGAGGGCGTCGCGTGCCGCCGCCTGCACCGCATCTTTTTCTTCTGCCATAAAGATTCCTTCTTTCGCAAATAAATATATAACTGCTATGTTTTATTTGCTCGTTATTATAGACGCTTTTCAAGCGCCTGTCAACCTGTAAAACAAACATTCGAAAAAACTTTTCTCAGATGCCCTCGCCATCAAGCCCAGTGAACCGCTGTTTCTCCGTGCGTTCCATCTGCGTGACGCGTCCCTGCTTCACGACGATCGTGAGCCGCCCGAACGAGAGCGCGGAAAACTCCTGCCGGATTTTCCCGGCGAGGCGCCGGCACGCTGCAGCGTGGCAGTCACTCGGCGGCGGCGCGTCGTCCCAGCGGTCGACGCGCCGCTTCTCCGAGAACTCCACCTGAACGAGGACGCCGTCCTGGGCGACGAGCACGGCCTCGCCCCAGGTCATGCAGCGGATGCCCTGCAAGATCTCTTCCATAATATTGGGCGGGATCTCCCCGACCCCGAGCTTCCGTCCTTTCATCGCAAGTCCTCCCCATCCTCTTCGATGCTCCATTCCATAGTAAACTAATATGTATTATTAATAAATATCATAAAGGAAATTGTGCTTCCTGTCAAGACAGGGTTCCCTTCCAAAGAAAACACGTCCCATTGTCTTTGAAAATATCTTGCACTTCTCCCCATTTCGTGCTTAAATAGTAGACATCTCAATCGGCATGGAAAGGAGTTTTTCACATGAACGATGCCTCTCTCGAAGTGCACGGCGCACATGTGTATGACGCCACGGGCGCGATCAGTGAGCCGATCTATCTCTCCGCCACCTACCGCCATCCCGGCTTCCGCCAGAGCACGGGCTACGACTACGGGCGCTGCGCGAATCCGACGCGCGCCGTCCTCGAAAAGACGCTCGCGCTCCTCGAGGGCGGCGGACGCGCCTGGGGGGTCGCCTCCGGCATGGCGGCGATCAATCTCGTCTTCCTGCTGCTCGCGCCCGGCGATCACGTCGTGCTCGGCACGGATCTCTACGGCGGCACCGTGCGCCTCGCCAACGAAGTATATCACCGCTACGGCATCGAGACGAGCTACGTCGATACCTCCTGTATCAACGAGGTCGAGGCGGCGATGCGCCCCGAGACGAAGCTCGTCTTCATCGAGACGCCGTCGAACCCCATGATGCGCGTGAGCGACATCCAAGCGATCGCGAAGCTCGCCCACGCACACGGCGCGCTGCTCGCCGTCGACAACACGTTCCTCTCTCCGCATTTCCAGAAGCCGCTGACGCTCGGCGCTGAC
Source organism: Dongibacter bovis (assembly GCA_902763085.1). Taxonomy (GTDB): domain Bacteria; phylum Bacillota; class Negativicutes; order Selenomonadales; family Selenomonadaceae; genus Selenomonas_C. The sequence continues at coordinate 23,935 of CACWQW010000015.1, forward strand.
ATCGTGCTCCATAGCGGCACGAAGTATCTCTGCGGTCACAACGACGTCATCGCGGGCTTCCTCGTCGTACGCGAGGCGGAGGGAGATCTCGCCGCTCGCATCGACCGCCTCGTCGTCTCCTCCGGCCCCATGCTCTCGAGCATGGATGCCTGGCTCATGCTCCGCAGCCTCAAGACGCTCGGCGTGCGCGTCGAGCGTCAGGCGCAAAATGCGCTCGCCATCGCCAAGTGGCTGAAGGCGCAGCCGCGCGTCACGAAGGTCTACTATCCGGGACTGCCTGAGCATCCGGGCTACGCGCTGCAGCAGGCACAGGCGACGGGGTGCGGCGGCATGGTCTCGTTCAAGGTAGAGAGCGCGGCGCTCGCACAGGCCGTGCTCGGACGCCTCTCGCTCATCAGCTTCGCGGAGAGCCTCGGCGGCGTCGAGACGCTCTTGACGTACCCGATCGTGCAGACGCACGCCGAAATGCCCGCAGAGCTCAAAGAGGCGACGGGCCTCGACGACACGCTGCTCCGCCTCTCCGTCGGCATCGAGGACGCCGCCGACCTCATCGACGACCTCGACCGCGCGCTGAACGCCTGATCTGACCATTTCCTTTGATGAAAGGATTTCCTACTATGCCTACGAATTTCGATGAAATCATCCCCCGCCGTGGCACGTCGTGCCTCAAGTACGATTTCGCCGCGGAGCGCGGCTATCCGGAGGACGTGCTGCCCTTCTGGGTCGCCGACATGGATTTCCGCACGGCGCAGCCCATCATCGACGAGCTTACGCGCCGCGTCCAGCACGGCATCTTCGGCTACACCGATCCCGGCCCCGACTACCGCGCGGCGCTCTCGCGCTGGATGACGGAGCAGCACGGCTACACGCCTGCCGCGGGCAGCCTCGTCATGACACCCGGCGTCGTCTTCGCGCTCGCGATGGCGGTGCAATCCTTCACGGCGCCCGGCGACGCCATCCTCATCCAGCAGCCCGTCTACTATCCGTTCGGCGCCATCATCCGCGAGAACGACCGCCAGCTCGTGAATTGCCCGCTCGCGCTCCGCGACGGCCACTATGAGATCGATTTCGTGAAGTTCGAGCAGTGCATCGTCAAAAGCAACGTCAAGCTCTTCCTGCTCTGCAATCCGCACAACCCCGTCGGCCGCGTCTTCACGCGGGAGGAGCTCTCGACGCTCGCCACGATCTGCCTGCAGCACCACGTGCTCATCGTCGCGGACGAGATCCATCACGACTTCGTGCGCCCGGGATTCCGGCATACGACGCTCGCCTCGCTCTCAGCGGACATCGCGCAGCATACCATCACCTGCACGGCGCCGAGCAAGACATTCAACCTCGCCGGCCTCCAGTGCTCGAACATCTTCATCGAGAACCCCACCCTGCGGCAGAAGTTCCGCCGCACCATCGACCGCGCAGGCTACAGTCAGCCGAACGCGCTCGGCCTCTTCGCCGCGCAGGCCGCCTACGAAAAGGGCCTGCCGTGGCTCACGGAGCTGCGCGCCTACCTCGAGGAGAACCTCGCGCGCACGAAGGAATTCCTCGCACGCGAGCTGCCGCGCGTAACGCTCATCGAACCGGAAGGCACCTATCTCCTCTGGCTCGACTTCCGCGCCTACGACCTCTCCGCGAAAGCGCTCGACGACCTCATCGTCCACAAGGCGAAGCTCTGGCTCGACAGCGGCCATATCTTCGGCGCGGACGGCGAGGGCTTCGAGCGCCTCAACATCGCCTGCCCGTGGCAAACGCTAGAGCGTGGACTCGAGCAGCTCGCCGCGGCGCTGCGCCCGCTCGCCTGAGGCGGCGCTATCCGCACGCGCACCTGAGAAGTCAAGCCTCCGCCGCCCGCGGCGAGGCTTGATCCACGACAGACAAAGACCGCCGGTCTCCCGACTGCTCGCTGAGCGAGTCGGACGACCGACGGTCTTTTTTGCGCATAGGAGAGAGGTCCCCCTGGGCTGAAAACACTCCCTCAGGAAAAGGTCTGCCACGCGTCCATGACGTCGAGGAACGCCCCGTCGAACCCGGCGGCGATGATCTGGTCGAGATAGGCGTCCGCCCTGCCGTAGAGGAGATGGCGCCAGGCGCGCGACCAGTACTGCACGCGGTAGCTGCCGGGCCAGTCGGGATTCCGCTTCGCGATCCAGGAGGGATGGCCCTCCCGCCAGCCGCTCTGCCAGTACGGGCGATAGTCCGCCGCCTCTCCGACGCTCAGATAGGCGAGCACGAGGCGCCGCCCGCCCTGCGGCTTTTGCCTGAGGCGCGCGACCTCGGACGCCGTGAGCGGCGTCTCGTCGTAGTAGAGATCGATGATGAGCAGGTCGGCAGGCGAAGCGGCAAGCGCGCGCAGATACGCCTCGCGGCTCTCAAAGCGATCGGGATTCAGCAGTACGGCGAAATTCCGCACATCCGCGAGCGCGGTGACGTCGCCGCTGCTTTCCCCCGCAAGCGGCGGCGCCGGCAGCACGTCGAGCTCCTTGCGATCAGTCGCCATGCTCACGTAGCCCGCCGCCTCGCCCGCCTGCCGGACCTCAGCGGCACGCGCCGCCCCTTGGACGTAATCGAGCGTGAAGACCGCCTTGCCAGCACTGAGCGGCTTCTGCAGCATCGCCTGGAGATACGCCGCCATATCCTCTGGCTGCGGCCCATCCGTACCGTCCTCCCCCTCCACGTAAAAGACGGACTCCGTGAGGAAGCCGTCGAGCGCGCGCAGGAGCTTCTGCACGTTCGCCTCCGGATTTTCTGGCGTCACCTCGAGCAAGCCGACGGCGCCGTTGCCGACGAGCAGGAAGCCCGGCGACCGCTGCTGCGCATACGATGCGAGGTCCGCCGCGAGATCGACCATCTCCGTCTGCGGCGATGGATGCGCCTGACAGCCAGAAAAGAACAGGCTGAGGCTGAGGCCGAGGCAAGCGCCAAAGATCCTCGAAAACCGCATGGATATCATCTCCTTTCCGCCGCGAATCACCAACCAGCCTCGAATCCGTCCTGCCTCTCGCCGCCCGCAGGGCGGCAGGTGCCGAGCAGCGAGCGCAGCGCCGGTGCCTATGCGGAGGCTCGACGAGCCCAAAAACATCCTCCGTCCTCACTTGCCGACGCGAGCACCAAGCGCAGCGAGTCGTCCGGCACCTGCCGCCGCTCCCACCGCGAATCACCAACCAGCCTCGAATCATCTCGCGTACCGCCGCTTCCCCAAACCACTCACAGAGCGCGGCTATACCAAAAGGCAACCTCCCAGCCGTGATACCCAGCCGAGGCGGTATCGCGCCGCACGTACCGCTCGAGCGCGAGCGTGAGCTGTTCCTCCGGACGCGGCTGCCACTCCATGCCGACCATCAGCCCATAACGCGACCAAGCGCCGCGCTCCTCGCCGGGCACGACGAGCGTTCCATCCGCGCCCCCAAGTGGCAGACGGCGCTCGGCAGAGGCGCTGTTCCCGTTCACATGCTGATAGGAAAGTGCCGCTTGCCAATGAAGCTGCGGCAAGGCCGCGTGGCGCACGCCGACACAGGCGAACTGCTCGTAGACGCGCCCCGCCTCATAGCCCTGCTCGGCATCCGTGAAATCAAAGGCAAGATAATGGTAGTACTCATCGCGCGGTGCCACCTGCCGGTTGTACAGCCACTTGAGACCCCAAGTCTCACCATCACGGTACCGCACTTCCCCTGTGATCGGCGCCACCTCGCTGCCGCCCGCCAGCCAGCCATCGTAATCGAACGTCTCCTGCCGCGCCCAGCCTGTGCGCGTATGCCGCAGTCCGAGGAGCGACTGCCACGCCTCGCCGATGTGCCGATACGAGACCTCCTGCGCGAGGATGCCGCCCGGATGCACGGACGCCCCCGGCGACTCCTTCGCGTAGTCATACGCCGCGCGCCACGTGTAGGCGAGTGACGCGTGCACCTCGTCGCGCTCCGTCGCGTGGTGCACCCACTCGACGGCTGGCGTGTACTCCCAGCCGACACCGAAGGACGTCATCGCGGCGAGGCCGTCCGGCAGGACCGCCGCCTGGTAGACGCGGCTCTCGCCCGTCGGCACGTTCAGCGTGAAATGATAGCGCACGCCGTCGCGCGGATGGTCGTTATGCCAGGTGACAGCGAGCGTCGTATCCTGAAAGCCGTGCACCGCACCGCCCGTATAGCCAGAAACCGAGGAGACGTGCGCCGTACTCAAGCCGAAATCGACCATATGTCCTGCCTGCCGCCGGCTCGCGTAGTACGAGAGCGGCAGGGAAAGCTGATGTCCGGCGCGTCTGCCGCGCCAGCTGTAGTACTCAAAGCCCATCTCGATGCCCCCTCCCTCGCCGAAATGAGCGAGGTCATCCGCGGCCTCCCGCTGCCAGTCCTCCGCACTCCGAAGGTCGCGCGCGGCCTCCGCCGCCCAGGCCGCCGCCTCGCGGTCGTAGTCCTCCGCCTCGGCGGCATCCTTTTCGCTTTGGGCGGCATCCTGCGCCGCCTCCTGCACGTCAGCCTCCGCCTGCGCTGCCTCCTGCTGCGCGTCCGCCGCCTCCATCGCCGCGTCCTCCGCCGCGCTCACGAGATCGTCGAGCTCTCCCTCCGCCTCATCGAGCGCTGCCTCCGACGCATCGAGCGACGAAGCGAGCGCGTCAAGCCAGCCGCGATAGGCGCTCTCGACCTCATCCCTGCGATCGGGAACCGCCGCGAGCGCCTCCGCAGCGAGGCGCTCCGCCTCCACGAGACGCCGCTGCTCATAGCCGACCGCCTCACACGCTGCGGCGACAGCGGCCGCCCGATCCTGCCGGGTCTTGATTTCCGCCTCCTCGACTGCCGCCTCGTACGCACTCTCCACGCTCGCGCTCTCCGCAGCAGCAGCCGACACATCAGCCCGCAGTGCCTCCACCTGCGGTGCGTAGTCGCTGACTGCCTGCTGCGCTTCCTGTGCGGCCTGCGCCTTTTCCTCTGCGGCGGCACGCGCCGTCACGAGCACCTGCTGCGCGTCTGCGAGCGCCTGGCGGCTGGCAGCGAGATGCTCCCGCGCCGCCGCGAGCGCGTGCGCTGCGTCCGCCTGTCCGGCCTGCGCCGCAGCGAGATTTTCCCGCGCTGAGCGCACGCCGTCCTGAGCCGCGCGCAGGGACTGCTGCGCCGCATGATAGTTCCGGATCGTCTCACGCGCCTCGCGCAGCGTCTGCACCTCGCCGAGCACGCCGTGCAGCACCTCATGGGAAGCCGCCGCAGCCACCGTCACGCGCAGCAGGCAGACGCAGGAAAAAGAGGCGATCAGGACCCCCTGCCGCAGCAAGGCCGCGCGCGCCTGCCGACTCCTGCGCGCGCGGGCCATGCGGCGCGTAAAGCGACGCGCGCCCTCCGCCGCCCGCGCACTCCCGCAAGCGGCCTCCCGCTCCTGCGCCACGCGCAGGCGCCGCTGCCGCGCCCTCCGCCGCGTCATCCTCATGGCTCCGACCTCCTTTCCAGATCGACATAACGCGCGCCGTAGAGCCGCCGCGCCAAGCGTGTCAGCGGCCCGTGCGGCGGCCTGTAAAAGACTGGCTGCGCGCAATAGACATAGTAGTCAATACGCCGCGCGAAACGCGACAAATACTGCCAACCAGCGGCGAGCCCCAGCCCCGCAGCGAGGAAGAACGAAAAGCCATAGCCGGCCGCGCCGAGAAACGATTCTCCCAGAATCCCCAGGATCACGTTCGCCGCGAGGAATCCCACCGCCGTGCGCAGCACGAACCTCTGAACATCAAAATACATGAGCAGCACGAAGAGCAGCTGCAAAATGCCCGTGAAGAACGCCGCGAAGAGCAGCACATCGTAGAGGCTCACGAGATGGTAGTCCACCCCCGCCAGGGAGAGGACATAGCCGCCGAGCGCGAGAAAAACCAGCGTAAAGACGAACTGGAACTCAACGACCTGCCGCAGCTCGAACCAGAGCGTATAGACGAGCTCCCGCCGCGCGTCCTCGATCTCGCGCAGATTCCCCCGCCGCGTGATCGCGTCGAAATACGCCGCGTATTTCTCATAGAACCGCGTCTCCGCCGCCACGACGAAGAGCACCATGAGCGGCAGGATCGAGAGGAACGCGAAAAACGTCACCGCGTCATACCCCGGCGCGCAGCGGTACGTCCCCGCCACCGTCACGCCCCACGGCCCCAGCCAGACGAGGAAATTCGGCAAAAAGATGCCGCCCGTGTAGAAAAGCGCTGAGAAAAAGAGCCGCCAATGGCGCTCGAAGTACGGCAGGAACGCGAAATGCTGCCCGTCCCGCGGCAGGCCGAAGCACTGCGCGATATGCACGAAAAAGAGGCAGACGAGCAGGCCCATGCCGACATCCATCGAGAGCAGCGCGGCGCGTACCGGCGCGAGCCAGCCTGCCGTGAGCAGCCCCGCGCAGAGTGCGACGCTCAGGGAGACGCTCGCGGCAAAGCCCGCGAGCAGACGCCGGAATTTCTTGATGGCCGTGAGATACACGCTCTGCGTCCAGATGAGCAGGAGCTCGAGGAAAAAGACATCGGTGAGCGCGACCTCCGCAAAGCCGAGCGGCGACGCGGCGAAAAACGCCACGGCTCCCGCGCTCCCAAACAGCGTGAGCAGCGCGCCCATGCCAAAGAGCGACGCCGTCACATCCCTGTAATGGCCGACGGAGAGGCAATCCGCGAGATAGCGCGTGAGCACCATCGTGAAACCGCTCGAGAGGATCTGCGAGAAAACGAACACATAGGCGACCGACGCCACGAAAAGCAGGGAGTCCGCCTCCGCCACGCCGTGCAGGGAAAAAAGCAGCTGCACCGCGAGCACCATGCCCGTCATGAGCAGGAATGGCCCCGCCGTAACGACCGCAGAATACGTATACGCCTTGATATGGCCCGTCGCCGTCCGCGCACGGAACAGCTTCTTGAGCTCGAAACCAACGCCTGCCATCAGCGCCTCACCTGCCCTTCCTCCTCATAAATGCGCCGGTACGACGCGATGAAATGCTCATACGTATAGCCGCGGCGGCAGCGCTCATAGCCGACGGCCGCCATCTCTTTCCGCAGCTTATAGTCGCGCGCGAGCCGCAGGATCTCCCGCGCCATCGCCTCGTAGTCCATTGGCGCGACGACCGCGCCCGCCGCGCCGAGCGCATCCGTGCTGTCGCCGTAGATGAGCTCGCGGCAGCAGCCGACATCCGTCGTCACATACGGGCGGTGCGCGGCAAAGCCCTCAAGCACTGAGAGCGGCTGCCCCTCGCTGATGCTCGAGAGCACAAGCACATCCATGCGCGGCAGATAGGCCGCGACATCGATGGAGCCCGTGAACGTGACGCCCTCGATGCCGAGCGTTTCCACCGTGCGTTTGCAAAGCGCAACATATTCAGGATCTTCCTCCACATTGCCCATCACATAGAGCTCCGTCTCCGGCATCGCGCGGTGCACGAGGAAAAATGCGCGCAGGAGCGTCACGATGTCCTTGATGGGCACGACGCGCACGACCGCGCCGATGACGATCGGCCCCGCGTGCTCCGTGAGCTCGGGGATGGCGGCAAAGCGCTCCATGTGGATGCCGTTCGGCACGACGCCGATCTTTTTAGGATCGCAGCCGAGCTCCGCCTCGATCTTCGCGTTGTGCTCGAAGAGCGTATAAACATGGTCTGCCGACGCGTAGGCGAGCTGCGCGAGATGGTAGAAATAGCGGATCCAAATGGATTTGAAATCGCCCTTCGCCCAGTCGCTCTTGATGATCTCCGCCTCGCGCTCGCGCGAGTAGATGCCGTGCTCCGTGATCATGAACGGCTTCCCGTAGAGCAGCGCCGCCATGCCGCCGACGGCGCCGCAGTAGCCCGTCGCGACGCTGTGATAGACATCCGCCTCCGGCAGCGGCTGGCGCAGCAGGAAAAAGAGCGGCAGCAGCATCGAGCGCAGCGTCCAGAAATAATCCGTAAAGGGCAGATAGCTGTACCGCTCGCGGTAGACGCGTGCGATCACATCGAAAAAGTCGCTCGTCATGAAAAGGTCGAGTGGGCTTTTCCAGTCCCTGCGCCGCAGGATGCGCGCGAGAGCCGGCAGCCCGAGGGGCTCCTCGCCGCTCACGAGCGCGAAGAGCGTCTCCCGCTCCTCCGACGACAGTGCCTCCGCGCGCATGCCGGAGGACGGCAGGCGCAGGATCTCGTCGAGGAAGACCTCCTGGATGCCCTTGCAGTTCTCCGGAAAGCGATACTGATAATGTCCGCGATCCTTCGCCTCCGCGCCGATGGAATAGATGAAGAACTCATACTCCGGCAGCCCCTCCATGAGCATCTGCACCCACGAGGAAACGCCGCCGACCACATAGGGATAGGAGCCCTCCGTCAGGAGACAAATCCTCATCACGCATCCTCCTCCGTCCGCCAGTAGAGACGCGCCGCCTCGCCCGTCAGGCGCACGAGGTAGACGCTCTCCGCCACGGGCTCCGCCGTGCAGCCCTCCGCGTGATCGAGCACGCGGGAGGAGCGCAGCAGGAACCGCGCCTCGCCCGCGTGATTCCAGGCGTGGAGCTCCAGATACGCGGGCGTCCGCTTCACGCGGTAATCAAGCGAGAAATAATCATCGAAATACGGCAGGCTCTCCGAGGCCGTCACCGGCGTGAGCCACGGGCAGGCGGCACTCATATCGCCGAGGAACGCCTCCATGCCCTGCTGCAGCTGCGCCCAGGTCTTGTCGCGGCTCTCCTCATAGAACATCTCATCCGGATGGACGAAGTGAGAGAACACGCCCAGCTCGTTGACGAGGCTGTACACCGCCCACTGCGTAGGTCCGTCGGGCGCGTAACCCGCCGAGACGCGCGGGATCGCATACGTGCCGTCCTGTCCGCGCGCGTAGTCCTGATAGTAGTTTTCCGGCGACAGCCCGTCGTAAAGCGACGCGAAAATCTGCACATCCGGCAGCGCCTCGCGCACGGCCGCATAGCCCTCAGGACTCAGGATATTCGAGGGCGGCACATACGTGCGGAACGCATAGCCGGGATAGAGCTCGCTGACATACCTGCCGAGCTCGCGCATCGCCTCCGTCATGTCCGCCTGACTCTCCCAGGGCACGTACTCGAGCTCTCCCTGGCCGTAGCCCGCGGGCGCGAGCGACTGATGATTGTAGCCGTGCAGACCGAGCTCGCCGCCCATCTTGAGCAGCTCGCGTCCGTAGACGATGACATTGTCGCGCGCGGCGCGGCCGTCGAGCGGACGGAACGGCCCCTTGACCTGATCATTATACGTCTCGATGATGAGGCCCGTGTACTTGAGATCGAAGCGCCTGGCATTCTCCTGCATCCACGGCCACCAGTTCTCACGGTAAAACTCCGCCGTAGAGAGTCCCGTCTCATCATAGATTTTAGAAAAATCCCCCTCCGGCGTCGGCGCGGGGAAATCATCGATGAAAAAGAGCTTCACGCCGACCACGGGATAGATGGCATCCTCGCCGCAGTGCGCGAGCATCGCGGCGAGCACGCCGCGGTTCGTCTTGTCGTCGCGCTCCGCGCCGTTGTAGGCGATGATCTCGCCCGCGCCGTACGCATGGTGCCAGAGCAGCGGCACGCCCGCCGCGCTCTCCATATCGGCCACAGCATCCGGCGCGAGCGTGACCGCGTCAGCCGTCGTCGCGTAGATGCCGTTATCGAACGTCTTGCCCCGGACGCCGACGAGGAAGTCCGCAGGAAACCGCACGCCCGGCGTATCGGCCGCGCCGCCAAGGGAGGCAATCCCGAGCGCGCCGAGCGTCTCAGCCGTGAGCGGCGCCGTATCATCCGCCGCCTCCAGGCGCTGCGTGAAAAGCACCGTGCCGCCCGACGCCGCGTAGGAGAGCGCCGCGGAAAGCGACGCCGCCGCACCGACGCGCCCCGAGGCGAAGATGACGCCGCGCGTCTCCTGCGGGATCTCGACCGCGTCACTCAGCGGATAGCTCTCATAATCCTTCTTCTGCTCCGCGAGCAGCCGCTCGACATTGTGGCGCGCGAACATGCTCGCGACCTCCTCCGGATCGTAGAAAATGAGATAGCGATCCCGCGCGATCTCGTCCGCCTCCGCCCAAGGCTGCTGCTTCGCCCGCTCGACGGCGGCGAAATTGCGCAGCGCCCCAAGGCGCAGGAAACCGTCCATACGCAAATATTGGAAGAAGCAGCCGAGCAGCAGCACCGCGAGGAAAATCAGTAACATGCCCTTTTTATTCATGCGTCTCTCCTATCCCAATAGCGAATGGCCGCGAGCGCGTCGGCGGAAAGGCGGCAGGGCAGCGCCTTGAGCGCCTGCACGGCCGCCGCCATGCGCTCTGGCTGCCGCCGCGCGAGCGCGAGCCGCAGCGCAAAGAGGCACGGCCCCTCCTCCCCCGGATGCTGCTTTGCATAGTCTCGGAGCACCGCCTCCGCCTGCTCGTACGCCCCGGACGCGAGCAGCTGCCGCAGCGCCTGTTCAAAATAAAGCGTGCTCTCAGGATGCGCCTTGGCGAGCGCCGCGAGCGCCGAAAGCAATGCCCCGCGCTTCTCGCGCCGCGACGCCTCGTCGCCGCTGCCGCTCGCGAGGAACGCCTCGAGCGTCTCCGCGTAGCGACGGAGCAGCGGCTCGTCATCCGCCCCCGCCGCCTGCAGCCGCTGCTCGAGCGCGTAGAGCTCCGCCGCGAGCTTCTCCGTGCGCGCCGTCATCAGCGACACGGCGTAGTAGGCGATCTCGCGATCCTTGTCGTGCACGGCCTGCCGGAGCACGGCCTCGTTGTTCACGACCTCCTGCTTGATGGCATCGGTGAAGAGCCTGCGCCGCAGGCGTGCATCCCCGAGCAGATACGTATCCTGGAGCGGCACGATATCCGCCTGATACGCAAGCGGCTCGAGCGAGATCAGCCCCCGCTGCGGCTCCCGCTCATAGAGCGGCAGCGCTCCTATATGCAGCAGGCAGCAGGCGATGTGCCAGACCGCAAGAATCGCGAGGCCGAAAAACGGCAGCAGGAACACCAGAAGCGTCTCCGTCGCTGCCTGAAGCCGCGGCAGGCGCCGCGCTGCCAGGAGCGCGTACGCTGCCGTGAGCAGGAGATGGAGAGCCAGACCCAGCATCATGACGACTGCACCGCCTCTCCCTCGCCCGTCTCGATCCCCGCGCGCGCGAGCCGCTGACGCACGAGCGCGAGCGTCGCCCCCGTGACATCCGGAAGCAAGAGATAGAGACCGCCCGCGTGCTCGCCGACGAAATCCTCCGCACGGATCACGCGCGAGAGCACCGCGTCGAGCGTCGCCGCGTCCCGCGGCCCGCCCAGAATCGGCACGAGCGACGCGGGATAGTCCGCCGCGAGCTTCTCCCTGTGGCCGATGCTATCGAGTACCTTCTGAAACTCCGCCGCACGCAGGATGCGCGTCCCCGGCAGATATTTCCGCTCGGCCGCCTCCCGCTCCCACTCGTAGGCACGCCCCAGCGAAGCGGCGATGAGCCGCGCCGTGACCGCGAGCAAATTCTGCTGCGCGAAGCTCCACTGGTCGAAATCCATGCCGTAGAGCTCGATGACGGCGATCGTCCGGCCCCCATGAACCACAGGTGCCGCCAGATCCGGCACATCGTCCGCAAGCGTGCGGTTGACATAGATCTTCTTCTCCCGCATCAGCTCTTCAAGGAACGGATGCCGGTCAACGCGCAGCGAGCGCGGCTTCTGCGCCGTCTGCGCGCCGAGGCGTACCTTCTGACGGAGATAGCTGCCGTCCCTGGAGACGATATAGACGATGACATTCTCCACATCGAGAACCTCTGACGTCACGAGCGCCGCCTGCGTAAAGACATCCTCCTCCTCCACGCTGTCGAGCCTGCGCACGATCCGGTACAGGCGACCGATGCTGTCGTCCGCGTTCACGATCTGACGGTAGAGCTTGTCCTTGACCGCGATGCTCTCGTCGAAGAGCCGCTTGAGGAACGCGTAGCGCTCCGCTGCACGGCGTTTCTGCCACTGCGCCGCCGCCCGCTCATGCGCCGAGCGGTCAGCGAAATAGCCCGTGAGCACGCCGATGAAAAAATAGGCGATCATCAGCAAAAGAACCGACGGCTCGTAGAAGAGCGCGATCGCCTCCGCGCCATGCCGCAGCTCGGAAAGGACGAGCAGGCACAGCGAGACGAACACCGCGGGCATGGCCTGCCGCTTGCCGTAGAGCAGTCCCATCGTGCCGATATAGAGCGCGCTCAGCGAGGAAAGCAGCCAGCGATCCCCCGCAGGAAACGCCGCGCTGAGCGCAGAGAGGAGCGCGGCGCCAGCCGCATTCTCCGCCCAGGGAACGAATCGCTGCCAGCGCGCCCGCAGATGCAGCCGCCGCACTGCCGCCGCCTGCTGCTGCACCGCCGCCCGGCGTTCCTCGAGCACGGCGGCACAGACATCTGCGAGATGCTCGGGAAAATGCGCGTGCGGCGTCCAGCCGAGATCCTTCGCCGCGATTGCGGTGTCCGGCGCAGCCATCGCATAGGAAAGCGCCGCCCCCTCCCCCTTCTCCAAGACCGCAAGCACCTCTGCCAGCGCCGCGCGCTCCGACTGCGGCAGAGCCTCCCGCAGCGAAGCGGCGAACGCGGCAAACGTCACACCGCTCTCCTCAGAAAGGCATACGATATCCCCCGTAAAATCGCGCTCCACCAGGCGCAGCACGCCAAACGCCGCATCCTGCACGGAGAGGAAATAGCGAGCGCCGCGCGTGCGCAGACGCGGGAGGCGCAGAGGATGCGCGGCGAGCGCCGCAAGGCACGTCCCCAGCACACCGTCCTCCGGTGCGAGATGACTGCCATAAAGCTCCGGCAGACGCAGGATCGTCAAAGGGATCCCTTCCGTATGCTTCCAGCCCAGCGCGAAAGCCTCGAGGCGCGCGAGCAGAGCCCCCGCATCCTCTCCCCGCGCAGCGCCTGCCGTCCGCACCTCCGCCCCAGCGGCATCGAGACCGCTGAGCAGGATGACCTGGCCGACGCGCGCCGCCTGCGCGAGGGCGAGCACGCGCTCCAGGCGGGCGGCGGGCTCCGCCGTCCCCAAGAGAGCGCAGACGAGCACATCCACATGGCGCACGGCCATGACATCCGCTGCCGCCGCGTCCATCACACCGCAGTCATACGAGTGTACGCCTGCCGCATCGCATCTCTGAAGCGAAGCGACCTCCCAGCGCTCCCTCTGGAACACCTGCGCCAAGGGCTCCGCCAAAACCGGCGGCACCGCCGCGAGCAGCAGTGTCTTTCTCAAATTCGTTCCCATAAATCCTATCCAAACTTTCTTCTTACCCTCATCCATTCCCTGCATGCCGCCGAGCGGTCCCCCGGTCAGGTTTCACCTGCCATGCTGCGGGAAAGCTTGCAGAGAATGGCTCGAATATACCATTCTTCTCTTACAACGCCCTTCTATCTCCAGAAATCTCTCGGCGTCCCGTCTCCTACTCTCCTCCCATTCCCTCGCGGCAACAGGACGAGTTCCCCATAGGCGCCTCTTTACGATTTCTCATGCCAGAGGCGCACCATCTCGGCTGCTGCCGCCGCGGGATCCTCTGCGCCCGCGACGGCGCTCACGACGAAAAAGCCATCGACGCCCGTCTGCCGCAGTGCCGCGAGGTCGCGCGCCTTGACGCCGCCGCCGACGACGACGGGCAGCGGACTCCTCTCGTGAAGCAGCCGCAGCTCCTCACAGCCGTGCGTATAGACGCGCCCGTCGGCGGCGTGGCCCGCGTCCGGCTTCGTCGCCGTGAGGTGCAGCGGCCCCGCGCCGAAATAATCGATATCCGCAGTATCGGCATGCGCGACATAGTCGACGAGCGTCGCCGTCGGCGCTGAGAGACCGACGATGGCATCCTCGCCGAGATATCTCCGGCAGATGTCCGGCGGGATGTCCGTCTGCCCGACATGGATGCCATCGACCTTGATGCCGCGCGCGCGCGCTGCAAGCACGACATCGAGACGGTCGTCGACGAGCAGCGGCACAGCGTCCGCCCTTCCGAGCTGCGCGAGCACCGCCGCCGTCTCGCGGCAAAGCGCCATCATCTCCCGCGCCGACGCCGTCTTCGAGCGCAGCTGCACGCAGGTGAAGCCCGCGGTGACAGCCTGACCGACAACCTCCGGCACAGGGCGCCCGAGCGTATTCTCAGGCCCGATGACAAGGTACGCTGACACATCCGGTTTTCTTCTCATGCTTCCGTCTCCTTTGCTTCGCAATGCTTCCTCGCTACCTACTTCTCCGCAGATGCGGAATTTCCTCCCGGGAGCCGCGTCCCAGGAGCCTTCAGGCCGCCCGTCGCGGGTGATTTTTATCGTCAAACATGATATACTACATCTTATATAGTCTGCCTGTTGTTCTCTTTTCGCAAAGGATGTGTCATATCTTGGGTAGTACCGAAGCCGGCCTTCTGCTGGTGCTCATCGTCATCTTGCTCGCGCTCAACAGCTTTTTCTCCCTCGTCGAGACAGCGCTCATGGAGAGCCACCGGAGCCGCCTCGAGCGGCTCGCCGACGAAGGGAGCGAGGATGCCGCGGCTGCGCTCGCAATCCTCGAGGAGCCGGAGGATGCGCTCTGCGTCGCGCAGATCGGCATCACGCTCATGGGCATCCTGCTGGGCGCTGTAAGCGGCGCGCTGCTCGCCCCGCTCACGGCGAAGCTGCTCGCCCCTTTCCTCCCGCACGCAGGCGGCATCTCCCTCCTGCTCTCCATCGTGCTCATGACCTACATCATGCTGCTCTTCGGCGAGTTTCTGCCGAAAAAGACCGCCCTGCAAAAGCCGGAGGAAGTCCTGCTGAACCACCACCGCGCACTCCATCGGCTCACGCGCCTCTCACGTCCGCTCATCACGCTCCTCTCTCGCTCGGCGAATCTCATCCTGCTCGTGCTCGGCCTCAATCCGAAATTTGAGGATACCGTGACCGAGGACGAAGTCAAAGACCTCATCGAACAGGGGACGGAGGACGGTACCTTCGGGAAATCAGAACAGGCGATGGTCGACCGCGTCTTCCACCTCAGCGACCAGACGGCCTACACCCTCATGACGCCGCGCACGCAGATGCTCTGGCTCGACCTCGAGGACAGCCTGCGCCACAACCTGCGCGTCATCCGCACGCACGCACAGTCGATCTTCCCCGTCGGCCGCGAGAACCTCGACGACTTCTGTGGCATCCTCTACGCCAAGGACCTCCTGAACGCTGCGCTCACGCACAAGACCCTCGAGCTCTCGCAATTCCTGCGCAAGCCGATGTTCGTGCCGCGCTCGATGGAGCTCTTCCGCCTGCTCGAGAAATTTCGCGAGACGGGCATCCACGAGGCGATGGTCCTCGACGAGTACGGCGGTGTCATCGGCATGATCACGCTCGACGACATCATGAGCGAGGTGCTCGGCGAACGTCTGCACAGCGCGCCGAGCGAGCCGCTCTCCATCACGCCGCGCGACGACCACTCCTGGTACGTCGACGGCCTCTACTCCATCGACGACTTCAAAGAACGCTTCGACATCGACGAACTCCCCGACGAGGACCACGACCACTACCAAACGATGGGCGGCTTCCTCACCTCGTATTTCGGCTACATCCCGAAAGTCGCAGAAAAAGCGGAGTGGAACGGCTTCACCTTCGAGGTCGTCGACATGGACCGCGCCCGCATCGACAAGATCCTCGTCACCAAGAACGAAAAGGACGAGGCCGCTGCGACGGAGAAAAATAAGAAATAAAAAGAAAGGATCTATCTATGACAGAAGAAACGATGCTCCCCGCACAGGAAAACACGGGCGAGCAGTCAGGAGATGCCACGCCCGATGCACCGGACTGCCGCGAGATGCACGGCATTCGCCCCGTGGACAAAGACGCGGATACGCGTCGCACCGTCTTCCTCGAGGGCTTCCACGACGGCATCCCCATCGCACTCGGCTATTTCGTCGTCTCGTTCACGCTCGGCATCGCCGCGAAGACGGCGGGGCTCACGCCGCTCCAGGGCTTCCTCGCGAGCTTCTTCAACAACGCCTCTGCCGGCGAGTACGCGGCGTTCACGCTCATCGCCGCCAAGGCGTCCTATCTCGAGCTCGCCGTCATGACGCTCGTTGCCAACGCGCGCTACCTGCTCATGAGCTGCGTCGTGAGCCAGAAATTCGCCCCTGGCACGCCCCTCTACCACCGTCTCTTCGTCGGCTTCGACATCACGGATGAGATTTTCGGCATCACCATCGCGCGCCCCGGACGCATCGCGCCGTTCTACAACTACGGCGCGATGTCCCTCGCGCTCCCTGGCTGGGCGGGCGGCACGGCCCTCGGCGTCCTCGCGGGGAACCTTCTCTCGCTGCGCCTCGTGAGCGCCCTCTCCGTCGCGCTCTTCGGCATGTTCCTCTGGGTCATCATCCCCGCGGCACGACGCGACCGCGTCATCGCCGGCCTCGTTGCCGCGAGCTTCCTGCTGAGCTTCGCCGCCAGCTCCCTGCCGCTGCTCTCAGAGCTCTCCGCCGGCACGCGCACGATCCTCCTGACCGTCGCCATCGCCGCCTGCGGCGCCTACTTCTTCCCCATCCATGAGGAAGCGGACGCCGATGCCACGCCAAACGAGGAGGACAGATCATGACCGACTCCATCTACATCTACCTTCTCGTCATGAGCGCCGTGACCATCGCCATCCGCCTCGTCCCGCTCACGCTCATCCGCGGGGAGATCAAGAGCAACTTCCTGCGCTCGTTCCTCTACTACGTCCCCTACGTGACGCTCGCCGTCATGACCTTCCCCGCCATCCTCTCCGCCACGCAGACCCCCATCTCCGGCGTCCTCGCCCTCCTCGCCGGCATCGCCCTCGCCTGGTACGGCGCCAGCCTCTTCAAAGTCTCCGCCGCCTGCTGCCTCATCGTCTTCGGCGTGGAGCTCCTGCTATGCTGAGAGAGCCGAAGGCAAGGATACGATCGTAACAGGAACATAAAAAAGCGGCCCACCCCTTGACCTCAAGGGGTGGGCCGCTTTCTGCCTATTAAACGAGCTCGATGATCACCATCGGAGCTGCGTCACCGCGGCGCGTGCCGAGCTTCAGGATGCGCGTGTAGCCACCCTGGCGGTCGGTGTATTTGCCTGCGATTTCGTCGAAGAGCTTTCTTACGACATCTTCATCAGCAAGGGATGCAATCGCCTGACGACGGGCGCTGAGGTCGCCGCGCTTCGCGAGCGTGATCAGCTGGTCAGCGAATTTACGGAGCTCTTTTGCCTTCGTCTCCGTCGTTTCAATGCGTCCATATCTGAAGAAGGAAGTGAGAATGCTGCTGAAAAGCGCTTTGCGCGCGCTGGAGTTACGTCCAAGTTTTCTGTAGCTCATTTGTTTCCCTCTCTTTATTTTTGTCTGCGGGGAGTCCCGCGATGTTTTGGCTTACTCGTTGCTTTCCATCAGAGACAAGCCGAGATCTTCGAGTTTCTTCTTGACCTCTTCCAGTGACTTGCGCCCGAGGTTGCGCACCTTCATCATATCATCCTCAGTCTTGGCCGTGAGGTCAGCGACGGTGTTGATATTGGCACGCTTGAGGCAGTTGAAGGAACGGACGGAGAGGTCGAGATCCTCGATGGTCATATCGAGCACCTTCGAGGACGTATCCTCGACTTCCTCCGGGAACGTCGTCTCTTCTTCTTCCTCTTCCTCCGGGATGCCATCCATGTTCTGGAAGAGTTTCAGGTGCATGACAAGAATGCCTGCTGCTTTCGAGACAGCCTCTTCCGGACGCATAGAACCATCGGTCCATACCTCGAGGATGAGCTTGTCATAGTCCGTGACGTTGCCGACACGCGTGTCCTGAACCGTGTAGTTCACGCGCTGGACCGGGGAGAAGATGGAGTCGATGGGGATGATACCGATCGTATCATCCGGCTTCTTGTTCTTGTCCGCCGGCACATAGCCACGCCCGCGCTCTACGGTCATCTCGATCTTGAGCTTGCCGTCTTCGTTGAGCGTAGCGATGTGGAGATCGGGGTTCAGGACCTCGATGTCGGCATCGCAGATGATGTCGGCAGCCGTGACTTCCTTTTCACCCTCGGCATCGATGCGGATCACTTTCGGCTCGTTGCCATCCATCTTGAGGCAGAGCTGCTTGAGATTCAGCACGATGTTCGTCACGTCGTCGCGCACTCCCGGAATCGTGGAGAACTCATGGAGCACGCCATCGATGCGGATGGAAGTGACAGCGGCGCCTTCCAGCGAGGAAAGCAGCATACGGCGGAGGCTGTTGCCAAAGGTCGTGCCATAGCCACGCTCCAAAGGCTCACAGATGAACTTGCCGTAGCGGTTGTCATCGATAGCCTGCTCGTTGACAGGAACATCGATCTCGTCACGGTTCGGGAAACGCGTCACCGTACCCGTGAGCTTGTCCTGATCTGCATCGAGCCATGCCGGTGCGGAAAGCGAGTTATTCGTTTCCTTGAGTGCCTTGAAGAACGCATTGCTCTGGCTCTTCTCGGCAACGGCGACGACGTCGCCGGCGGAAACGAGCGCGGACGGGATGTCGACGCGCTTGCCGTTGACCGTGATGTGGCCGTGGCGAACGATCTGGCGCGCCTGCTTGCGCGTGTTCGCGAGGCCGAGACGGAAGACGACGTTATCGAGACGACGCTCGAGGAGGCCGAGCAGGTTTTCACCCGTGACGCCCTGCATCTGCTTCGCCTTGTCATAGTAGCCACGGAACTGCTTCTCAAGCACACCGTAGATAAATTTCGCTTTCTGCTTTTCCTTGAGCTGCAGACCATACTCAGAAACCTTGCGGTTCGTACGGCGCGGCTGACGCTTCGATTCCTTGGAGCGACCGATGACCGCCGGCTCGATGCCGAGGGCACGGCAACGCTTCAGGGCTGGTACTCTATCAATTGCCATATTACTCTTCGCACCTCCTATTAGACTCTTCTGCGCTTCGGCGGACGGCAGCCGTTATGCGGGATCGGCGTCACGTCTTTGATCATGTTGACCTCGAGGCCCGTTGCCTGGAGCGAACGGATCGCTGCCTCACGGCCGGCACCAGGGCCTTTGACGTAGACTTCGACCTGCTTGAGGCCATGCTCCATCGCAGCTTTGGCAGCCGTTTCCGCTGCCATCTGCGCCGCAAACGGCGTGCTCTTGCGAGAACCGCGGAAGCCAAGGCCGCCAGCGCTTGCCCAGGAAAGTGCGTTGCCGCTCTTGTCGGTGAGCGTCACAATCGTATTATTAAACGTAGAGCTGATATGCGCTACGCCATATTCCACATTCTTGCGAACTTTTTTCTTCGTGCGGACTGCTTTCTTA
>CACWQW010000016.1 GCA_902763085.1 Dongibacter bovis
GCAGAAGCAGGTCAACAAGGTCGAGCGCCAGTTCAGCCGCGGTCTCGTGACCGAGGAGGAGCGCTACAAGAAGGTCATCGGCCTCTGGGCGCAGGCGACGGACGATGTCGCGGACGCCATGATGGAGAACATGGACGCGTTCAACCCGATCTTCATGATGGCGGACTCCGGCGCACGAGGCAATAAGCAGCAGATGCGTCAGCTCGCCGGCATGCGCGGCCTCATGGCAGACCCGTCCGGCAAGATCATCGACCTGCCGATCACGGCGAACTTCCGCGAAGGCCTTTCCGTTTCCGATTACTTCATCTCCTCGCACGGTGCCCGTAAAGGTCTCGCCGATACGGCACTCCGTACGGCGGACTCCGGCTACCTCACGCGCCGTCTCGTCGATGTCGCGCAGGATGTCATCGTGCGCGAGGAAGACTGCGACGTCTCGGCGCTCAGCCTCGTGCTCTCGCGTGCGACGCTCGCCGCGGACACGATGGACGCGCTCGAGATCCTCAACGATACGCTGCTCGGCCGCCTGCTCGCCGCCGACGTGCTCGACCCGCAGACGGGCGAAGTCCTCTTCGAGAAGGACACGGTCCTCGGCGACGAGGAGCTCATGACGATCGGCGAGCACGCCGTGCCAGAGCTCATGGTGCGCGGCACGTCCGTGCAGACGGCAGCATCCGTCTCGAGCGCGATGGTCTCCGAGGCCATCAAGCTCGGCACGCCGGATGAGGCAGAGCGCCAGAAGGCGCACGACACGCTCGTCCGCGAGATGCTCGACAAGGAGATCACGAAGGACGTCGTCGACAGCGAGGGAAGTGTCGTCCTGTCGGCGCACGAACACCTCACGGCGGAGAACATCGAGAAGGTGCTCGCCTCCGACGCGAAGGTCATCCATGTCCGCAACAACAACGTGCGCGGCATCGAGGTCGAGGCGATCAAGGAGGGCGACGGCATCATCGAGTCGCTCGAGGAGCGCATCGTCGGCCGCGTGCTTGCAGAGGACATCGTCGATCCGGCGACGGGCGAGAAGATCGCTTCGCTCAACGATACCGTCGACGAGGAACTCGCGAAGAAGATCGCCGCCGTGCGCGACAAGGTTTCCATCCGCAGCGTGCTGACCTGCAAATCGCAGTTCGGCGTCTGCATCAAGTGCTACGGCCGTGACCTCGCGAACCAGACCGAGGTCGAGGTCGGTGAGGCGGTCGGCGTCATCGCCGCGCAGTCCATCGGCGAGCCGGGCACGCAGCTCACGATGCGCACGTTCCACTCGGGCGGCGTCGCGGGCGACGATATCACGCAGGGCCTGCCGCGTGTCGAGGAGCTTTTCGAGGCACGCAAGCCGAAACATCATGCCATCATCGCCGAGATCGGCGGCATGGCAGAGGTCGAGGACACGGGCAAGGGCATGCGCAAGGTCACGATCCATCCCGCCGAGGGCGAGGCGCGCGAGTACGCGATCCCGTTCGGTGCGCGCATGGCGGTCCGCGACGGCATGAAGCTCGAGCCGGGCGACAAGCTCACCGAGGGCTCGGTCAACCCGCACGACATCCTGCGCATTTGCGGTCTGCAGGCAACGCAGCGCTACCTCGTCTACGAGGTGCAGAAAGTCTACAAGTCCCAGGGTGTCGAGATCAACGACAAGCACATCGAGGTCATGGTCCGTCAGATGCTCCGCAAGGTCAAGATCGAGGAGTCCGGCAGCACGGACTTCCTGCCAGGCGAGTACATTGACATCAACCAGTTCGAGGCCGCCAACACGAAGGCCATCGAGGAGGGCGGCGAGCCGGCAGTGGCGAAGCCAATCCTGCTCGGCATCACGAAGGCCTCCCTCGCGACGGATTCCTTCCTCTCGGCAGCGTCCTTCCAGGAGACGACGCGCGTGCTCACCGATGCCGCCATTAAGGGCAAGGTCGATCCGCTCGTCGGACTCAAGGAGAACGTCATCATCGGCAAGCTCATCCCTGCCGGTACGGGCATGCGGCGCTACCGCAACCTCGAGGTCGTCGAGACGGACAAGAAGCCGGAGGCGGAGGTCGCAATCGACGACGAAGTGCAGGAGCCGGAACCGGTCGTGGAATGACACACCGGCCGTCTCTGCACGATTTCCTGAGATCCTGTAACATAGTTTGATGATATAATAATTTGATCGTTTGATATGACGCGCAGGGAACGTCCCGCGCAAGACCTGAACCGGGCAATACGAAATGCCAGGTTTCAGGTCTCTTTTTTTGTCCCAGTGCCGTGGAATCAATGCTTGACGCTCACCCGCACCGTGCTATAATCTCCATATAGTTTTCAGAAAATGTAGGTGTGTTCCGGAAAACGGAGAAAGGATCTGATGCGCTCTATGGAACTCTCCTTGCTTCAGCTTGCCATCATCGCTTTGACGATCGCCGTCGTGCTCGGCTGCGGAATCTACGCCGCCCGTTCCATCCACTCGGCAGAGGGCTTCAGCCTCGGCGGCCGCTCCGCGGGCGTGCCGCTCGTCGCGGGCAGCATCGCCGGTACCTGTGTCGGCGGCGGCGCCACGATCGGCACGGCGCAGCTCGCGTCGACGGTCGGGCTCTCCGCCTGGTGGTTCACGATCGGCGTGGGGCTCGCGCTCATCATCATGGGCGTCTTCTACGCGCGCCCGCTGCGCCAGTCCTCGCTCGAGACCATCCCGCAGTACCTCGTGCGCAACTACGGCAGGGCAGGGGGCGTCTTCACGAGCGTCGTCTCGTCGCTCGGCATCCTGTTCAGCGCAGTCTCGAGCTGCCTGCCGGGCATCTACATCATCGCGGCGATCCTCGCCATTCCCTTCTGGCCCGCGGCGGGCATCCTGCTCGTGCTCGTCGCCTGCTATGCCTTCTTCGGCGGCATGAAGAGCGCGGGCGTCGGGGGCATCCTCAAGATGGTCGTCATCTGGGTCAGCATGCTCATCGCCGGCGGCGCTGCGGGCTATGCGGTGCTCTTCCAGCCGGAGATCCACGAGACGCTGTCTGCGGATACCTGGTTCAACCTCTTCGCGGGCGGCATGCAGATGACGATGGCGAACCTCGTCTCCGTCATCGTCGGCATGATCTGCACGCAGACGTACGTGCAGGCGATCTTCTCCGCGGCGACGCCGAAGACGGCATCCGTCGGCGCGTTCGTGGCGGCGCTCATCTCGCTGCCCATCGGCCTCCCCTGTGCGATGATCGGCATGTACATGCACGCGGCGCACCCCGAGGTGCCCGCGATCCTCGCGCTGCCGACGTTCCTGCTCTCCTATCAGCCCGTCGTGCTCGGCAGCATCGCCATGGGCGGTATCATGCTCTCGCTCATCGGCTCGACGGCGGGGCTGTCGCTCGGCATCGGCACGATGCTCTCGCGCGACATCTTCTGCAAGGTCCTGCATGTCACGAAGAGCGCCTCCGAGCTCTGGCTCACGCGCCTGCTCGTGCTCGCGACGATCGTCGTCGCCTCCGTCATCGCCGTACTCAATGAGGGCTCGCAGGTCCTCTTCTGGTCGTATCTCTCCATGGCGCTGCGCGGCGGCGGCATCTTCCTGCCGCTGACGATCGCGGTCTTCGTGCCGCGCGCGATCGAGCGCCATTGGGCCATCGCCTCGATGGTCCTCTCGACGGGCGCGGCGCTCGCGGCGAACGCGCTCGGCGTGCGCATCAATCCGCTCTTCGTCGGTCTCGCCGTCAGCGTCCTGCTCATCGTGCCGGGCATGCTGCAGCGCAGGCGCCGCGTCGCGTCGATCTACGCGCGCATGAAAGAGTGACTGTGCGCGCGTGCGTCTGAGGAAATGTCCATAAACGAAAACGCTCCGCGGGTAGTGCTTCCACCCGCGGAGCGTTTCTTGCTGTCTTCTATCGGCGCTGTGCACCGGGGACTGTCAATCGTGGTACCAATGGCCGTTGCCGATATGGATGCTGCCGATGATGGCGCCCGTGCTGCCCGAGGCGGTGCGCGTCGTCTGCGCCGGCACGTGCGTCATGAGGCGATAGGGCGTATCGGTGAGCCAGGCGACGGCGAGCACAGCGTCGTCCTTGAGCTTCTTGTAGTCCACACGCTTGATCTCCGCCGTGTAGACGACGCTGTCGTGCGCCGGGATGGTCGAGGAGGTCAGCGCCTGCGTGAACGCCATGCTGTCCGACCACGTGTAGAGCGCGCTGCCATTTCGGTCGAGCAGGGAGAAATCGTACTCCTGCCCGTCGCGGTGCGCGATCGTATAGGGCGCATCGCCGCTGTTCGTGACCTTGAGCTCGAGGAGCAGGCGGCCGCTCTTCTCCCGCACCGTGAGCTCCTCGATGAGCGTCCCATCAGCGCAGGCGGCATAGCTCTCCGCGCTCGTGCGCGGCGCCGTCTGCCCGCTCCCGCCCATGGGGAAGAGGATGCCGACATCCGCGCCGAGGTGCGCCTCGGCGGGCGGCGCGAAGAGGCAGGCGGTGAGGCAGGCGAGTGCGGCGCCTGCCGCGAGGTGAGTCGGAAGTTTCCAGGATATCATGAGGGGGGCCCTCCTTTCTGCGCGCGCTTCTGGACGCGCGGTACCTCCGGGCGGCGGCGCCGCCACTCGAGATAGAGGAACGCCGATGCCGCGAGCGCGAAGCAGACGACGCTCGTCATCTGCGCGCTGTGCAAGAGGCCGAGCACGGGCTCCGTATAGTCGCCGCGCAGATACTCGAGGAAGAAGCGCGCCGTGCTGTAGAGCAGCACGTAGAGCGCGAAGCACTGCCCGCGCGCGTGAGACGTCGTGCGGTAGAGCAGGAGCAGCGCGAAGATCACGATGTCGAGCTGTCCCTCCCAGATCTCCGCGGGCCAGAGCGGCTGATCGCCGTAGGTGTGGTAGGCGAGCGTCGTCGTCGGGTAGAGGATGCCGAACGAGCTGCCCGTCGGCGCGCCGAACGCATCGCCGTTCAAAAGGTTCGCGCAGCGTCCGAGCGACTGTCCGAGGATGATCGCAGGCGCGAGCACATCCATGAGGTGGAGCGTCTCGATGCTGTGGCGGCGGCAGTACCAGACGCCAGCGAGCACGCCGAGCACGATGCCGCCCTGGATCGCCATGCCGCCCTGCCAGACACTCAGGAGCTCCGAGAGATGGTTGTGATAGTAATCCCAATCGAAGAAGAAGACATCCCAGAGACGTGCGCCGAGCAGGCCGGCGGCGCCGCAGCAGATGCCGAGGTCGACGATGTATTTCTCATAGCCGCGCCCGTCGGCTTTCGCGAGGAAATACCCCACGCCCGTCGCGAGCACGATGGAGAGGGAGAGGACGAGCCCGTAGGCGCGGATGGGGAAGTCCCCGATGAAGAAAAGATATTGATGCATGATGCGGACTCAGTCCTCGATCGCAGTCTCGAGGGCGATGTGGATCATGTCGTTGAAGCTCGCCTGACGTTCCTCGATCGTGCAGCACTCGCCCGTGAGCAGATGGTCGCTGACCGTGAAGAGCGCGAGTGCCTGCACGTGCGCCTCCGCCGCGAGCGTGTAGAGCGCCGCCGCCTCCATCTCGACGCCGAGGATGCCGTATTTCCTGAGCTTGTCGTTGTCGATATCATCGTCGTAGAAGCGGTCGACGGAGATGATGTTACCGACCGTCGCGCGCAGGTTCAGTTTGCGCGCGTTGGCGACGGCCTTCTCGAGCAGGGAGAAATCGGCGATCGGGCAGAAATTGATCGTGCCGCCGAAGATGTTGCGAATGAGGCTCGAGTCCGTGCTCGCCGCCTGCGCGATGAGCACGTCGCGCAGCTTCACATCCGGATGCATGCCGCCGCAGGTGCCGACGCGGAACAGCTTCTTGCAGCCGTACGTGTGGATGAGCTCATGCACGTAGATGGAAATGGACGGGATGCCCATGCCCGTCCCCTGCACGGACACGGGTACGCCCTTGTACGTGCCCGTATAGCCGAGGATATTGCGCACGTGCGTGTATTCCTTTGCACCCTCGAGAAAATTTTCCGCGATGAACTTCGCGCGCAGCGGATCGCCCGGCAGCAGGATGCGCTCAGCGATGTCGCCCTTCTCTGCGGCGTTATGTGGAGTACTCATGATGATAGCCTTCTTTCTCTTTCTGTAAAAACGCGAGGAAACTGCCTCTATTATACAGGAAAACGCAGGGCGTGAAAAGACAGGCGCGCAAAGCACCGGGATCTTGAGGTCATGTGCAGAGAAAATTCTTGTTGACAACAGCACGCTCTTCTTGTATAATTCTTTCCTGTGAGTATCAACATGGATGCTTTCGGCGCGTTGGTCAAGTGGTTAAGACACCGCCCTTTCACGGCGGCTTCATGGGTTCGAATCCCGTACGCGTCACCAATCCGGCCCGGTAGTTTAGTTGGTTAGAATGCCGCCCTGTCACGGCGGAGGTCATGGGTTCAAGTCCCATTCGGGTCGCCAGCTTGCCTCGGTAGCTCAGTCGCGATTCCGCTCTGAGGCACCATTTGCACATGAGAGTCCGCTTTGGCGGACTTTTTTTCGTATATTGCTATAGATGAGAATAATTCGTAGTAGGAGGAAATGTTTCATGGAGGCAGGCATCGCGACATTTTCGATCATCTTCCTCGCGGAGCTCGGGGACAAGACGCAGCTGCTCGTCATGGCGCTCGCCGCGAAGTACGCATGGCGGCAGGTCCTCCTCGGCATGACGCTGGGCATCTTCGTCGTGCACGCGCTCGCGGTCGGCGTGGGGAATTTCCTCGGCGGGCTGCTCGCGCCGGATGTCATGGCGCTCATCGCTTCGCTCGTCTTCCTCGCGTTCGGTCTCGTGACGCTGCGCAGCGATGAGGCGGAGGATGAGGAGGAGCAGGCGGCGCCTGCGCGCTTCGGTCCCGTGCTCACGGTCGCGGCGTCCTTCTTCCTCGGCGAGATGGGGGACAAGACGCAGTTCGCGGCGCTGACGCTCGCTGCGCAGTGGCAGGCGTGGCTGCCCGTGCTCCTCGGCGCGGTGCTCGCGATGCTGCTCGCGGACAGCCTCGGCCTCGTGGCGGGCTCCTGTCTCAAGCGGTTCTTCGCGCCGCGGCGGATGCGCCTGCTCTCCGGGCTCCTCTTCCTCGCGTTCGGCGCGGCAGGGCTCGTGCAGCTCGTGGTGGTGGGGCTCTAAATATCGTGAGAAAATCTGTCCAGCGTTACGTTTTTTTCACAAAAGATTGCTATACTGGACATAAAGATGAAAGTGTTGGTTGATTCCGAGAGAGAAAGGAACGATGGCGTTGGAGCAGTTTTCGGTATATTTCATGGATTTCATCGCGGCGTGGGGCTACGTGGCGATCGCGGTGCTCATGGCGGCGGAGAACGCCTGTATCCCGATTCCGTCGGAGCTGATCCTGGGCTTTGCGGGCTACCTGATCTTCGACGGGCAGCTCGGCTACGCTGCGGCGCTCGTGGCGGGCATGGCCGGCGGCATGGCGGGATCGCTTTTCGCCTATGCCGTCGGGCACTACGGCGGGCGGTCGTTCGTCGACCGCTACGGCCGCTATTTCTTCATCAAGAAGCATCATGTGGACATCGCGCAGAACTGGTTCGACCGCTACGGGCTCAAGGCGGTCTTCTTCAGCCGCATGCTGCCCGTCGTGCGCACGTTCATCTCCCTGCCCGCGGGATTCGCGCACGTTGATCTGAAGAAGTTCACGCTGCTGACGTTCGCGGGCGCGCTGCCCTGGACGGCGCTGATCCTCGCGGCGGGCATGATGCTCGGCAAGAGCTGGCAGGTCATGCTCGCGATCGGGCACGAGGCGAGCCTCGTCTTCGTCGCGGTCTGCGCCGTTGTTATCGCGGGGCTCTACCTGCGCCACCGCCGCCGGAAAGCGGCCGCCGGGCGCATGGATGCCGAGTGAGCGGCACCTGGAATCTTGATACCAGGACATAGAAGATTTTTTCGTGCAGCGGCAGGGGTCGCTGCGCTTTTTGCATATCCGCGCCGGACGGGGTCCGTTGACTTTGTGGAGTAAATTGCTATAATGTTTCATGTGGGAAATCGTTTGTTTTTCAGGGGATAAATCGTTGACTGACTCAACGATTTTACGCGCGGAGGAGGAAAGCTGCCTCCGGCGCGGAGAGGGGACAGGCTTTATGGATTATGTCAGTGTCGGGCGTTGTTTTACGATCCTCTATCGCCGTTCGCAGGCGTTCGTGACGGCGGCGTGTGCGCGGCTGCACCTCACGTATTCTGAGTACGTGCTGCTCATCCGCCTCTACGATGCGGAGGGCGCGAGCCAGGAGGAGCTCGCCGCCATGCTCTATCTCGACAAGGCCGTCGTGGCGCGCACGCTCGCGACGCTCGAGCAGAAGGGCATGATACGCCGCGAGCAGGACAGCCGCGATCGCCGCGTGAAGCGCATCTATTCGACGGAGTTCGCGCTGACGCAGAAAGCGTATCTGCAGGGCATCATCCGCACTTGGGTGAAGTATCTCGCCTCGGCGATGGATCCGGCGGAGGTCGATACGACGATCCGCGGGTTTCACGATGCGGCGGAGCGTGCCTGTCAGCTTAAGATACCAGAGGATGTGGCAGCGTGTATCAAGGGAACGGAGGAACGGGGATGAGGAAACGGAGATGGCTCCTCTTGGCAGCCCTCATGGTCTGTCTGGTGTTCCTTTTATCGGGCTGTGGCAAGCAGGCCGCCGAGGAGGAGCAGCCGCCGCTCGTGAAGTCGGTGGTGCTCGGCGCTGAGGATGGTGCCGCTGCCGATACGTACGCGGGCACGGTGCGCGGCCGCTACGAGACGAATCTCTCGTTCCAGGTCGGCGGGCAGATCCTCGCACGCAACGTGAGCGTCGGCAGCCGCGTCGCGGCGGGCGATGTGCTCATGGTCATCGATGCGAAGGATGTCGTGCAGAAGGCGAACCAGGGCGATGCTGCCGTCGCTTCGGCGCGCGCGCAGCTGAGCCTCGCACAGGCGAATCTCTCGCGCTACAGCGAGCTCTACCGCGAGGAAGCAGTGCCAGCCGCTGTGCTCGACCAGTATCAGACGAGCTACGATGCGGCGTTCGCCGCCTATCAGAATGCGCTCGCTGAGGCGGCGCAGGGGCATAACGCACTCGGCTATACGAACCTCACGGCGGGGGCCTCTGGCGTCATCTCCTCCGTCACGGCGGAGGAGGGGCAGGTCGTCGCCGCGGGGCAGACAGTCATGACGCTCGTGCAGACGGGTGAGCTCGAGGTCGAGATCAACGTGCCGGAGAACCGCCTCGCCGACGTGCCTGTCGGGAAAGCCGTGCAGGTGAGCTTCTGGGCGCTCCCAGGGAGCGCCTCGGGCACGGTGCGCGAGGTCGCGCCGATGGCGGACAGCACCGCGCGCACGTACCGCGTGCGCGTCTCCGTGCCGCAGCCGCCAGAGGGCATGGAGCTCGGCATGACGGCGAGCGTCTCCGTCACGGGAGACGCGGCGCC
The DNA here is from genome assembly GCA_902763085.1 of Dongibacter bovis. Taxonomy (GTDB): domain Bacteria; phylum Bacillota; class Negativicutes; order Selenomonadales; family Selenomonadaceae; genus Selenomonas_C. The sequence continues at coordinate 9,353 of CACWQW010000016.1, forward strand.
TGCCGGGCTGAAGCTGCCGCTCTCCGCCATCTATCAGACGGGCGATACGCCCGAGGTCTGGGTCGTGGGCGATGATGATACCGTGCGCCTCGTGCCCGTCCGCGTGACGAGCTTCGACGACAACGACGTGCTCGTCGACGGGATCGATGCGGGCACGGTCGTCGTGACGGCGGGCGTGCACCGCCTCGAGGAGGGACAGCGCGTGCGCACGGAGGCATCCTCATGAGAAATCTGACCGAGGTCTCCCTCAAGAACAAGGTGCTCGTCTGGTATTTCATCATCGTGACGGCGATCGGCGGCATCTTCTGTTACAACCAGCTCGGCCGTATGGAGGACCCGCAGTTCACGATCCGCCAGATGGTCGTCTCGGCGGCGTGGCCCGGCGCGACGGCAGAGGAGATGCAGGACCAGGTCACGGACAAGCTCGAGAAGAAGCTGCAGGACACGCGTGGCCTCGACAACATCAGCAGCGAGACGCGCGCGGGGCAGACGGTCATCTACGTCGAGCTCAGCGATGACGTGGATAAGTCCGCGATCCGCCAGACGTGGCACGACGTGCGCAACCTCTGCGAGGACGTGAAGCGCGAGCTGCCGTCGGGCGTCTACGGGCCCTACTACAACGACCGCTATGACGATGTCTACGGCTCCATCTACGCCGTGACGGGCGACGGCTACAGCTACGAGGAGATGCGCCAGGCGGCGGAGAATACGCGGCGCCTGCTCATGCAGGTGCCGAGCGTGCAGAAAGTCGAGCTCATCGGCGAGCAGGAGGAAAAGGTCTACGTCGAGGTGCAGACGGCGAAACTCGAGGGGCTCGGCATCAGCCCGCAGGTCATCCTGCAGGCGCTCCAGGCGCAGAACGAGAAGACCGCGGCCGGGAACCTCGAGACGGCGACGGACAGCGTCTACCTGCGCGTGACGGGATCGTTCGAGGACATCGATGATATCAAGGCGCTGCCCGTGAACGCGAACGGGCGCATCTTTCGCCTCGGCGACATCGCGACGGTGCGGCGCACGAGCGTCGACCCCGCCGAGCCGAAGATGTTCTTCGACGGGGAGCCATCGATCGGCATCGCCGTCTCGATGGAGGACGGCGGCAATATCCTCCGGCTCGGCACGGATCTCAAGCAGGAGATCGCCGCCGCGCAGAAGGAGCTGCCCCTCGGCCTCGAGATCCACCAGGTCTCCGACCAGCCGAGCGTCGTCAACGCGTCGATCCACGACTTCGTCAAGACGCTCGCGGAGGCGATCGTCATCGTGCTCGCCGTCTCGTTCCTCTCGCTTGGACTGCGCACGGGACTCGTCGTCGCCGGCTGCATCCCGCTCGTGCTCGCGGGGACGTTTGTCGTCATGTACGCGGCGGGCATCAGTCTGCACAAGGTCTCGCTCGGCTCGCTGATCATCGCGCTCGGCCTGCTCGTCGACGATGCCATCATTGCCGTCGAGATGATGAGCGTGCAGCTCGAGCTCGGCCACAGCCGCTTCGACGCGGCGTGCCACGCGTTTCGCGCGACGGCGAAGCCGATGCTCACGGGCACGCTCATCACGTGCTGCGGCTTCATCCCCGTCGCCTTTGCGAAGGGCATGGCGAGCGAGTTCTGCCAGGCGCTCTTCCCCGTCATCGGCACGGCGCTCCTGCTCTCGTGGCTCGTCTCGGTCATGGTCGCGCCGCTCTTTGGCACATACCTCATCAGGGCTCAGGTCGTGACGGACGCGAGCGGCCGGCCCGACCCCTATCAGAGCCGCTTCTACCAGTGGTTCCGCCGCGTGCTCGGCGTGTTCCTCACGCACAAGCGCCTCGTGCTCACGGCGACGGCGGCACTCTTCGCCGTCTCCGTATGCGGGCTCGGCCTCGTGAAGCAGGAGTTCTTCCCCGCGTCCCTGCGGCCGGAGATCCTCGTAAACCTCGAGCTCCCCGAGGGCTCGTCGATGGCGGCGACCCAGGCGGTCGCCGACCGCATGAGCGATTTCCTCGCGGAGCATGAGGGCGATATCGACAACTACACCTACTACGTCGGCGCCAGCGCGCCGCGCTTCGTGCTCACCGTCGATCCGAAGGCGGACGCGGACAACATGACGCAGTTCGTCGTCGTCGCGAAGGACACTGCGGCGCGCGAGCGGCTCGCGAAAGCGCTTGAGGCATCGTTCCAGGACGACTTCTCCGACGTGCGCGGCCGCCTGCAGTACATCCAGACGGGCCCGCCGGCGGACTATCCCGTCATGGTGCGCGTGACGGGCCTCACGATCGACGGGACGAAGGAGCTCGCCGAGGAGGTGCGCGCGCGCATCGCCCGCGACCCGAACCTCGTGGATGTCCATTTCGACTGGGGCGACAAGCGCAAGACGCTGAAGCTCTCCCTCGACCAGGACAAGCTGCGCGCGCTCGGCGTCACAAGCCAGTCCGTCGCGCAGACGGTCTACACCGAGATCACGGGCGCGCAGGGCGCGCAGTTCTACGCGGGCGATCGCACGATCGACATCGACCTGCGGCTCGCGCCTGAGGACCGGCAGAGCCTCGAGCGGATGAAGGAGCTTCCCATCTACCTCGGGCAGGCGGGCTACGTGCCGCTCGGGCAGATCGCGAAGCTCTCCTACGACGCCGAGGAAAGCTTCATCAAGCGCTACAACCTGCGTCCCTCCATCATCGTGGAGGCGGACGTGAAGAGCGGCACGGCGAACGATGCGACGAAAAAGGCGCTCGACGCCTGCGCGGACCTTACGTCCAGTCTACCGCTCGGCGCGAGCATCCAGGCGGCGGGCACGCTCAACGACAGCGACAAATCGACGGCGCATCTGCTCGTGCCGATCCCCGCGATGGTCTTCCTCATCATGACGCTGCTCATGTTCCAGCTGCGGAGCGGAAAGGACATGCTCCTCACGCTGCTTACAGCGCCGCTCGGCATCATCGGTGTCACTTGGGGCATGCTGCTCTTCGGCAAGGCCATGGGCTTCGTCGCCATCCTCGGCGTGCTCGCGCTCTGCGGCATGATCATTCGCAACTCCGTCATCCTGCTCGACCAGATCCAGAAGCACCTCGCTGCGGGCGAGACGCCCTGGGACGCCGTCGTCGACTCGGCGGTGCTGCGGTTCCGACCCATCATGCTCACGGCGGCCGCCGCCATCCTCGGCATGGTGCCGCTCATGGCGAGCGTCTTCTGGGGACCGATGGCAGTCGCCATCGCGAGTGGTCTTCTCGTCGCGACGGTCCTCACACTGCTCGTCCTGCCGACGATGTACGCGGCGGTCTACCATGTGCGGCGGGAGGACGAGAAACCGTAAGGAGGAGCGTCCTGCGGCATCGACAAAGGGGAGACGCCTTCTTAGGGCGCCGCCGAACCTTGACGCAGTACGACGGAAGTGCTAAAATAAATAGCGTTAATATAAGTAGCCAAGACAATCGCGGCTGCCGTATGGCAGATGAGGAAAGTCCGGGCTCCGCAGGGCAGTGTGCTGGATAACGTCCAGCGGGGGTGACCCTAGGGAAAGTGCCATAGAAAAGAAAACCGCCTGTCTCGGCAGGTAAGGGTGGAAAGGTGCGGCAAGAGCGCACCAGCGGGCAGGTGACTGTCCGGCTTGGCAAACCCCACATGGAGCAAGACCAAATAGGGAAGGGTTGAGGCGGCCCGCCGACCTTCCGGGTTGCGTCGCTTGAGCCGTGAGGCAACTCACGTGCCTAGATAAATGATTGTCACCGCGCGAGCGGTACAGAACTCGGCTTATTGGCTGCTTGTATTTCTGAAGAGTATAGGGCTGTCGTATGACAGCCTTGCTTTATGTCTGGGGCTTTTCTGAAATTTTTCTGAATTACTTGGGAGGAATTGGAAAAATTTAGATAAAATAGACTGGAATACGACGGCTTTTTGTCGTATTATATATATGGGCTGATAAATGAAGCCGAATCCAGCCCAGGAGCGGGGGAACCAAATGATTTTGGGGTGAACGCTTTTACCGGGGAGCCTGTGCTCAACGGTAAGAACGCGGGTGGTCTTCTCTACCCGAACCCGGCAGCTAACCTCGTAGGCGAATAGAGAGAGGAGTGGCTTTTTGAGTAAAGCGCTGCGCATTTTTGCGCTCACCACGATCCTGCTGTGCTGGTCTGCCGTGCTCTGTGGGGCTTCTGCCTTCCGGGTTGGCGATCAGGGCAGCGATGTAGCGGAGATTCAAGGGCAACTGGCCCGTCTCGGCTACGATGTTGCAGCAGATGGGGACTTCGGTCCCGCAACCGCTGAAGCAGTCAAAGCGTTCCAGGTTTCCCGTGGCCTCGATGCGGACGGACTCGTCGGTCCGACCACCTATTCGGCGCTGCTCGGGAAATCCATGCCCGAGGTCAGTCGTGGATCGAGTGCCCTCGGACGCCGTATCGTCGCAAGCTCGATGCAGTACCTCGGGGTGCCGTACGTCTTTGGTGGTACGACGCCGAGTGGATTCGATTGCTCCGGCTACGTGCGGTACGTCTTTGCGAACGCGGGCATCTACCTGCCGCGGACAGCGGATGCCCAGTATGAGTGCGGCTACCCGGTTTCGACGTCGGAACTGGTCCCTGGGGACCTCGTGTTCTTCTCGACGTATGAGGCGGGAGCATCTCATGTCGGCATCTACATCGGAGATGGCAGTTTCATCAACGCCTCTTCGAGCAGCGGCGTCTCGATTGCGTCCCTGTATAGTTCCTATTGGGGATCCTGCTACATCGGCGCACGTCGTGTCATGTAAAATTTTCTAAAATTTTAGGGAGGCAGCAGCCTCCCACTTTTTTTATGCGAAAAACGCCCCGGCACTGGCACACCCGCGCTCAGTTGGAGAAGATGTCATCCCAGTACGCGTAGGAAACCATCAGGAAAATCAGCAGTAGCAAAAAGAAATCCCCCATGAGGATGCCCCCTTTTTCTCGTTTCCTTCATTTTACTGGTAGATGGTGTCGCACGCAAGGGAAAAATGTTGCACCGCTTGTGCGCGATTTTTCGATTTTGCCGATCGGCGGGGAGGATTTTCGTCCGGGAACCGCGAATACGATAAAAAAGGCAGGTTCATAGATAAGGAGTGATGGAAATGGCAAAGGCCAGTATCAAGAATATGATGTTCTACGGGTTCCACGGTGTCTACGAGTACGAGCGCGAGCAGGGACAGAAATTCTACATCGACGTTGAGGTCGAGACGAAGGATGACAAGGTCGTCGAGACGGACCGCATCGAAGACGGCGTGGACATGGCGGCGATCTACGAGACGGTCAAGGACGTGACGGAGAACCAGCGCTTCACGATGCTCGCAGCGCTCGGCGGCCACATCGGCGACCGCTTGCTCAAGAAATACCCGCATTTCGCCTCGGTCACGACGACGATTCGCAAGCCGAACGTGCCGATCTCCGGCTCGCTCGACTACGTCGAGGCGACGGTGACGCGCCGCGCCGAGTGAGACCCTAGGAGCCGCCGCCCTGCGCGGCGGTTCTTTGCGTCTGCGGGGCGGCGGCATCTCCTTGCGCCGCCCCTGCAGCGCTCATCCTTTTTGCCGGGAGTCCTGCGCTGATTTTGCAAAATGTCAGGAAAGGTATTGCAGAATCCGGCGCTTTTTTGTATAGTAGTTGAAGTTCATTGTTTCTCATAAGTGGATGAGGTTTTCATTTTTTCTCGGCGAATGAGGGAGAGGAAGCCATGCGGGAACAGGATCGATTCGCACTCGCGGCGCTCCAATGCGTGCGCGGGATGCACGCGGAGACGCTGCGGCCGCTGCTCGCCGCTCTCGGGAGTGCGCTCACTGTGTGGTCCGCCCCGGCAGCGGACCTGCAGGCGGCGGGCGCTGCCGGGCGATTGATCGCGGCGCTCACGTCGTTTCGCGCGAAGCACCCGGACGAGCCGGAGCGCCTCGCGGGGCTCTGCCGGGAGAAGGGCATCGCGCTCGTCGCCCTCGGAGAGGAGGCGTATCCCCGCTCGCTCCGGGAGATCTACCAGCCGCCGCTCGCGCTCTACGTCCGCGGCACGCTTGCCTCCTCGGTGGAGCGCCTCGCCATCGTCGGCGCGCGCCGCTTCAGCCGCTACGGCGAGGGCATCGCGAAGACGCTCGGCGAGGAGCTCGCGGCGAACGGCTATACCGTCGTGAGCGGTGCGGCGCGGGGCATCGACAGTGCCGCGCACCGGGGCGCGCTCAAGGGCGGCCGCACGGTTGCCGTCCTCGGCTGCGGCGTCGATGTCGCCTATCCATCGGAGAACCGGCGCCTGCTCGAGGAGATCGCGGCGGGCGGCGCGGTCCTCTCCGAGTATGCGCCCGGCACGCCGCCGCTCCCCGCGTTCTTCCCTGCGCGCAACCGCATCATCAGCGGGCTCGCGCAGGGCGTCGTCGTCGTGGAGGCGGCGGAGCGCAGCGGGTCGCTCATCACGGCGCAGCTCGCGCTCGAGGAGGGGCGCGACGTCTTCGCGGTGCCGGGCAGCATCTTCTCGCCGACGAGCGCGGGCTGCCATCGGCTGATCCAGCAGGGCGCGAAGCTCGTGACGAGCACGGCGGACATCCTCGAGGAGTACGGGCGCACGCCCGCAGTACGCCCATCCGCGCCGAAGAAAGGCGCAGCGCTCAGCGCGGAGGAGCGCGCCGTCTACCAGGTGCTCTCCTACGAGCACCCGCTATCCATCGATGAGATCCTATGCAGTCTCAAGGACGGAGACGCCTCGCGCCTCTCGTTCCTGCTCCTCGGCCTCGAGCTCAAGGGACTGGTGATTGAAAACGCATCGCACGGCTATCTGCGTGCGGAGAGGGAGTGATACTTTGGCAGCCACAGCAGCAAAGGAAACAGAAGGCACGGCGGCATCGGTGAAGAAACGGAAGCGGACGGCGAAGAGCCGGACGGCGCCGAAGAAGACCCTCGTGGTCGTGGAGTCGCCCGCGAAGGCGAAGACGATCGAGAAGTATCTCGGCAGGAAGTACATGGTGCGCGCCTCGATGGGCCACCTGCGGGACCTGCCGAAAAGCCAGTTCGGCATCGACGTCGAGCATGATTTCGCGCCGAAATACATCAACATCCGCGGCAAGGGCGACCTCATCAAGGCGCTGAAGAAAGACGCGAAAAACGCCGACAAGGTCTATCTCGCAAGCGATCCCGATCGCGAAGGGGAGGCGATCGCCTGGCACCTCGCGCACATCCTGGACCTCGATCCCGCCTCGGACTGCCGCATCGTGTTCAACGAGATCACGAAGCCGGCGATCAAGGAGGCGGTCAAGGAGCCGCGTCCCATCAATATGGACCGCGTCGACGCGCAGCAGGCGCGCCGCATGCTCGACCGCATCGTCGGCTACAAGCTCAGTCCGCTGCTCTGGCGCAAAATCAGGAAAGGCCTCTCCGCGGGACGTGTGCAGTCCGTCACGGTGAAGCTCATCTGCGACCGGGAGAAGGAGATTCAGGCGTTCCGCTCCGAGGAGTACTGGACGGTCGGCTGCAAGCTGCGCCACCAGAAATCCGCGCTCTTTGCGGCGGAGCTCGCGCTCGTGGGCGGCAAGAAGCTCGCCATCCACGAGGAGGACGGGAAGAACTTCGTCCTGCACGACGAGCAGGCGGCGCAGGCACTCACGGAGGACCTCGGCGCGCAGGCGTTCACCGTCGCCTCGGTGAAAAAGAGCCAGAGGCGGCGCCGCCCCGCCGCGCCGTTTACGACGAGCTCGCTGCAGCAGGATGCCGCGCGCAAGCTCGGTTTCACCTCGCGCAAGACGATGATGCTCGCCCAGCAGCTCTACGAGGGCATCGAGCTCGGAAAGCGCGGCCCGACGGGTCTCATCACCTACATGCGCACGGACTCGACGCGCATCTCCGAGATCGCGCAGGCCGAGGCGAAGGACTACCTGACGGAGACGCTCGGCGCGGACTACGTGCCCGCGAAGCCGAACGTCTACGCGAGCGGTAAGAAGGCGCAGGATGCGCACGAGGCGATCCGCCCGACCTCCATCCGGAATACCCCGGAGGAGGTTGAGAGCTTCCTCTCCAAGGACCAGTGGAAGCTCTATCGGCTCATCTGGCAGCGCTTCGCCGCGAGCCAGATGACGCCCGCCGTCTACGACACGATGAGCGTCGGCATCGCCGCGGGGGAGCGCTACGAGCTCAAGGCATCGGGCTCGCGGCTCGTCTTCGCGGGCTTCACGGCTGTCTACGCGGGTGCCGACGCCACAAAGAAGGAGAAGGACGTCGTGCTGCCGGAGCTCGCCGAGGGCGATGCACTCACACTCGGCAAGGTCCTGCCGCAGCAGCACTTCACGGAGCCGCCGCCGCGCTACAACGACGCCTCGCTCGTCAAGACGCTCGAGGAGAAGGAGATCGGCCGCCCGAGCACCTACGCGCCGATCATCGAGACGATCCAGGCGCGCGGCTACGTGCAGCGCGTCGACAAGCACTTCCAGCCGACGGAGCTCGGCTTCCTCGTGCTCGACATGCTCGAGCAGTACTTCAAGGACATCGTCGATGTGAAGTTCACGGCGAACCTCGAGAACGAGCTCGACGAGATCGCCGAGGGGAAATGCGAGAAGAACGAGCTCCTGCGCGAGTTCTACACGCCGTTCGAGCAGACGCTTGAGAAGGCGGACGAGGCGATCGGCCACGTCGAGCTGCCCGTCGAGGTCTCCGACGTGCGCTGCGAGAAATGCGGCAGGCTCATGGTCGTCAAGCAGGGCCGGTTCGGCAAATTCCTCGCCTGCCCGGGCTTCCCCGAGTGCCGCAACACGAAGCCGCTGCTCGTCGATACGGGCGTCAAGTGCCCGAAGTGCGGCGGCAGCATCGTCGAGCGCAAGACGCGGCGCGGGCGGAAATTCTACGGCTGCAAGAACTATCCGGACTGTGACTACACGACCTGGGATACGCCGCTCAAGGACACTTGCCCCGTCTGCGGCTCGTTCATGCTCCGGCACCAGTACAAGAACGGCCGCGCGCTCGTCTATTGCAGCAACGACGCGTGCAGCACGCGCGAGAACAGCCCCATCAACGAGGAGCTCGAGAAGATGCGGGCGCGCCTCGCTGCCAAGCGCGTGAAAGACGAGGCGAAGGCGGCTGAGGGCACGGCCGCGGCGAAAGGGAAAGCGAAGAAAGAGAAGGATTCATGAAACACGTCATCATCATCGGCGCGGGGCTCGCGGGCTCCGAGGCCGCCTGGCAGGCGGCGGAGCACGGCGCGGAGGTCACGCTCTACGAGATGCGCCCGAAGCGGCAGACGCCCGCGCACAAGACGGGCGGCTTCGCTGAGCTCGTCTGCAGCAACTCCCTGCGCGGCGCCGGCCTTGAGAACGCCGTCGGCGTGCTCAAGGAGGAGATGCGCCGCCTCGGATCGCTCGTCATGGAGGCGGCGGACGCGCGGCGCGTGCCCGCGGGCGGCGCACTCGCCGTGGACCGCCACGGCTTCAGTGACTACATCACGGAGAAGATCGAGGCGCATCCGCGCATCGAGGTCGTGCGCGCAGAGGTCAAAGAGATTCCGCTCGCAGACGATGCCGTGACCATCGTCGCGAGCGGGCCGCTTACAGACGGCGCGCTCGCAGAGGACATCGCGCGCCGCACGGGCGGCAGCTCGTTCTATTTCTACGACGCCGCCGCGCCCATCGTGAGCCTCGAGTCCGTCGACATGACGAAGGCATACCGCGCCTCCCGCTACGGGAAGGGCGAGGCCGCCTACATCAACTGCCCGATGACGGAGGAGGAGTACCGCGCGTTCTACGCGGCGCTCGTGACGGCGGAGAAGGCGGAGACGCACGACTTCGAGAAAGAGGTCTTCTTCGAGGGCTGCATGCCCGTCGAGGTCATGGCGGCGCGCGGGGAGGACACGCTGCTCTACGGGCCGCTCAAGCCCGTGGGGCTCGAGCACCCCGTGACGGGCGTGCGCCCGTTCGCCGTCGTGCAGCTGCGCCAGGACAACGCGGCGGGGACGCTCTACAACATCGTGGGCTTCCAGACGCATCTCAAGTGGCCGGAGCAGCGCCGCGTCTTCGGCATGATCCCGGGCCTCGAGCACGCGGAGTTCCTGCGCTACGGCGTCATGCACCGCAACACGTTCCTCAACGCGCCGCGCTGCCTGCTGCCGACGTACCAGCTGCGCGGCGAGGAGCGTCTGTTCTTCGCGGGGCAGATGACGGGCGTCGAGGGCTACGTCGAGTCGGCGTCCTCGGGCCTCGTCGCCGGGTTGAACGCAGCGCGGCTCGCGCGCGGCGAGGCGCCGCTCGTCTTCCCGGAGGAGACGTGCCACGGCGCGCTCGCACACTACATCACGACGGGCGATGCGGAGCACTTCCAGCCGATGAACGTGAACTTCGGCCTGCTGCCGCCGCTCGCCATGCGGATTCGGAAGAAACGGGAGAAGAAGCAGCGCCTCGCAGAGCGGGCGCTCGCTGCCATCGAAGCGTTCCGCGCAGAATTGAAGGAGTAGATCATGGATACGCAATTTCATGCGACCACCATCGTCGCCGTGCGCAAGGGCGGTAAGACCGCCATCGCCGGCGACGGGCAGGTCACGTTCGGGGAACATACCATCATGAAAGCGAACGCGCGCAAGGTGCGCACGCTCTACCACGACCAGATCCTCGCGGGCTTCGCGGGCTCGGTGGCGGACGCCTTCACGCTCTTCGAGAAATTCGAGGGCAAGCTCGAGGCGTATAACGGCAACCTGCAGCGCGCAGCCGTCGAGCTCGCGAAGGAATGGCGCACCGACCGCGTGCTCCGCAAGCTCGAGGCGCTGCTGCTCGTCGCTGACCGCCAGCAGCTCCTCATGCTCTCTGGCAACGGCGAGGTCATCGAGCCGGACGGCGACGTCGCCGCCATCGGCAGCGGCGGCTTCTACGCGCTCGCCGCGGCGCGCGCGATGGTCGCACACACCGACATGGAGGCGAAGGACATCGCGCACGAGGCGCTCTCCATCGCCGCTGACATCTGCGTCTACACGAATCACAATATCAAGGTGGAGGAGCTGAGCTAATGGAACAGATCGGCATGAACGAGCAGACGCCGCGTCAGATCGTGGAGGAGCTCGACAAATACATCATCGGTCAGGACGAAGCGAAGCGCTCCGTCGCCATCGCCCTGCGCAACCGCTGGCGCAGCCGCCAGCTCACGGGCCCCATGCAGGACGAGGTCATCCCGAAGAACATCCTCATGATCGGCTCGACGGGCGTCGGCAAGACGGAGATCGCCCGCCGCCTCGCGAAGCTCGTCAAGGCGCCGTTCATCAAGGTCGAGGCGACGAAGTTCACGGAGGTCGGCTACGTCGGCCGCGACGTCGAATCCATCGTGCGCGACCTCGTCGAGACCGCCGTGCGCATGGTGCGGCAGGAGCGCATGGAGTCCGTGCAGGAAAAGGCGCGTGAGCTCGCAGAGGAGCGCATCCTCGACGTCTTCGTGCCGCAGCCGAAGAAATCGCAGAACCCGCTCGGCCGTCTCTTCGGCAATGCCGAGGGGGGCGAGGACGAGGAGAAGGAAGACGAGAAGCCGAAGTACCAGGCGGGCCGCGAATGGGTGCGCAAGCGTCTCAAAAGCGGCGAGCTCGAGAAGGAGCTCATCGAGATCGACGTTGAGGAGTCGAGCCGTCCGATGGTCGGCATGTTCGCGGGCTCGAGCCTCGAGGGCATGGGCGACAACCTCCAGGACATGCTCGGCAATTTCATGCCCAAGAGCCACCGCAAGCGCAAGGTCAGCGTCGAGCAGGCGCGTAAGATCTTCACGCAGGAAGAGGCGGGCAAGCTCATCGACATGGATGAGGTCGCCGAGACGGCCGTCAAGGCGGCGGAGCGCAGCGGCATCGTCTTCCTCGACGAGATCGACAAGGTCGCCGTGCACGGCAACTCCTCCGGCAATGACGTCTCGCGCGAGGGCGTGCAGCGCGACATCCTGCCCATCGTCGAGGGCTCACAGGTCTCGACGAAGTACGGCCCGGTCAAGACGGATCACGTGCTCTTTATCGCGGCGGGCGCCTTCCACATGGCGAAGCCCTCCGACCTCATCCCCGAGCTGCAGGGGCGATTCCCCATCCGCGTCGAGCTCAAGAGCCTGCGCAAGGAGGACTTCGAGCGCATCCTCGCCGAGCCGCAGAACGCGCTCCTCAAGCAGTACGAGGCGCTGCTCGCGACGGAGGGCGTCGAGCTCGAGTTCCGCCCGGACGCCATCAGCCGCATCGCCCAGCTCGCGTGCGACGTGAACGAGCAGTCGGAGGACATCGGCGCGCGGCGCCTGCACACGCTGCTCGAGAAGCTGCTCGAAGACGTCTCGTTCGAGGCGCCGGAGCTCACGGAGAAGCACGTCGTCATCGACGAGGCCTACGTCGATGCGAAGCTCCACGATATCGTGAAGAACAGGGACCTCTCGCAGTTCATCCTCTGAGGCGAGGGGGAGACCTCCAAGGGCGCCGGCAGGAAAACCGGCGCCTTTTTGCGCGCGTCAGGTGGTCTCTATCGTGAACCTTGGAAATTGTAACAATATCTAGGAATTTTTGGAAAAGTGTGGTAGAATAGCTACAAAAGATATAAAGATATTTTTATTATCGTGCCCGGCGGGCGTCCACACACCGCCGCCGGACGGGGGAGAGGGAATCTTTTATGGCTACACTACTGGAAAAAACGAGGAAGATCAATCGGCTGCTGCAGCGCTCCGTCAGCGTCGAATACGACGGCATCGCCCGCGTGCTCAGCAACGTGCTCGACGCGAACGTCTACATCACGGACACCGCGGGGAAGATCTACGGCTACGCGTTCATCGACGACTTCGAGTGCGACCTCATGGTGGACAAGGTCATCAATCGCGGTGAGTTCCCACGCTCGTACGTCAACTGGCTCCGCCGCATCGACGAGACGACGCCGAATCTCCACTCCAAGACGGGGATGTGCGCTTACGACGAGAGCACGGCGTGCATGTTCAACGGCAAGAACACGACGATCGTGCCGATCTACAGCAACGGCGAGCGCAAGGGAACGCTCATCGTCGCGAAGTACGACGACGAGTTCGACGACGACGACCTCGTGCTCGTCGAGTACGGCGCGACCGTCGTCGGCATGGAGATCCTGCGCGACGAGAACCTCAAGATCCAGGCGATCGAGCGCAAGAAGACCGCCGTGCAGATCGCCATCAACACGCTCTCGTACTCCGAGCAGGTCGCCGCGAAGGGCATCCTCAAGAAACTGGAGGAGAACGACAAGGACGGCAAGCTCGAGGGCAACCTCATCGCCTCGACGGTCGCGAAGGAAATGCAGATCACGCGCTCCGTCATCGTCAACGCGCTGCGGAAATTCGAGTCCGCCGGCGTCATCGAGTCGAAGTCCCTCGGCATGAAGGGGACGTACATCAAGGTGAAGAACGAATACCTCATCGATGAGGTCAAGAAGATCGACGCGAAACCCCTGCCGAAGGAAGAAAAGCGCGTGCACCACACGAGAATTTGAGCGCCTGTTTCAGAGGATATGTGAGACTTTCCGAGCGAAGCCACGCATATCCTTTTTTTCTGTCTGAGGGGGAGAGATTCCTAGGACCTTTTTCGTTCCTTCCCTAAAATCAAAGACAGGACTTCTAAAATCGCGAAAAAAGTGATAGAATTTGAAGGAATCCATATAAGTGCAGCGAAAAATAAACATGTAGGGGAGGCGGTAAACACATGCTGGAACAGATCATGAACAGCCCGAACTTCAATTACCTCGGCCGGGGCCTCGCGGCAGCGAACCTGCGCCAAGAGGTGATTTCCAATAATATCGCGAACGTCAATACGCCGAACTTCAAGAAGAGCGACGTCGTCTTCGAGAGCCTTCTCGCCAAGGAACTCGGCATGGACGATGGCAAGGCCCTGCCGCTCGTGCGCACGCACGACCGGCATCTGCCCGTCGCGCCCACAGGCGGCGCGCAGGCGACGATCGCCGAGGACGACACGACGACGATGCGCGTCGACAACAACAACGTCGACATCGACATCGAGATGGCGAGCCTCGCCAAGAACCAGCTGTACTACAACGCGATGGCGACGCAGCTCGGCGGCTATGTCTCGAAGCTGCGCAACGTCATCACGAGCGGTCAGTCGTGATGAGACGGAAACGAGACGGATTGGATAGGGAATGAGGGGTAGCAATGGGAATGTTTCTCGGGATCGACGCGGCGGCTTCCGGCCTTACGGCGGAACGCCTGCGCATGGATGTGATTTCCAATAATATCGCCAATGCAAACACGACGCGCACGGCGGAGGGCGGTGCCTATCACCGCCGCTACGTCGTCTTCGAGCCTCGCGAGACTGGAAACGGTTTCTCGAGCTTCCTGAAGAAGTCCATGGACAAGCTCGAGGCGGGCGACGGCGTGCGCGCCGTCGGCATCGAGGCGGACAATACCCAGGGCCCGCTCGTCTACGACCCGGGCAATCCCGACGCGAACGCGCAGGGCTATGTGGAGCGCCCGAATGTCAACATCGTCTCGGAGATGGTGGACATGATCACGGCGTCGCGCGCCTATGAGGCGAACACGACGACGATCAACGCGGCGAAGAGCATGGTGACGAAGGCACTCGAGATCGGCAAGTAAAAGTGAGGTGGAAGCAGGATGCAGGTTGAGGCACTAGCGATGACGCCCGTGCGCCCCGTGCAGATGAGCGCGGAGAGCCATTTGGGAGAGACGCAGCCAGCGGAGGAGACGAAGGGATTCGCGGACTATCTGAAGGATGCGCTCCAGGAGACGAACCGGCTGCAGCTCGATTCGGATCGGTGGAATGCGGCGCTCGCCGCCGGACAGGTTGACGACGTCTCGCAGGTCGTTATCGCCTCGCAGAAAGCGGACATCGCGCTGCAGCTCACGCTTCAGATCCGGAACCGGGCGGTCTCCGCCTATCAGGAGATCATGCGCATGCAGGTATAAAGGGGGCATGGCCGCGCGCCGCGGCGCTCACCCAGCAGACCTCAGCATGACCACACCGACAGAAGCGCGAAGGGATTGAGAACATGGCAGACAAAGCAGAAAAAGCAGATTGGAAACAGCGATATCTGCAGCTTTGGCATAAATATAGCAAGAAGCAGCGCTACATCATGATCGGCTCCGTGCTCGCCGTACTGATCGCCGTCATCGGCATCAGCGTCTGGTACGGCAGCAAGCCCGACATGGTGCCGCTCTTTACGAATATGGAGACGAAGGACGCCGGCGAGGTGGCGGCGAAGCTCAAGGAGCAGAAAGTCGAGTACCAGGTCCAGGACGGGCAGAAGGGCACGACGATCCTCGTGCCTTCCAATAAGGTGCACGAGGCGCGCCTGAACCTCGCGACGGAGGGATTGCCGCGCGGGCAGAAGGGCTTCGAGATCTTCGACGACAACAAGCTCGGCGTCACGGAGTTCCAGAACAAGGTCAACTACCTGCAGGCGCTGCAGGGCGAGCTCGTGCGCACGATCGAACAGATCGACGCCGTGCAGAAGGCGCGCGTGCACATCGTGCTGCCGGAGGACAGCCTCTACAAGAAGAACGAGAAGCCGGCGACAGCGTCCATCATGCTCATGCTCAAGCCGAACCAGCAGCTCTCCAAGAAGGAGATCAAGGGCATCGTCAACCTCGCGGCGCACAGCGTGCAGGGACTCACACCGGAGAACATCACGATCGTCGATGAGACGGGCAAGATCTTAAACGACCCCGATGAGCTCGACGAGAAGAGTGTGGGCGCCAAGACGCTCACGCAGCTCGAGATGACGAAGAAGGTCCAGGATGATATCCAGAAGAACGTGCAGACGCTGCTTGACCAGACGCTCGGTACAGGGCGTGCCGTCGCGCGCGTGAGCGTCGAGCTCGACTTCGACGACAAGCAGACGGATAAGCAGACGTTCACGCCGGTCGTCGACGACTCCGGCATCATCCGCAGCCAGCAGGACTCCAACGAGACGTACAACGGGACGTCGACGCAGCCGGGCGGCGCCGCGGGCGTGCAGTCGAACGTGCCGGGCTACGTCGCGCAGAACGGCAACTCCAACGCGCAGTACGAGAAGAAGGAGTCGACGAAGAACTACGAGATCAACGAGGAGAAGCAGAAGATCGTCGCCTCGCCGGGCTCGATCCGTCGGCTCAACGTCGCCGTGCTCGTCAATGACGACGTGAACGCGACGCAGCAGGACAGCATCCTGCGCAGCGTCTCCTCCGCTGCGGGCATCAACCAGGACCGCGGTGACACGGTCAGCGTCGAGGCGCTGCCCTTCAGCACGGAGGCGCGCGATAAGCAGGCGGCAGAGGAGCAGGCAGAGAAGGACCGGCAGGACCGCATCTTCTACGCGGAGGTCGCCGGCGCCCTGCTCCTGCTCGCGCTCATCGTGGGAGGCATCATGATGTATCGCCGCAAGAAGCAGCAGGAACGCGAGGCTGCAGAGCTTGCCGAGCGCGAGGCCGAGGAGGAGCGTCAGCGCCTCGCCGAGGAGCGCGCAGCGGCTGTCGCTGCCGGTGAGGTTGATGAAGATGAACTCTCCGAGGAGGAGCAGCGCCAGCTCACGGAGAAACAGCAGCTGCAGGAGCTCATCGACCAGAAGCCTGCCGAGGTCGCAATGCTCATCAAGACTTGGCTTTCGGAGGATGAATAAATGGCAACGGATATGTACGGCATGAGCAGCGAAGAAGGAGAACTCACGAACCAGGAAAAAGCGGCGATCCTCTTTATCGCGCTCGGTCCGGAGTACTCCGCCAAGCTCTTCAAGCATATGGATGACGACGAGATCGAGCGCGTGACGCTCGAGATCGCGAACCACAAGCAGGTCAGCGCCGAGCAGAAGGCTGCCGTCATCAGCGAGTTCTACCAGATGGCGATGGCGAAGGACTACATCTCGACAGGCGGCCTCGAGTATGCGCAGAACGTCCTCGAAAAGGCGCTCGGCGCGGAAAAGGCGATGGATATCATCAACCGTCTCACGACGAGCCTGCAGGTGCGTCCGTTCGACTTCCTGCGGAAGACCGACCCGTCGCAGCTCATGAACTTTATCCAGAACGAGCACCCGCAGACGATCGCGCTCATCATGGCGTACCTTGAGCCGGACCAGGCGGCGACGGTACTCTCGTCGCTGCCGCCGGATCAGCAGGCAGATGTCGCGAAGCGCATCGCGGTCATGGACCGCACGTCGCCGGACGTCATCCGCGAGGTCGAGCGCGTGCTCGAGCGCAAGCTCTCGACGCTCGTCACGCAGGACTTCACGTCGGCGGGCGGCGTCAAGTCGATCGTCGAGGTCCTCAACCGCGTCGACCGCACGACGGAGAAATCCATCATCGAGAACCTCGAGGTCGACAACCCGGAGCTCGCCGAGGACATCAAGCGCCTCATGTTCGTGTTCGAGGATATCGTCATGCTCGACGACCGCTCGCTGCAGCTCGTGCTGCGTCAGGTCGATACGAAAGACCTCTCGCTCGCGCTCAAGGCGACGCCGAAAGAGGTCGCCGACAAGGTCTACAAGAACATGTCCTCGCGTGCCGCCGACATGCTCAAAGAAGAGATCGAGTTCATGGGCCCGGTCAAGATCCGCGACGTCGAAGAGGCACAGCAGAAGGTTGTCAATGTCATCCGCACGATGGAGGACAAGGGCGAAATTGTCATTTCCCGCGGCAAGGGGGACGAGATGATTGTCTAAGGTGATCAAGGCCGCTGCGTGGCGCGAGCGCCCCATGGTCATCCGCGCGCCCGAGCCGCCGAAAACCGTGACAGAGGAGATCGCGGCGGAGGGCGGACTCGACGAGGAAGCGCAGAAGAACATGCTCGCGGAGATCGCCGCCAAGGAGCAGCACGCGGACGAACTCCTGCAAAATGCGCGCACGGAGAGCGAAGTCCTGAAGCAGGAAGCGCAGAATGAGCGCGACCGTCTGCTCGAGGAGACGCGCCAGGAGTGCGAGGCGCTCAAGGCACAGGCGCGCGAGGAAGGTCACAAGGAAGGCTATGCCGCAGGCGAGGCGGCGGGCCGCCAGCAGGCAGAAGCCGACATGGCGGAGCGCATCCAGGCGGCGAACACGCAGGCGGAAAAGACGCTGCGCGACGCCAAAGACGCGACAGCGGACTATCTGGCGCAGGCGGAGGACGACGTCACGCGCATCGCCCTCGCCGTCGTCGAGAAGATCCTGCCGCAGCATTTCATCGACGTGCCGCAGGTCATCCTGCCTCTCGTAGAGAAAGCGCTCGAGAAGGTCAAGGACCAGAAGGAGATCGCCATCCACGTCGCACCCGCCGTCTACGACCTCGTGCTCATGGCGCGCGACGAGTTCCGCAGCCGTCTGCAGGGGGCAGGCGCCGACCTTACGATCGTCTCGGACGAGAGCCTCTCGCCGGGCGACTGCGTGATCGAGACGCCGAACGGCAGCGTGGACGCGCGCCTGCAGACGCAGATCGAGCTCATCCGTCAGGCAATACAGGAAGTGAAGGCATGAACGAGCAGAGGGTGGATATCAAGAAATTCACGGACGCTATCGCTGGCGCCGTCTCCGTCAAGCTCACGGGCAAGGTCACGCAGGTCATCGGCCTCGTCATCGAGTCGCAGGGGCCGACGGTCAGCGTCGGCGAGCTCTGCTATGTCTCCTCGCATTTCCCCAACGTCCCGCCCGTGCCGGCAGAAGTCGTCGGCTTTCGGGAGGGATTTGTCATGTTGATGCCCATCGGCGAGATGCAGGGCATCGGCCCCGGCTGCGAGGTCGTCTCCGCACAGAAGACGCTCAAGGTCAAGGTCGGCCCGGAGCTCCTCGGGCGCGTGCTCGACGGCCTCGGCAATCCCATGGACGGCAAGGGCCCCATCCTCTCAAAGCGCGAGTACCCGCTCCAGGCGCCGCCGCCCGCGCCGCTCACGCGACCGCGCATCCATGAGAATCTCTACGTCGGCGTACGTGCGATCGACGGACTCATCACGATGGGCGACGGGCAGCGCATCGGCATCATGGCGGGCTCGGGCGTCGGCAAGTCGACGCTGCTCTCCATGATCGCGCGCAACACCGAGGCGGACATCAGCGTCATCGCGCTCGTCGGCGAGCGCGGCCGCGAGGTGCGCGACTTCATCGAGCGCGATCTCGGCGAGGAAGGGCTGAAGCGCTCCGTCGTCGTCGTCGCGACCTCCGACCAGCCGGCGCTCGTGCGCATCAAGGGCGCGATGACGGCGACGGCGATCGCGGAGTATTTCCGCGACCAGGGGCACAAGGTCATCCTCATGATGGACTCCGTCACGCGCTTCGCGATGGCGCAGCGCGAGGTCGGGCTGACGATCGGCGAGCCGCCAGCGACGCGCGGCTACACGCCTTCCGTTTTCGCGATGCTCCCGCGCCTCCTAGAGCGCGCGGGCACGAGCGGCAAGGGCTCGATCACGGGCATCTACACCGTGCTCGTCGACGGCGACGATATGAATGAGCCGATCGCTGACGCCGTGCGCTCCATCCTCGACGGTCATATCGTGCTCTCGCGCAATATTGCCGCGCAGAACCATTTCCCCGCCATCGACATCATGACGAGCGTGAGCCGTGTCATGAATGAAGTCGTCTCCAAGGAACACCTTCAGGCGGCACAGCGCATGCGTCAGCTCATGGCCGTCTACCGCGACGCGGAGGACCTCATCCACATCGGCGCCTATGTCAAGGGCTCCAGCGCGAAGATCGACGAGGCCATCGCAAAGATCGACGCCATCAACGAGTTCCTCTGCCAGGGCATCTTCGAGGTCGATACGTATGAGGAGACGGAGCGGAAACTCGAGGCGATCACCGGGGCAGGCAGTGCATCATGAAGAAATTCAAGTTCCAGCTCGAGACGCTCTTGCGCGTGACGCGCAGGAAGAAAGACGACGCCGAGACGGCGTTCGCCAAGGCGTCGCGCGACCTCGAGGACAGGCGCGCGCACATGCAGCTGCTTCTCGATGAGATGCAGCGCGGCCAGCGCGAGTACGACGCGATCTCTCAGGAGGGCAAGCGCGTGACCGTCGGCCGCCTCATGGAGTTCAACAGCTTCTTCGCCTGGAAGCGCGAGCAGATCAGCCTGCAGCAGCAGAGCATCCTCACGGCGAAGGCGGAGAAGCAGAAGCGGCTCAAGGAGCTCACGTCCGTCATGAGCTACCTCAAGAGCATCGAGCAGCTCAAGGAGAAACGGTATCAGCAGTACAAGGAGCAGGTGCTCCTCGAGGAGCAGAAGTCGCTCGATGAGATCGGCCTGCAGCTCTATATGAGAAATGGGAAGGCAAGGGACGCATTATGATCAATATGGCAGACATCACGCATGTGCAGCAGCGCATCGCCGCGATCGAGAAGAAGTTCGGGCAGATGCAGCAGGTGCCGGGCGCCTCGTTCGGCCAGGTGCTCGACCGCACGCTGCGGGCGCAGGACGCGGCGGCGCAGCAGCATCAGACGCCAGCGGCCTCCGCGGCGCCGCAGGCGGGCGCGGCCCAGCGCAGCCATGCCCCCTCGCCGCTCAACGTCGGCACGGGCATGACGGCGGTCTCCGACCTCCCCGTGGCGGACAGCAACCTGAGCGCCATCGTGAATCAGGCGGCGCGTGAATATCAGGTCGACCCACGCCTCGTGAACGCCGTTGCGCAGGCGGAGTCGGGCGGCGACCAGTCTGCCGTCTCGCCGGTCGGCGCCATCGGCGTCATGCAGCTCATGCCGGAGACGGCCGCGAGCCTCGGCGTCGATCCCTACGATGAGAAGCAGAACGTTGAGGGCGGCGCGAAGTACCTGCGCGAGATGCTCGACGAGTTCGGCGGCGACGTGCGCAAGGCGGTCGCGGCGTACAACGCGGGCCCCGCGGCGGTCAGGGCGTACGGCGGCGTGCCGCCCTACCGCGAGACGCAGGACTACGTCAGCAAGGTCCTCGACCTCTACCGTTGATTTTCCCATTCCGTATTTGAGGTGACAAAGCGATGGATGAAGAACAGCAGACGCCGAGCAAGAAGCGACGCATTCTCAAGATCCTCCTGATACTCTTCCTGCTCCTGGTGCTGATCGTCGGCGGGTTCGCCCTCGGCATCTACCTGCGGATCTTCGATACGCAGGCGGCGAACGAAAAGCTCGGCCTCTACAATCTGCCCATCATCGGTCAGTATTTCGTCAAGCCGGCGCCGACGGAGCAGGACATGGAGGACAAGCCGGCGGAGGACGTCAAGCCGAATCCCGACGATACGAAGAAGGATTCCAAGAAAGTGACGCTCACGAAGAAGGAAATCGAGAAACAGATGAAGGAACGCGAGGCGGCAGACCGCAAGCGCGTCTCGAAGCTCGCGCGCCTCTACAACGAGATGAAGCCGGCGGACGCGGCGGCGGCGATGGACCAGCTCGACGACGACCTCTGCATCCTCATCCTGCAGCGCATGGACGAGGGACAGGCGGCGAAGATCCTCGCGGAGTTCGACGCCTCGAAGACGGCGCGCCTCACGAAGCTCATGTACGAGGGAAAGCAGAAGAAACTGACGGCGCCGAGCGACGTCGATGCGCTCGCGCAGCAGGGCCAGGACGCGGCAGCGGGCACGCAGGGCACAGCTGCGGGCAACTGAATGTCAGATGCGGCCATGTCCTAGGGAGAGAGCAGCACTTCAAGGAAGCACATCCGTCTGTGCTTCCTTAAGTTTTTTTCCGAAACGACGATAAAACTACTGTAGGAGGTGAAAACGTGAACACAACACAGATCATGAGCACCGCGCCGCAGGCGGGCGCGGTGCAGACCTCTGCCACGAGCACGGTCTCAAAGCCGCTCTCAGCGCAGAAAGCGCAGACGGCGGACAGCCGCGGCCAGGACGACTTCGGCAGCGCCCTCGAGAAATCGCAGGGAAATACCGCCAAGGCGGATGACGCTGCAAAGACGACTGATGCCGCGGACGCCGCGAAGGCAGCAGAGGACGTAGCGGGCGAGACCGCCGTCGCTGGCAAGACGCAGAAGGCGACGAAGGGCGGCAAAGCGAAGTCCGCCGACAAGGCGCAGGAAGCATCCTCGTCAGAGGAGGCGGCTGCCGCCGAGGCATCGGTGCTCTCAGCAGCGCTCGCCGCGGTCGCTGCCGCGGATGCGACGGTGACCGTCGAGGCCGGCGCGCCGGAGACGACGGCTGCCGAGCTCCTCAAGACGGACACACAGCCCGCTGCCGCGAGCCTGCAGACGCTCCTGCCGCAGGATGCCGGCAAGGACGCCCAACAGACAAAGCTCCTCGCGATGCTCGCGGGGCAGTCGTTTGCGACGGACGGCCAGGCGGTGACGGAGGCTCCTCTGACGGGGCACACGGACGCCGCCGCGATGGCGGACAACCTGCAGCAGGCACAGGCGTCAGGTACAGCGCAGCTCACGGCGCGCGCCAACCAGGCACAGACCTCACTCGCAGAGGCTTTCGGCCCGCTGCAGGGATGGACGGCCAGCGCGCAGACGCAGCAGACTGCGGTGCAGACCGTGCAGACCGCGCAGGCCACCCAGGCTGCACAGGGCGCTGCAGCGCTCGCGCAGGCAGGGATGAAGACCGGCGAGACGGCGGAACAGACCGTACAGGTCAGCGACTTCGCGGATCTCCTCGGCACCGAGGTGCAGGTCGATGGCAGCGCTCCCGTCCAGCCCGTCACGGCACAGGACGGCGGCAGCGCGCTCTTCCAGCAGTCGCCGCAGCAGCAGTCCTTCGCGCAGCTTCCCGGCGAGGAGATGCCGCAGACAGCGTCCGCCGCTCCCGAGAAGGGGCAGGCAGCAGAGAGCGCCGAGCCGGGGACGTCTGCGACGGCGGCACCGGGCCTCCTGAGCTTCTCGCAGACGCTCGACGCCACATCGGGCGCGACGTCCACCGCGCCTCAGGCGATGCCGCAGACGGACTATGAGATCCCGAAACAGATCGTCGATCAGGCGCGCCTCATCCAGCGCGGTCAGGATACGGAGATGGTCATCCACCTGAAGCCGGACCACCTCGGCGACCTGACGCTCCGCGTCTCCGTCGGCACGGATGGTGCCGTCAATGCCTCGTTCCACTCCAGCAACGCCGAGGTGCGCACCATCATCGAGAATTCGCTCGTCCAGCTCAAGCAGGAGCTCAATAACCAGGGCATCAAGGTCGATAACGTCGGCGTCTACGCTGGCCTCGCTGATGGCGGCCTGCCGCAGGATCAGGGACAGCAGCAGGCGTTCCAGCAGGGGAGCCAGCAGCACCGTTCGACCCGCGAGAGTGCGGCGGCGTTTGAGGACGGGCAGGAGCTCGCGGCGGCGCTTGCCGCACAGGAAGGAAACACCGCCACGGATGGCGTAGACTATCGGATCTGACAGGAGGAACCATTCATGGCAAATTCACTCAATACCGTTACGGTAGGTGGAACCACCTACACGGCGGAGGACTATGCAAAGCAGCAGGCATCGACCGCGGCAGGCACGAACAGCACCCTCGGGAAGGACGCGTTCCTGCAGCTCCTCGTGACGCAGATGCAGTACCAGGATCCGCTCGATCCGCAGGACAACAGCGAATACCTCGCCCAGCTCGCGCAGTTCTCGGCGCTGGAGCAGATGACGAATGTCGCTGACAATCTGGAAAAGACGAATACGCTCGTGAGCAACATTGATTCGAGCCTGCTCGTCGGTCAGCTCAGCTCCATGATCGGGCAGAAGATCCAGTGGACGACGGAGACTGCGGTCACGGACGAGAATGGCAACGCCGTCACAGACGCGAACGGCAAGGCGAAGACGACGAAGACGACCTACGAGGGTTCGGTCACGGGCGTCAGCATCTCCGACGGCGCGCCGAGCATCATCGCCAAGGATGCAAGCGGCACGACGCACAAAGTTGCCATCAGCGATATTACGCGCGTCGGCGAGAGCGCTTGAGCAGCGCCGCAGGGATCAACCTCGTCGGACGGGAACAGAAACCAGAAAGAATTTCATATAGGAGGGACAGCAGATGGCGGAAAAGATCTTTTTCGATCCCCAGCTGCTTCTGCCCATCCAACGCGCCGGGACCATATCCCGGCAAGCGGCACGGCGGCCGCAGGCAGCGGGCTTCGATGAGATGCTTGCTGCCGCGCAGAGCAAGATCACCTTTT
The DNA here is from genome assembly GCA_902763085.1 of Dongibacter bovis. Taxonomy (GTDB): domain Bacteria; phylum Bacillota; class Negativicutes; order Selenomonadales; family Selenomonadaceae; genus Selenomonas_C. The sequence continues at coordinate 33,282 of CACWQW010000016.1, forward strand.
CTGAGCATGCGAAAACGCGGCTCGCAGAGCGCGGGATCGCGATCAGCGAGCAGTCTCTCGCCCAGCTCGGCAGGGCGGTTGATGAGCTCGCCGGGAAAGGAGCCCGTGAATCGCTCGTCTATCTCGATGGCACGGCATTCGTCGTGAGCGTACCGAAGCGGACGGTGATCACCGCCATGGATGGCAGAGCAAAGGACAATATCATAACGAACATCGACAGTGCAGCAATTCTCTAGAGTTGGACCTACGGGAGACTCCGGGACGCCGAACGACAGACGCGCCCCACACGCATTGCTGCATCACGATGAGGAAAGAAATTTCCGGTGTATCCGGACTGAAATCCCATCAGACCCGCATGGATGTCATCGGCAACAACATCGCCAATGTCAACACGACCGGATTCAAATCGAGCCGCACGACGTTTGCGGATACGCTTTCGCAGACCCTGTCGGGAGCCTCCGCGCCGCAGGACAATATCGGTGGCACGAACCCTAAGCAGATCGGCCTCGGCACGGGCGTCGCGAGCATCGACATGCTTTTCACGGACGGCTCCGTGCAGTCCACGGGCAAGAACACGGACCTCTGCCTCTCCGGCAACGGCCTCTTCGTTGTCAAGCGTGGCAGTGAGACGTACTACACGCGCGACGGCGCATTTGAGTTCGACGCAGAGGGCAATTACGTCCTGCCGAGCAGCGGCCTCTATGTGCAAGGGTGGACAGCGACGGACGGTGTGCTCAATACGTCGAGCGCGGTGGGCAATATCACGATTCCGGCCACAACCTGAATGCGAGCGTCCCTACCATCACGAAGATTGTTGCAGGAACGACTACGTATGATGAGACAAACAAGGGTCCGGCCAAGATTGACGGCAATACTGTCAAGTCTGCAACGATTACATTGAGCGATGGCACGACTGTTACGGAGACATCTGGCTCTTATACCATTGGTAATAGCTTGCCTGTGACGACGACAGTTACTGCCTATGACAGCTTGGGAACGGCACACAGTATTCCAGTGTACTTTACGCTCACGGGTAAAGATACGACAGGTAAAACCGGGAATACATGGACGATTTCGGTCAATAGCGATCTGTCTGAGAAAAATTCCCATTATGATTCTACGAAGAAAGCGTTCGTAGACGGGATCGTCGAGGCAGATGGTTCTACGACAACGGCAACGATGACGAAGCAGGAACTCAAGTTTGATACAGATGGCAAGATGAAAAGTGGCAGTGGGACGATTACCATGACGTTGACCAACGGCTCTGGCACGGATCAGAAGGTTACGCTCGATCTTTCCACTATTACGCAGTATGCCGGCAAGAGCACGATCAATGCATCGGCAGACGGTAATGCCGCCGGCACGCTCTCAAGCGTTTCTGTCGACAGCTCGGGCATCATTACGGGCACCTACACAAACGGCGTCAAACAGACAGAAGCGCAGGTCGCGGTCGCGCAGTTCACGAACGCCTCCGGTCTCACGAAGACGGGCAACAGCCTCTACCAGGAGTCGAACAACTCCGGCACTGCGAACGTCAAAACGGCGGCGGATCTCGGCGTTACGATCACGCCGTCCGCGCTTGAGATGTCCAACGTCGATATCGCGAACGAGTTCTCCGATATGATCATCACGCAGCGCGGCTTCCAGTCGAACTCGAAGATCATCACGGTCGGCGACGAGATGCTCGAGACCCTCATCAACATGAAGCGCTGAGGCGCTTCTTCAGACCTCCCTCCTACGAGGGAGGTCTTTTTATGCAGAGCATTGCACGTCCTGCCTATTCTTTCTAGGTTTATCGTCCCGGGACGCTTGACGAACGGCGAGGCGTGCGGTATTCTTGAGAGTGTTTCCAACATGATTTCGCAGTTGATTTTCGTGGAAAAATCTTCTTCAAAAAAAGGGAATGCATATCTGCGTGACGAATAACAACACTAGCATGAGTGTTTGGGGAGGAGAAGGAACCTATGATCAAACTGACGAAATTCAACTCCAAGACGAACAAGAAAGGCGAGTTCGTCCTTAACGCGGAAATCATAGAGACGATCGAGGAGACACCGGACACGGTGGTGACGCTCACGAATGGCAAGAAACTCATCGTCGATGAGCCGATGGACGAGATCGTGCGGCGCGTGATGAAGTATCGCCGCGCACTGCATCAGTTCTGAGGAGTTTCCCAGCAAGGGAGAGCAGGAGGCTGCCCTTGGGGAAGCGTGGCAGACATGATATGGAGGGATCGATAGATGGCTGATGAAAAAAAGGAGCCGGCCCCGGCTGCGGCTCCCGCCCCGGAGGAGAAGAAGAAGAAATCCTCGATCGTCCTGGTCGTGGTCCTGGTCCTCGTGGGCCTCGTGCTCGCGGCGGGCATCTCCTTCTTCGTCACGACGAAGATGATGGCGGACACTGCCTCGGAGGCAGGCGTGAGCGAGCATCATGACCCGGGCAAGTTCGTGAAGCTCGGCGATGCGAAGGACGGCATCATGGTCAACGTCGGCGGCGTCAAGGCCGGGAAATACCTCAAGGCAGGCATCGTCCTCGAGATGAATCCCGGCAAGAAGGACAACCTTACGGATGACGGCAAGCTTCAGCCGATGGCAGAGACGAAGATCCTCGACACGACGATGCAGATCTTAAGGAGCGCCAAGCTCGACGAGTTCGATGCGACGAAACAGGATGAGCTGAAGAAGAAGATCAAGGATGAGCTCAACGACAAGCTCGGCCAGGGATCCGTATACGATGTCTACATCACGAGCTTCCTGCTGCAATGACCAAGCGCCGCAGAAGAGCAGAAAGGGGGACGAAGCTTGGCGGATGAAGTCTTATCTCAATCCGAGATAGATAAGCTGCTGTCTGCGCTTTCTGACGGTACGGTTTCCGCAGAGGAAGTCAAGGCAGATGAAGAGCAGAAGAAAGTCAAGGTCTACGATTTCAAACGGCCGGACAAGTTCTCCAAGGACCAGATTCGCACGCTTTACATGCTGCATGAGAGCTTCGCGAGGCTTCTCAATACATATCTGTCCACACACCTGCGCACTGTCGTAAACGTCGAGGTCGCTTCGGTCGAGCAGCTGACGTACCAGGAGTTTATCCAGTCGCTCGCGAACCCGAGCGTCATCAGCATTCTCGCGGTTCCCCCGCTCAAGGGGAACATCATCATGGAGATCAACACGGAGATCGCGTTCGCCTTCATCGACCGCGTGTTCGGCGGCGAGGGCAAGGCGAGCATCAAGCCGCGCGTCCTCACCGACATCGAGGAGACCGTCATGCGGCGGTTCGTCGACAAGGCGATGGACCATTTCCGTGAGTCATGGAAGAATGTCTGCGAGTTCCGCCCAAAGCTCGAGGCGACGGAGTCTAACCCGCAGTTCACCCAAATCGTCCCGCCCAGCGACATGGTCGTCATCGTCACGATCCAGATGAAGATCGGCGACGTCGAGGGCATGATGAACATCTGCATCCCGTACCTCGTGCTGGAGCCCATCATGTCGAAGCTCACGACGACGTTCTGGGTCGCCTCCTCCGTCTCCAAGGAGGACGCGAACCCGGAGCAGGTGGAGATGCTCCAGAAGAAGATCGAGCGCACGCGGGTGCCGCTGATCGTGGAGCTCGGGCGGCTCGACATCTCCGTCCAGGAGTTCCTGACGCTCGGCTTCGGCGACGTATTGCAGCTCGATACGAAGGTGGAGGACGAACTGCCGGTCTTCGTCGGCAAGCGTCCAAAATTCAAGTGTCGGCCCGGTACGGCAGGCAAGAGCATGGCTGTGCAGGTCACGCGGATCATAAACGAAGGAGATGAAAATACGGATGAGTGATGATATGATCTCGCAAGAGGAGATTGACGCCCTCTTGAACGGCGGACTCGCAGGTGCCGGCGACGGTGCCGCTGCCCCGGAGGCAGCGGCGGACGCAGCACCTGCTGCCGAGCAGCCCGCTGAGGCAGGGGCGTCGGCGGGAGAACCCTCGGAAGGTGATTCATCTCAATTCGCAGGCGTTTTGACGGATACGGAGAAAGATGCACTCGGAGAGATTGGCAACATCTCGATGGGGAGTGCGGCGACGACGCTGTCCGTCCTTTTGGGGCATAAGGTCAGTATCACGACACCGAACGTCGCCGTCGCGACGATGAGCATCATCAAGGAACACTACCCGCTGCCGTACCTCATCGTGGAGGTCGGCTATACGACGGGCATCGACGGCAACAACGTGCTCGCAATCCAGGCGCACGATGCCGCGATCATCGCTGACCTCATGATGGGCGGCGACGGTACGAATCCAGACGCGAACATCGGCGAGATCGCCATGAGCGCCGTCGGGGAAGCCATGAACCAGATGATGGGCACCGTGGCGACCTCGCTTTCGACGATGTTCAACAAGAAGATCGATATTTCTCCTCCCAAGGTCAACCTCATCGACCTCGGCACGGAGGAGAAGGTCACGGAGATCGTCGGACAGGACGAGCCCGTCGTGCGCGTCTCTTTCCGCATGGAGGTCGATGGGCTCATCGACAGCGAGATCATGCAGATCTTGCCCGTCCACGTGGCGAAGGAGATGGTGGAGTCCCTGATGGGAGGCGGCGCGGCAGCCGAAGAGCCCGCGCCCGCCCCGGCGCCCCAGCCGGCAGCACCGGCACCGCAGCCAGCGCCGACGCCGGCGCCCCAGCCGATGGCGCCTCCGGCGCCTCAGCCCATGGCAGCGCCCGCGCCGCAGCCCATGGCGCAGCCGGCACCGCAGCAGGCGCCGCCCGTCTATGCGCCGCCGCAGTACGCGCAGCCGGTTGCGAGCGCGCCCGTCCAGCCGGTCCAGTTCACACCGCTCGCGAGCGGCCCCGTGCCGGTGAACGATGCGAACATCGGGCTGATCCTCGATGTGCCCTTGCAGATCACGGTCGAACTCGGCCGCACGAGCAAGTCCATCAAGGACATCCTGGAGCTCACGAACGGCTCCATCGTCGAGCTGGACCGCCTCGCAGGCGAGCCGGTCGACATCATGGTCAATGGCAAATATCTCGCGAAGGGCGAGGTGGTCGTCATCGACGAGAACTTCGGCGTGAGGATCACGGATATCGCCAGCCCTGCAGAGCGGGCAGCCAAGCTGCAGTAAATCCACATTGGCAGGGAACGCGATTTTCGATATAATGTTTCCAGTAGTAAGCAAGACAATGGGAATTTTTTTCAATGAGGAGAGATGAAACATGGCAGTACGCGTATTGGTCGTTGATGATGCGGCGTTTATGAGAATGATGGTCAAAGATATCCTGACGAAGAACGGCTACGAAGTCGTCGGCGAAGCGGAGAACGGCATGAAGGCATTGGAGAAATACCAGGAGCTCAAGCCGGACCTCGTGACGATGGATATCACGATGCCGGAGATGGACGGCATCAGCGCCGTGAAAGAGATCAAGAAAGTGGATCCGAATGCCAAGATCGTCATGTGCAGCGCCATGGGACAGCAGGCCATGGTCATCGAGGCGATCCAGGCGGGCGCCCGGGATTTCATCGTGAAGCCGTTCCAGGCGGATCGTGTGCTCGAGGCCGTACGCAAAGCCGTTGGCTGATGAATAGGAAATCATGGATGTGGATGGCGGTGCTTGCTGCCATCTGCATCTTTATTCTGCCCGGGATTGGGGCGGCGGCAGGCTCTGGCTACCTCGCTGGCTACGAGAACGCCGACCCGCAGCCCTCGGCGGTCTCCTGGTGGTCGACGCTCGCGTATCTGCTGAGCCTGCTCGTCATCTTCGCCTTCGTGCTCGCGATGGCGTACCTGGCAGCGAAGGTCTTGGGCGGAAAGTTCGCGCGCACCTCATCGAAGGGCGGGGGACGGCTGCTGCTGCAGCTGCCGCTCGGCCCGAAGAGCTCCGCCTGTGTCGTGGAGCTCGCGGGGCGGACGTTCCTGCTCGGCGTGACGGAGCAAAACGTGTCGCTGCTCGCGGAGATCACGGACCGCGAGGAGATCGAGGCGCTCGAGCGCACGAGTGCCGCACTGCCGGAGCGGTGGGAGGGGAGCCTCTTCTCCTCGCAGCTCGGCGCGTTGTCGGACTTTGTCTCGCGCTTCCGGAAATGAGGCGGCGTTCTGCCCACGGGGGCAGTGTCTTCTATGCAGTGGAGAGGGAGTTGTCATTCTTGATCGGTCGGAAACGTGTCTTTGCCCTGGGCGCTCTCTTCGCCTTCGGCCTGGTGGCGCTGCTGCCGCAGATGGCGTGTGCGGCGCCCGCCGTTCCGAGCGTCAATATCGGCATCGGGCAGGCGAACGGCCCGCAGGATGTCTCTGTGACGCTCCAGATCATGGCGCTCCTCACGGTACTCACGCTCGCGCCGAGCATCCTCATCATGACGACGTCGTTCGTACGCATCGTCGTGGTGATCGGCTTCCTGCGCAATGCGCTCTCCACGCAGAACGTGCCGCCGAACCAGGTCGTCATCGCGCTCTCGCTGTTCCTGACGTTCTACATCATGGCGCCATACTGGAACCAGGCGAACGAGCAGGGGCTGCAGCCGTATCTCGCGGGACAGATCACGCAGGAGCAGGCGATCGACAACGTCGCCGCGCCCATGCGCGAGTTCATGTTCAAGCAGACGCGGGAGGCAGACCTCGCGCTCTTCGTCAACCTCTCCGATGCGGAGCGCCCGGAGTCTGAGGAGGACGTCTCGACGTTCACGCTGATTCCCGCGTTCATCATCAGTGAGCTCAAGACGGCGTTCCAGATCGGGTTCATGATCTACATTCCGTTCATCGTCATCGACATGATCGTCGCGAGTACGCTCATGTCGATGGGCATGATGATGCTGCCCCCGACGATGATCTCGTTGCCGTTCAAGATCCTGCTCTTCGTCATGGTCGACGGCTGGCATCTGCTCATCAAGTCCCTCATCGTCAGTTTCAAGTAGCCGCTTCGTTTTGGAGGTTGTCATATGTCGGGAGATCTCGTCATACAGATCGGGCAGCAGGCGCTCCTCGTCGTGCTGCTCGTCTCGGCGCCGATGCTCGGCCTCGGGCTCATCGTCGGCCTCGCGGTCAGCGTGTTCCAGGCGACGACCTCCATCCAGGAGCAGACGCTCGCGTTCATCCCGAAGATCATCGCCGTCTTCGTGGCGGTGCTCATCTTCGGTCCCTGGATGCTCAGCATCCTCGTGGAGTATGTCACGAGCGTTTTCGTGAATCTGCCGGGCTATATCGGTTGAGGTGTGAGGGATGGATCTTTTTACGCTCGCGCAGGATCATGCGGCGGTGTTCCTGCTCATGCTCACGCGGTGCAGCGGCATCTTCATCATCGCGCCCTTTTTCGGCAGCCTCAACATCCCCATGACGCTGCGCGTCGCCGCGGCGGTCACGTTTGCCGTCGTGCTCTTCCCCGTCGTCGACGGGCTCGGGGCAGTGGCGGCGCCGCCCTCGGTGCTCGCGTTCGCGGCGTCTGTGCTCGCCGAGCTCTTCATCGGCTGGCTGATTGGCTTCGTCGCCTACGTCTGCTTCTCTGCCATCCAGATGGCGGGCAAGGTCATGGATATGCAGGTGGGGTTTGCCGTCGTCAATGTCTTGGATCCGACTTCCGGTCAGCAGATTCCGCTCATCGGAAGTTTTCTTTATAATCTCGGCATCATTGTTTTCCTCGTGACGAACGGGCACCATGCGATTATCGCCGCGCTCGTGGAGAGCTTCCGCGCCGTGCCGCTCCTCGGCATGCAGCCGAGCCTCTCACTGCCGATGATCCTCGTGGATTTCACGAACGGCATCTTCGTGACGGGCATGAAGATCGCGATGCCCGTCACGTTCGCCATCCTGCTCGTGAACGTCGCGCTTGGCATCCTCGCGCGCACGATGCCGCAGATGAATATCTTCGTCGTCGGCATCCCGCTGCAGCTCATGGTCGGCGTGGGCGTGCTCTCGATGCTCCTGCCGTTCTACGTGATGTTTCTGGATGTGTTGTTCAATGAAATGTATGGAAAGATCTCCCTGGCGCTGCGCGCCTTGGGCTGACCCGGCGGGAGCGGCGTTCCGCTTCCGCCTGCAGCGCTTCGCGGACGGCGACAAGACGGAGGAGCCGACCGCTAAGAAACGGCAGGATGCCGCGAAGAAAGGACAGGTCGGCAAGAGCCAGGAGCTCAGCACCGCCTTCGTCCTGCTCGTCGGCTTCTTCGTCATCAAGGCGTTCTGGGAGCGCATCTACGCGAGTATCGCCGACTACACGGTCTACATCCTCAGCAACCTGAACCAGAACATCGATGTGGAGAACGTCATCCAGCTCTTCATCGGCATGGGCATCGTCATGGTCAAGACGGCGATGCCGATCATGCTCGCGGTCATGGTCGTCGGTCTCGCTGTGAATTTCTTCCAGGTTGGGCTCAACGTGAGCGTAGAGAAGATCCAGCCGAAATTCGACAACCTCAACCCCATCAACGGCGTCGGGCGCATGTTCTCCAAGCGCTCCCTCGTCGAGCTCGTGAAATCCGTGCTCAAGATTGCTGTCATCGGCTTCTTCATTTATAATTATCTCAAGGACGAGATTCTCACGATGCCGCAGTTCATCTTCTACGACCTCGCGACTTCGCTCTCGAAGATGTCGGAGATCATCTTCACGCTCGCGTTCCAGGTCATCGGCGTGATCTTCGTGCTCGCCGTGCTCGATTTCGGCTATCAGAAATGGCAGACGACGCAGGACCTCATGATGACGAAGCAGGAGGTCAAGGACGAGTTCAAGCAGACGGAGGGCGATCCGCAGATCAAGGGCAAGATCCGGCAGAAACAGCGGCAGATGGCGATGAGCCGCATGATGCAGGAGGTGCCGAAGGCGGACGTCATCGTGACGAACCCGACGCATTTCGCCGTCGCGCTCAAGTACGAGAAGGGCATGACGGCGCCCGTCGTCATCGCGAAGGGCGCGGATTTCGTCGCGCAGAAGATCAAGAGCGTCGCGCGGGAAAACGACGTGCCGCTCGTCGAGAACCGTCCGCTCGCACGGGCGCTCTACGCCTCGACGGAGATCGGCGACAGCGTGCCGCGCGAGCTCTACCAGTCCGTCGCGGAGGTCCTCGCCTACGTCTACCGGCTCAAGCATCGCCGCCGCAGGGCGTAGGCGGGCTGGGCGTTACATATCACATTCGCAACTGAGATAAGGAGTGCTTTATGGCTGCATCACCGATTGCTGCGCCGGCAGGCGTGTTCGGCAAGGGAAGCTTCATACAGAAATACAGCGATGTCCTCATCGCCGTCGCCATCATCATCATCGTCGTGATGATGATCATTCCTCTGCCGACGCTGCTGCTCGATCTCCTCATCTGTCTCAATATCACGATCGCGCTGCTCGTCGTCATGTCGGTCATCTACAACAAAGAGGCGCTCGACCTCTCCATCTTCCCGTCGCTCCTCCTCGTGACGACGCTCTTCCGCCTCGCACTCAACATCTCCTCGACGCGCCTCATCCTCCTGGACGGCTACGCCGGCGAGGTCATCACGGCGTTCGGAAATTTCGTTGTCGGCGGTAACGCGGTCGTCGGCTTCATCGTGTTCATCATCCTCGTCGGCATCAACTTCATCGTCATCACGAAGGGATCGGAACGCGTCGCTGAGGTGTCCGCTCGCTTCACGCTCGATGCGATGCCCGGCAAACAGATGGCGATCGATGCCGACCTCAACCAGGGCGCGATCACGGACGCGCAGGCGAAGGTGCGGCGTGAGAAGATCCAGCACGAGGCGGACTTCTTCGGTGCGATGGATGGTGCCTCGAAGTTCGTCAAGGGCGATGCCATCGCCGCCATCGTCATCATGCTCATCAACATCACAGGCGGCTTCGTCATCGGCATGCTGCAGCGAAACCTCAGCGCCGTGCAGGCGCTCCAACAGTACACGTTGCTGACCGTCGGCGAGGGCCTCGTCTCGCAGATTCCGGCGCTCCTCATCTCGACGGCGACGGGCCTCATCGTCACGCGCGCGGGCGCGGAGGGCAACCTCGGTGCGGACATGGTCTCGCAGCTCTTCCGCAACGACCGCATCTTTTTCATCCTCTCGGGCGTGCTGGCGTTCTTCGCCATCGTGCCGGGCCTGCCGGGCATTCCGTTCAGCGTGCTCGCCGTGCTCTGCTTCTTCATCGGGCGTGCGCTCAAGAAGAGCGCGGGCGCGGCGGAGACGCCAGCAGAGAAGCAGGAAAAGGCGGTACAGCAGCAGAAAAAGAAAGCGACCTCGCCCGAGAACATCGTCTCTCTCCTGCAGGTTGATCCCATGGAGCTTGAGATCGGCTACAGCCTCATCCCGCTCGTCGACCAGGGGCAGGGCGGCGACCTGCTCGACCGCATCGTCATGATCCGGCGGCAGTGCGCGCTCGAGCTCGGCCTCGTCGTGCCGACGATCCGCATCCGTGACAACATCCAGATCAAGCCCAACGCCTACATCATCAAGCTCAAGGGCGTCGAGATCGCCAAGGGAGAGCTCATGCTCGACCACTACCTCGCGATGAACTCGGGCACGGTCTTCGAGGAAGTCCCGGGCATCGAGACGACGGAGCCCGCGTTCGGCCTGCCGGCGCTCTGGATCCCCGAGAGCGAGCGCGAGCAGGCGGAGCTCAACGGCTACACGGTTGTCGATGCCGTCTCCGTGCTCGCGACGCACCTCACGGAGGTCATCAAGAGCCATGCGGCGGAGATCCTCGGTCGTCAGGAGACGCAGAACCTCGTCGACAACCTCAAGAAATCGAACAAGACGCTCGTCGACGAAGTCATCCCCGACCTTCTCACGGTCGGCGAGGTGCAGAAAGTCCTGCAGAACCTGCTCGATGAGCGCATCTCCATCCGCGATATGGAGACGATCTTCGAGGTGCTCTCCGATTACGCGCGCGCGACGAAGGACACGGAGATTCTCACGGAGTACGTGCGTCACGCGATGGCGCGGCAGATCACGCAGGCGAACGTTCAGAACGGACAGCTCCCCTGCGTGACGCTCGACCCCGCGCTCGAGAACCGCATCGCGGGCGGCGTGCAGCGCACGGATCGAGGCTCGTACATCAGCCTCGATCCGGACTCGATGAAGAAGCTCATCGAGTCGCTCAATACGGAGCTCCAGAAGCTCACGAACATGGGCTATCAGCCCATCGTGCTCACGAGCCCCGCCGTGCGCCTCTATTTCCGCAAGCTCGTCGAGCGCTCTGTGCCGGGCATCATCGTGCTCTCGCAGGCGGAGATCGAGCAGAGCGTTGAGATCCAGATTCTTGGGGTGGTGAAGATCTAAGTGCAGATTAAAGTCTACAAAGCGGCCTCGATGAAAGAGGCCATGGAGCAGGTGAAGGCGGAGCTCGGCGCCGATGCCGTCATCCTCCACACGAAGAAATACCGCGAGGGCGGCATCCTCGGCATCGGTGCCAGGGAGGTCGTCGAAGTGACCGCCGCGCTCGAGGACGCGCCCGCGGAGAAGAAGTCAGGCGGCAGGAAGCGCGTCGACATCGTCTCGGCCCCGGGCAAGGAGAGCGTGCCGCCCGTGACGCCGGCGCAGACGAGTCAGGCGCTGCGGCAGTACCGTCAGGCACAGCCCGCCGCGCAGGCAGAGGATGCCGGGGAAGGCACCCTCAAGGCCGCGCGCCAGGCGGCCGAGGAGAAGCGGGCGGCAAAGCAGCGCTTCGATGCGCTCGTCGAGTCCCTCGCGCAGCAGGGGAATACGAACCCGCACATCATCAAGGCGGACGCGCCGCAGGAGCAACCGGCAGCCCCGCGGCAGGGAGGAACGGACGGATCGGCCATGCAGACGGAAGACGCGGAAAAGATCAAATCGCTCGAAGCCGAGCTCTCGCAGATGAAGAGTCTCCTCGCGCAGGTCATGGCGAAGGACCAGCCCGACGGCGTGCGCACGCTGCAGATGGCGCTCAAGGAGCAGGAAGTCGACGCCGTCATCCTCAAGGAGCTTGCGGGCTCGGCGGCGGCGGGCGAGACGCTGCTCGACAGCCTCACGCCGGAGGCGCACGACGTACTCGAGAAGTTCCTCTCTGCGCATGTGAAGTTCTCCGACGGCATCCGGCTCAACCCGCACGGCGTGCGCATCGTCGCGCTCATCGGCGCGACGGGCGTCGGCAAGACGACGACGCTCGCGAAGATCGCTGCGCGCTTCGTCCTCGAGCAGGGCATCGACGCCGCGCTCATCACGGCGGACACGTATCGCATCTCCGCCGTGGAGCAGCTCAAGACGTACTCCGACATCATCGGCCTGCCGCTCGAGATCGTCTATTCCCCGCAGGAGCTCCAGACGGCACTGCACAAGTTCCGGCAGAAGGACCTCGTGCTCATCGACACGGCGGGGCGCAGCCAGCACAACGAATTTCAGATGAAGGAGCTCGTGGACTTCCTCGCGGCGAATCCGCACATCGAGCGTCACCTCGTCATGAGCGCGACGACGAAGGACCGCGACGCCGCCGACATCCTCGAGAAATTCTCCGTCTGCGCGCCCGACCGCGTCATCTTCACGAAGACGGACGAGACGGCGAGCGTCGGCATGCTGCTCAACCTGCTCTACGGCAAGGAGCTCGCGCTCTCCTTCCTCACGAATGGGCAGAGCGTGCCGGACGACATCGTGCCGGCGACGCCGGCGGCACTCGCGGACGTATTGCTGAGGGAATGACATGGATCAGGCAGAACGGCTCAGGAAACTCGTAGGACATCAACAGGCATCTGAAGCGCCCGAGGCCCCCGCGGCGGGCGGGCGCCTCGGCAACGCGCGCGTCATCGCCGTCACGAGCGGCAAGGGCGGCGTAGGCAAGACGAACCTCACCGTGAACCTCGCCATCGCGCTCGGTCTGGCGGGGCAGCGCGTCCTCGTGGTCGACGCGGACCTCGGTATGGCGAACGTCGAGGTCGTGCTCGGCTCCTCGACGAAGAAACACCTGCTGAATCTCCTCGAGGAGGGCACGGAGCTCCAGGATGTGCTCGTGCACGGTCCCTACGGTGTCGAGTACATCTCGGGCGGCTCGGGCATCGAGAAGGCGCAGGCATTCGATGCCGGTAGGAAAGACGTCCTCCTCCGGAAGCTCGCTGCGGCGGGCGATCTCGCCGACATCATCCTCATCGACACGGGCGCGGGGCTCGGCAAGAACGTCATGGACTTCATCCTCGCGGCGGACCAGGTGCTCCTCTTGACGACGCCGGAGCCGACGGCGCTCACCGACGCCTATGCCGTCATGAAGGCGTACAGCATGTACGCGCATGAGCAGGACCTGCGGCTCATCGTCAACCGCGTCTACGACGAGCAGGAGAGCCGGGAGGTCATGGCGAAGCTCGCGCAGACGGCGGCGCGGTTCCTGCACATGGACGTCGACTGCCTCGGCTACATCTTCGAGGACGCGGCGGTCATGCGCGCCGTGCGGAAGCAGACGCCGGTCCTCGTCTCCCAGCCGGACGCCGCCGCCTCGCGCTGCATCCGCGCCATCGCTGACAGCGTCCTCTATGGCACGCCGGCGGCCGTGAAGAAGGGTTGGAAAGAATTTCTGCGACAAATTTTTCATTTTTCACGTTAAACATGGAGGAACTTCTTTATGGCAGGCGAAATAATAAAAGCAGAGAATGTATTGAAGATCGGACAGCGCATGGAGTTCTTCGTCGATAACGACGAGGAGCGCTACACGAGCCGCATCGAAGACCTGACGGCCAGCCGCATCGTCGCCGCTCTCCCTGTCAATAAGAAGGGCGTGCCGGTAATCCCGCGCAAGGGCAGCAAGGTCTACGCGCTCGCCGTGGGCGATCAGTGTCGCTACCGCTTTTTCGCGACGTATCTGGGCTCCGCGCGCCTCGACGAGCGGATTCCCGTCTGGCTGCTCACGTTCCCCGAGACCGTGGAGCGCCATCAGAACCGCGAGTTCGTCCGCGTCCGAGTCGACCTGCGCGTGCGCACGCGCCTCGTGGCGGACGACGGGACGATCGGCAATCCCATCGAGACGCGGACGATCGACCTCTCCGGCAACGGCGTGGCGATCGTGATGGAGGCGCCCGTAAAGGTCGACAGCCACATGGCGCTCGAGATCTTCGACATTCCGAATGTCGGGATCTTGGAGATCATGGGGCGCGTGGCGCGCTGCCAGCGCGTGATGCTCGACGACGAGCATGCCGTCTACCACGTCGGCGTGCTCTTCGAGCACCTGCCGCGGCGCACGTCGAACGCCATCGTGCGCTACCTGTTCAGCGTCCAGCGCCGCGCGATCGCCAAGGGAATCAGTGGAAATCTCTAAGGGGTGAGCAGGATGATACGTATCCTGATTGCTGACGATTCCGCGTTCATGCGGAAAGTTCTATCGGACCTCTTCCGGTCGCAGCCGGACTTTGAGGTCGTCGGCACGGCGGTCAACGGCCGGGAAGCCATCGAGAAGGTCAAGCAGCTGAACCCGGACCTCCTGACGATGGATGTGCAGATGCCGGTGATGGACGGGCTCAACGCGCTCGCCGTCATCATGGAGGTCCATCCGATGCCGGTCGTCATGCTCTCGAGCCTCACGAAAGAGGGCACGGAGGAGACGATCCGCGCGCTCTCGCTCGGCGCTGTCGACTTCATCAGCAAGGCGGGCGGCTCGATCTCCCGCATCGACACGATCGAGGGGGACATCCTCGAGAAGTGCCGCGCAGCCGCCAAGGCGAACGTGAAGCACGCCATCGCGAGCGCGCGCGCCGCAGAGCTCGCCGCGAAGGAGAGCGAGCGAAAGGCGCCGCCGACGTTCCGCCGCACGGTGCTGCCGCACGTGGGCGGGGAGAGCGCGCCCGCGCGGGAGAATCCCCTGCGGAGGAAGCACGAGAATCCGCTCCTCAAGCCGCGCCAGACGGTCTTCCAGCCACACATCGAGCGGCACGCGTCCGCAGGCAGCGGACAGAAGCTCGTGGCGATCGGGACCTCGACGGGCGGGCCGCAGGCGCTGCAGAGCGTCATCACGCGCCTGCCGAAGGACCTGCCCTGTGGTGTCGTCGTCGTGCAGCACATGCCGCCGGGCTTCACGAAGTCCCTCGCGAATCGGCTCGATTCTCTCTCCGCCGTGCAGGTGAAGGAGGCGGAGGACGGGGACGTCATCCGGCCGGGACATGTCTACATCGCGCCCGGGAACTACCACATGCGCGTGCGCGCAGAGGGGGGCACCCGCAGGATCGCGCTGAGCCAGGACCCGCCCGTCGGGAACCACCGTCCCGCCGTCAACGTCCTTTTCGACTCCGTGGCACCCGTCGGCCGCAGCCTCGTCGCCGTCATCATGACGGGCATGGGCTCGGACGGCACGGAGGGAATGAAGAAGATCAAAGCCGAGGGAGGATACTCCATCGCTCAGGATGAAAGCACTTCCGTCGTCTACGGCATGCCGAAATCCGTTGTCGACGCCGGCCTCGCCGATGAGGTCCGGCCCGTCACCGATATCGCGCGTGCGATTGTCGCCGCAGTCGAACGATAAGTTTTAGGGGGAGTACAAATATGGATACGAATCAGTACATGGACATGTTCCTCGACGAGTCGCATGAGCATCTGCAGTCGCTCAATGACGGACTCCTGAGCCTCGAGGACAATATGGAAGACACCTCCGTCGTCAACGAGATCTTCCGCAATGCCCACACGCTCAAGGGCATGTCGGCGACGATGGGATACAACAAGATCGCGGAGCTCACGCACGAGATGGAGGATGTCCTCGACCTCATCCGCAAGGAACAGCTCAAGCTCAACGAAGACATTATCGACACGCTCTTCAAGTGCGTCGACTCCCTCGGCCAGATGATCGACAGCGTCGGCAACGGCGAGTCGGAGGACGTCGTCGACGTCTCCGACCTCGTCAAGAAACTCAGCTCCATCTCGAAGCCGGACAAGGCGGGCGCAGCAGCACCCGCGGCGCCTGCCGCGGCAGACGCAAAGGCGAGCGCAGCGGCGCCCACCATCGAGCTCTCCGATGTGGACAAGGACGTCATCAAGCAGGCAGCGGAGACGGGCCTGCAGGCCATCCACATCAAGGTGACGCTCGCCGATACCTGCCTCCTGAAATCGGCGCGCTCCTACATGGTCATGAACGCGCTCGACGAGCTCGGCGACGTCATCAAGTCCGTGCCGAGCGCCGAGGACCTCGAGCAGGAGAAGTTCGACCACAGCTTCGACGTCGTCCTCATCACGGCCTCCGAGGAAAAGGCCGTACAGGATGCCGTCAACTCGATCTCTGAGATCAGCAAGGTCGAGACGAATGTCATCAAGCTCGACGAGGAGAAGAAGGCAGCACCGGCGGCCCCCGCGGCGAAAGCGGCGGCTCCTGCACCCGTGAAGAAGGCAGCGGCGCCCGCACCGGCGAAGAAAGCGGCGGCACCGGCGAAGAAAGTGCATCACAGCCAGTCTGTCCGCGTCGACATCGAGAAACTCGACACGCTCATGAACCTCATGGGCGAGCTCGTCATCAACAAGGTGCGCCTCGAGCAGATCGGTCAGACGCACCGCCTCGCGGACCTCACCGAGACGCTCGAGCAGATGGACCGCGTGACGACGGACCTGCAGAACATCGTCATGAAAGTCCGCATGGTCCCCGTGAGCTCCGTCTTCAACCGCTTCCCCCGCATGGTGCGCGACATCGCGAAGGAGCTCAACAAGGAGATCAACCTCACCATCGAGGGCGAGGAGACAGAGCTCGACCGCACGGTCATCGATGAGATCGGCGATCCGATCATGCACCTCCTGCGCAACTCCTGCGACCACGGTGTCGAGGAGCCGGACGAACGCGAGGCGAAAGGTAAGCCGCGTGCCGGTGAGGTCGGCCTCATTGCGCGCCACGAGGGCAATAACGTCGTCATCATGGTCACGGATGACGGCGCTGGCATCGACGCGGCGAAGATCCGCGCGAAGGCCGTAGAGAAAGGCATGGTCACCCAGGAAGAAGCCGACAAGATGGACGACGCGGAAGCAGTGCGCCTCATCTTCCTGCCGGGCTTCTCCACGGCGGACCACATCTCCGACATCTCCGGCCGCGGCGTTGGCATGGACGTCGTGCGCAGCAAGATTGAGGCGCTCTCCGGTCACGTCGACGTCGAGACGAAGATCGATGAGGGCTCCGTCTTCAAGATCAAGCTGCCGCTCACGCTCGCCATCATCCAGGCGATGCTCGTCAAGGTGCAGGAAGAGATGTACGCCATCCCGCTCGGCTCCATCGACAGCACGATCAACATCCAGGAGGACGAGATCAAGACCGTCCAGAACAAGGAAGTCATCGTCCTGCGCGGCGAGATCATCCCGATCATCCGCATGGAGAAGATGCTCCAGGTCCCGCACGTCAAGGACTCCGATGAGACGTTCGTCGTCGTCGTGCACACGGGAGACGCGAAGGCCGGCATCGTCGTCGACAACCTCATCGGTCAGCAGGAGATCGTCATCAAGACGCTCGGCAGCCTGTTCACCGGACTCAAGATGTTCTCGGGTGCTACCGTCCTCGGCGACGGCCGTGTCGCCCTCATTCTTGATGTCGCCACGATGATGCAGTAAGGGGAGGTAACAACATGGCTAACACGGAAAACAACAATGTCACGACGGAGGAAAACCTCCAGGTCGTTGCTTTCAAGCTGCGCAACGAAGAATATGGCGTGAGCATCCTCAACGTACAGGAGATCCGCAACCTCACGGACATCACGCGCGTACCGTTCGCACAGGATTTCATCAAGGGCGTCATCAACCTCCGCGGCAGCGTCCTGCCCGTCATCGACCTCAAGGAGCGCCTCGGACTCGAGCAGACGCCGT
The DNA here is from genome assembly GCA_902763085.1 of Dongibacter bovis. Taxonomy (GTDB): domain Bacteria; phylum Bacillota; class Negativicutes; order Selenomonadales; family Selenomonadaceae; genus Selenomonas_C. The sequence continues at coordinate 50,970 of CACWQW010000016.1, forward strand.
ACACGCAGGACACGCGCATCGTGACCGTCACGGTGGGAGACCTGCACGTCGGCATGCTCGTCGATGCCGTCACGGAAGTCCTCACGCTCACGGCGAAGCCCATCGATGCGAAGAAGGCCGTCAACGGCAAGGAGCTCACGCAGTTCCTCAGCGGCATCGGCAACATCGACGGACGCCTGATCATCATGCTGAACCTCGAGGAGATCATCGGCTTGCCGAAAGAGGGGAAATAATCCGGTCTACAACTAGATGAGGTGTCATGAATGTCTGATGAAATCAAACTGTCCCCGGCGCAGCTCGATGCGCTGAGGGAAATCGGCAACATCGGTGCCGGCAACTCCGCGACGGCGCTCTCACAGATCATCAACCGGCGCATCGATATGAATGTGCCGCGCGTCTCGATGGTGCCGCTCGACAAAGTCCCGGACCTCGTCGGTGGGCCGGACGCGATCGTCGTCGGCATCTTCCTGCGCGTCTACGGCAAGGCGCCGGGCAACATCCTGTTCCTGCTGCCGCAGAAGAGCGCCTACTACCTCGTGGATACCCTGATGGGCAAGAAGCACGGGGAGACGGAGAAGCTGGACTATATGGATGAGTCCGCGCTCATGGAGATCGGGAATATCCTCTCCGGTGCGTACCTCAACGCCTTTTACACGTTCACGCAGATCTCCATGCTGCCGTCGATCCCCGCACTCGCCATGGATATGGCGGGCGCGATCCTGAACGTCGTGCTCGTCCAGCTCGGGCAGATGGGCGACCAGGCGCTCGTCATGGAGACGGAGTTCCTCGCCGAGGACGATGGCATCAACGGACACTTCTTCCTCGTGCCGGACCCGGGGTCTCTCGAGATTTTGATCTCAGCAGTAGGAGTTGAATGAAATGGCCGAACTTATCAGAGTTGGGATGGCTGATTACAAGGTCGGTCGCAGTCCGGCGACAATCATCAGTTACGGACTTGGCTCCTGCATCGGTATATCCCTCTATGACCCACAGGAAAAGGTCGGCGGCCTCTTGCACATTATGCTGCCTGATAGCACGCAGGCCCGCCCCTCGGACAATCCCGCGAAATTCGCTGACACGGGATTGCCGCTCATGCTCAAGGACGTCCTCGCGCTCGGCGCAGTAAAGAGCCGCCTCGTCGCGAAGATTGCGGGCGGCGCGCAGATGTTCGCGTTCGCCAATGCGACGGACATCATGCGCGTCGGCGCGCGCAACGCCGAGGCAGCGAAGGCGATGCTCAAGAAGCTCGACATCCGCCTCCTCGCCGAGGACACGGGCGGCACGTATGGCCGTACCGTCTCCATCGATCTCGTGACAGGCTCCTACCATGTCAAGACCATCGACAAGGGTGAAAAGGAAATCTAAGGACGGTAGGTGAAAAACTTGTTCAAGATCGGTACGTCTCTCGTCCTCGCCGTCATCGCGGCACTCGTCGTCTTCCTCGCGGCGCTCATCGGCGGGGCGCGCATCGGCACGGTCTTCCTGCGCAGCTTCGTCGCGTTCCTGACCGCCGGCGTGCTCGCCTGGCTCGTGCTCTTCCTGCTCGAGGCGAAGGGCATCGCCGCGTTCGACCGGGAGCTCACGCCCCCGGAGGGCGAGGACGCGGCAGAAGCGCCGCCTGCGGACGGCGAGGCAGAGGCGCCAGCGGCGCCCGGAGACTCGCAGGGAAAAGAGGCGGCAGAGAGCGCGGAGGCGCCTGCAGAGCAGGCATCCTTCCAGCCGCTCGCGGCAGATGGCCTCAAGCATGTGGAACCCGTGCCCGAAGGGAGTCAGGCGACAGAGTGAAAAAGCGCGGACCCAATGGTGCGCCGCCCATGGCGGACGCGCCACCGCTCCACGCTTCCTAAAAAACGAGCAGAGGAGGTGTCCGAAGCATGGAGAAGCCAGCGGACAGTGGGACCGAACGGCTGAAAGAGACACGAGATGCCGAGGATATCGCCGAACTTTGGTCCACGTATAAAAGGGAAAAGACCGTCTCGCAGCGCAATGCGCTCGTCGAGCACTACCTGCCGCTCGTGCGCCTCGTCGCAGGGCGGCTTGCCATCGGTCTGCCGAGCCATGTGGACCGCGACGACCTGCTCTCGAGCGGCTTTTTCGGCCTGCTCGATGCCATCGAACGCTACGACCCGGCGCGCCGGAACAAATTCGAGACGTACGCGGGGGTGCGCATCCGCGGAGCGATGCTCGACTACCTGCGCGCCAAGGACTGGATGCCTGTGACGATGCGCCAGCGCATCCGCAAGTACCACGACGTCTCCGCCAATCTCGCGAGCGAGCTCGGCCGCGAGGCGACGGACGACGAGATCCGCGAGCGCATGGGCATCGGCGTCAAGGAATATCGCGTCATGCAGCGCGACCTCGGCGCCGCGACGCTCGTGTCGCTCGACGAATACCTCGCGAGCGATAAGGAGAAGGCGGCAGAGGGCGAGCCCGGCTCGGAGATCGAGGCGGAGGAGGTCAAGCAGACGCTGGCGGCGGCCATCGACCGCCTGCCGGAGAAGGAGCGCATCGTCGTTTCCCTTTACTACTACGATGAGCTCACGCTCAAGGAAATCAGCCGGATCCTGCACCTGACGGAGGCGCGGATCTCGCAGCTCCACTCCAAGGCTGTGTTTCGGCTCCGGGGTGCGCTCGCGCGCATGAAGACGAGTCTCTTGTCGTGAGGCACCGCCTGACGGCAGGAGCTCTTTGAGAGGCTATGGAAGGCGTTACCGCCCTGTATCGGAAGAAAGGGGGCATCGGATGATGGAGGAAGAGAAGGACTATCCACGGGTCGGCGGGCAGCAAGCAGGCTACCTGTTCGAGTTCCGGCCAGATGGCGTGTATTTTTCCGTCTATCCGACGGAAGACAACAGGATCCTTTATGAGCTCTCCGATATGAGACAGATCCTCGCGGACTACGGCATCGAGGACTACGATATCCTCACGCTCGCCCAGGCGGTGCGCAAGGCGGACGGTGTGCCCGTCAAGCTCTCCGACGAGCAGGGGACGGAGAAAGACCAAACGCTCAGCACCATCGACGAGACGGTCCTCTCAGAAGAGGATCAGTCGGCGTACGCGGGCATCAACGTAGACGTGAGCGCTGACAAGCTCACGGCAACCATCCGCTTCGACGTGAAGACGGGGACACGCCGCCCGACGGCGGAGATGGTGCGTGAGGCGCTCGCGAAGAAAGAGGTCGTCTACGGCATCGACGATGCGGCCATCGAGAATGGCACGAAGTCGCTCGAGAGCTACGTCGCCGCGCGTGGGACGCCGGCCGTGAACGGTACGGATGCCCGCATCGAGAAGAAATACGACCTGAGCCACAAAGGGCATCCGCGCCTCATCGAGAACGACCGCGTGGACTACAAGGACATGAACCTCTTTGTGCTCGCCAAGGCGGGGCAGCTCCTCGCCGTCCGCATCCCGCAGACGCGCGGCACGGAGGGGACGAACGTCTTCGGCAAGGTGGTTCCCGCGCGCAACGGGCGCCCTGTGCCGCTCACGGCGGGCAAGAACGCCGAGGTCCGCGGCGAGGACGAGATCTACGCGCTCATCGACGGCCAGATCGTCGAGGAGGGGAAGCGCATCGGCATCGACCCGCATCTCGTGATCTCGGGCGGCGTCAACGTCGGCACGGGCAACATCGATTTCGCGGGCAGCGTGGAGATCACGGGCAACGTCGATGCGGGCTTCGTCGTCAAGGCGACGGGTGACATCGAGGTCTCAGGCTTCGTGAGCGGCGCGGAGGTCGAAGGGCGCAACGTCTTCATCTCCGGCGGCATCACGGGCCAGGGGCGCGGACGCGTCGCGGCGCGCGAAGACGTGCGGGCGGCGTTCGCGGAGAACGCCTTCATCGAGGCGGACCGGGACGTTTTCATCGCCGACGCCGTGCTCCACTCGACGATCAAGGCGGGCGGCAAGGTCGTCGTCGAGGATCGCCGCGGCCTCATCACGGGCGGCTACACGGCCGCTGGTGACGAGATCCGCGCGAAGATCGTCGGCAACCAGGCCTTCGTCGTCACAAAGCTCGCCGTCGGCATCAATCCGGCGCTCTCGCAGAAATATCAGAAGGCGTGCCGCGAGTACAAGGAGGACAAGCAGCGCCTCGAGCAGATCACGCAGGTGCTCAATACCTTCTCTAAGATTGACATGTCACGCCTGCCGGAGAACCGCGTCGCCCAGGTCGCAGAGCTCACACGCGCGCAGTTTCCGCTCGCGGGAAAGATCAAGCGCACGGAGAAGCTCATCGCGGAGCTCCAGGAAGAGCTCAGCAAGATGGAGAAGGGCAAGATCCGCGTGGCGGACTGCATCTATCCGGGCGTCAACGTCTCTGTGAACTCCATCCTGCGGAATTTCCAGAGCGAGGTGCGCGGCTGTACGCTCTCCGTGGAAGACGACGCCGTCGTCATCGGTCCGTATTGAGATGACATAAGCAGCATAGGAGGGATGCAGTATGGATGTTACGCCACTCAGCATGCAGATGGTCGTGCCGCGGGTCTCAGATGCCGCGCAAGTGCAGCATAACCTCAACCAGGCATCGGCGATGCAGCAGGACTTCGAGGCCCTGCGCGAGAAGGCAGATGCAAAGCTCAAGCAGGCGCAGGTCCGCACGAAGAACAACGCGGAGGACGGCAAGATCAAGGACGACCCGAACCGCAGGCAGGGGCGCGGCGGCTATGAGGGCCAGGGGAAACGCCGCGAGGCAGAGGACGCGGAGGCGCAGGAAGAGCCGCTCGCTGTCGATCCCGCGCGCGGACACCATCTCGACATTTCGCTCTGATGCCCTGCCAAGGGGAAGAGGCGCGCGCCGCTCGTGGCGGATGCTGATAGAAGACCGCGCAGGGCGCGGCGGATGAACTGACCCAGAGGATGAGGGGAGTTGGACGAGAGTTGATGACATACGTGATGGCGATGCTGATCGTGCTCGGTGCCGGGCTCATCGCGGGTGCCAAGTACCTGCAGCACCGCCAGCAGGCTCCGCTCGCCGAGAAGCGCGAGCGGGAGGACATGGAGCGCTCGACGCTCCAGTTCAAGCGGGAGCTCGAGCGCTCTGGCAGCGAGATCATCGGCAAGCTCGGTGACCACATCGAGCGGCTCGAGTCCCTCATCGCTGAAGCGGACCGTCGGGCGGACACGCTCGATGCCGCGCTCACGGAGCTGCATACGCTTTCGCAGACCGTCGACCGGCAGACGGACGAGCTCAAGGCCGCAGAGCAGGATGCGCGCCGCGAGCAGCAGCTCGTCTCCCAGCTCCTCGGCGAGCTGCGCGCGGCGGCTGCCGGCGCGGCAGCCGTGCGGACGGTTGAGGCGCCATCCCCGATCCGCCGCGTGGACGCCGATGACTTCACCGCCGTCCTGCAGCACTCCATCGAGCGCGACGAGCAGCGTCAGCCCGTGGGACACGCGGCGCCGCCTGCTTACCATCCCACAGCTGGTGCCATCCGCCAGGCGGCGCACCTCGCACAGGCCGTCCAGTCACCCGCCTCCCTCCCCGCAGCAGAGGACGCCGCAGACATGCCCGCGCCGAGCGCCTCTGGCGCACCGTCTGCCGAGGAAGCACGGCAGGAGGACTCCTCTGCCGCACGCGTGCGGGCGCTCCTCCTCGCCGGTCACGCCCCCGCGCAGATCGCCAAGGAGACGGGCGTCGGCCGCGGCGCCATCGAGCTCATGCAGGAAATGATGCGCCGCCAGCTCGCCGAGAGCGACAGCTGAGCCCTGGCGGAGCACGGAGGCGATGCATGTACCTTCGCCTAGCCAGCCGCCACGGTGGCGCGTTCGTGCGTCCTTGACAGACAAAACGCAAGTGTGTATAATGTTCGTTGTGATTTGCGGATACGCAGTCATCGGGATGTAGCGCAGTTTGGTAGCGCGCCTGCTTTGGGAGCAGGATGTCGCAGGTTCGAATCCTGTCATCCCGACCATTCCATTGCGTCAGTAGCTCAGTTGGATAGAGCAACGGCCTTCTAAGCCGTGGGTCGCGGGTTCGAATCTTGCCTGACGCACCAGTTGCATATATACTTGCGGCAGACTGTGATGAGATAGCGGTCGGTGCGAGTTTCGTAAGAGAGCACGGATGATAGGGTCCGTGCTTTTTCTCTAGTTGATTCAAAATCTTGTGGGATAGTCTGCAAGATTTTTTATGAGGCATCATCCGTTTGTGTGGAGAAATTCCCAGCCTGCGAAGCAGCTTCATAATCCCATGGCGACCTTACATCAATGTCGGAGCAGCGGAGCATAATCATATCGATCATGTCAAGGACCTGGGCGAGATGGTCCGCTGTCGGCTGGAAAAGATGATAGCGACGAATCCAAACCGCGTTGACTACCATGAACGCTATCAGGAAATCATCCATGCCTACAACAAGGAACAGGATCGGGCGACCATCGAGAAGACCTTCCTGGATCTGATGGACCTTGCTAACACCATGACAGACGTGGAACGACGTTATGTAAGGGAGGGCTTTGAGAGTGACGAGCAGCTCATCATGTATGACCTCCTGTTCCGCGAGGATCTCTCTAAGCAAGATATCCAGAAAATCAAGAAGGTGTCCGTCAATCCCCTGACGAAGATCAAGGCAAAAATCAAAGAGCTGGATCACTGGACGGATAAGCAGGAGGCGCAGGCGGCTGTGGGCAACTTGATTCGCGACACCCTTTGGGCAGAACTCCCCGCAAGCTATGATGTTGAGAGCATCGGCGTTTATCGAAAGAAGATTTTCGATTATGTCTAGAGGAGGGCTGCACGTTCGGTCCGCACGACGAGCTGTTCTCCTCACCGCGTCTTGATAATCTGACTTCGGTCTGGGCCTGCCTGCAGGGACTATGCTTCCGGTATGATGCCCTTGAACGCATAGGCAAAGAACTCCTGCTCCCCGGTGAGTCTTCTCTCCGGAGAGCAGGAGTTCTTCTTATCTGTGCTCAGTATTCCATTTCACCAGATGCCCAGTCCATGCTGGAGGCCGAGGCTCACGAGCGTGATGCCGAGCCAGCAGATCGCACCGAGCAGCAGCGGCTTGCCGCCGGATGCAGAACTTGGCAACGTCCTTCAGCGGCGCGAATACCTGGCTGCTCACGCCGAAGCCAGCAGCCAGCGTCGTCACGATCGAGGCGATGATGAAATAGAGGATGAACATCGGGAAAGCCCGGCGCAGGCTGAAACTGCCTGTGCCCCCCTCGCCAGCAGAGTGCCTGGCTGCCTGTCGCGTCGTATATATGGCCAGCAGCAGCGTGATCGGGATGATGGCGAGTGTGCGTGTGAGCTTGACCGTCACGGCTGTATCGAGCGTGCCAGTGCCGAGGCTCCACATGCTGTCCCAGGTCGCAGCGGCCGCCGTGACCGACGAAGTATCGTTGACGGCCGTACCTGCGAACATGCCGAACCCGGCGCCGCTGCCCGTGTCAAAGCCGAGCAGTGTCCCGAGCCAGGGGAACGCCACCGCTGCAATGACATTGTAAAAGAAGATGACGGCGATCGACTGGGCTACCATCTCATCGTCGGCCTTTATGACCGGAGCCGTGGCCGCTATGGCCGAGCCACCGCAGATAGAGGAGCCTACTCCGACGAGCGTGGCCGTCTTGCCCTCGATGCCCAGCGCACGATGCAGTACCCAGGCGACGATGAGCGAGGTCGATATCGTGCCGACGATGATGGGCAGCGACAGCATCCCTGTCTGCACGATGACATGCAGGTCCAGTCCGAAACCGAGCAGCACTACGGCCGTCTGCAATATGACCTTCGACGTCCATTTGATGCCGCTGGCCGCCCG
>CACWQW010000017.1 GCA_902763085.1 Dongibacter bovis
GCTATAAGACACCCGAGGAGTGCTTTAGGGAAGAAATGCTTGCAGCACTTACTGCATAAAGGTTCGCCGGGTGTTCAACTTATTATTGCAATTCGGGACGGGAAATCGAAATTCGGCAAGAACAAGATTTCGCAGTGCTGGGATTTCGAGTCCCCACACCAGATGACCATCCGCATCGTGCGGTTCAGGATAACGGAAGATCGGTATGAGACCATCGCCACGTCCCTGGACAGGTTCGCTTTTCCAGCAGAGCGTATCAAGGAACTCTATAATATGCGCTGGGGCATCGAGACTTCGTTCAGAGACCTGAAATATGCCATCGGCATGGTCAATTTCCATGCCCGCAAGGAAAACTCCATCCTACAGGAGATTTATGCTTCGCTGGTGATGTACAACTTCAGCGAGAGGCTGACTTCCTGTGCCGTTGTGGTGAAGGCAAAGGGATGCAAGCACATATACCGGGTCAATTTTGCCATGTCAGCATACTCCTGCAAGAAGTTCTTCTGGGAGCGCATCGCAACGGCCATTCTTCTGCTCGATGAAATCCTGCGCTACGTCGAGCCAGTCCGCGAGGGCCGGTCGGACAATCGCAAGATGAGGACGCAGTCGGCAGTTGATTTCATATATCGGGTAGCATAGGCTCAAAATCGAAAACCAGCCTATGCTGCTTAGCATGTTCGGAGCAGGCAAAAATTCCATCAGAGACGACGAAAAAGACACTCGAGCGCCGGTATCTACCGGTTTTCGGGTGTCTTTTCCTATCGGACGGTCTTAACTTAACGGAGGCTGGTCGATGTCTGATAAGCAAGCGGGAAAATGAAAATTTCCCCGCTTAACTTAATGACATTGTCCCCTTCGGGGGAGCTTTTTTTATGTTTCATGATGCTTTGCTGCGGCGTCATTTTCTCAAAGAAAGAGGAAAAACCGCCGGGAAGCGCGAATAGATAATAAGAAAAAGGTACCAGATAAACGAGACAAAGGAGGGCATCTCATGCAGCAAGGCATCAGGAAGCAGGCGTACTACCGCATCAACCGCCTGCTCAAGCAGTCGTATCACGCGCGGATCCGCGCCGGGGAGGCGCCGGAGATCTTCGCGCTCTACAAGGCGATGAACGACCGCCTCGTCGGCGTCTTCGCGCACGGCGGGATCATCGACGGCGTGACGGCGGCGGCGCTCGGCCATACGCACGGCGGCGCGCCAGAGGAAGAGAGTGAAAGCCATGGGCAAGCAGGCAAGGGCGCCGATCAGTCCGCAGCTCCGGCGCTGTAAGCAACTGTTCGATCTCATCAAGCGGACGACCGATGACTACCTCGTGTTCGTCGACCTCGGGACGCGGACGGCGCTGCTCTCGCCGAATCTCGTGCGGGACTTCGCGCTGCCAGCGGAGGTCGTCGACGATTTCGCCGCGGTGTGGACGCCGCTGGTGCACCCGGAGGAACGGGACCAGCTCAGAGCATCGCTCGCCGCGGTCATGGAGCGCCTCAATGTCTTCGAGCACGAGATGGAGTACCGAGTGCGGGATCGCCGCGGCAACTACGTCTGGCTGCGCTCGCGCGGCCGCGTCGGCACGCTCGAGCGGGACGACGCGGCGCCGATCTTCGTGGGCATGATCCATCGCATGGCGAACCGCAACCAGGCGGACGACGTTACGGGACTGCTCAACAAGTACCAGTTCGAGCACAGCCTGAAGGTCGCGCTCTCCGCCTATCGCATCACGGGGCAGGGCGGCGCCGTCATGGTGCTCGGCATCGATAATTTCAAGATCGTCAACGAGACGTTCAACCGCATGGCCGGCGACCGCGTGCTGCAGCTCGTCGCCGACGTCATCCTCTCGCTTCTCCCCGAGGGGCTCACGCTCTACAAGCTCGACGGCGACGAGTACGGCATCATCGATCCAGCGGCAGACGGTGCGGCGGCGCAGCAGCTCTACGAGAGCATCCAGAAGGCGCTCACGCAGCCGTTCGACCTTGACGGGCACCGCTATTTCTGCACGGTCTCGGCGGGCACGGCGCTCTACCCGCAGGCGGGCAAGGACCAGCTCGTGCTCTACAAGCACGCGGCGGCGGCGATGGACCTCGCGAAGCGCGACGGGAAGAACCGCAACTGCCTCTTCAGCAAGGAGCAGTACAACCGCTGGGTGCGCTCAATCGGCATGCGCGACGACCTGCGCGCGTGCGTCGAGGACGGCTGCACTGGCTTTCGCCTCATGTACCAGCCGCAGGTCGACGCGAAGACGCGCCGCCTCATCGGTGCTGAGGCGCTGCTGCGCTGGCGCAGCCCGCGCGGGCGCAACGTGGCGCCGATGGAGTTCATCCCGCTGCTCGAGGAGACGAAGCTCATCCTGCCCGTCGGCAAGTGGCTCTTTGAGCAGGCGGTGCTGCAGGTGCGGGCGTGGCGCGCGCTGCTCCCCGATTTTCGCGTGAGCATCAACATGAGCTACGAGCAGGTGCGCGACCCTTCGTTCCAGGAGTTCGTGCCCGCCTGCCTGAAGCGTCTCGGCGTGCCGCCGGCGGCGGTGACGCTCGAGCTCACGGAGAGTTGCATCGTCGCGGACTGGCAGTTCGTCAACGGACAGTTCGACGCCTACCGCCGCCTCGGCATCAAGATCGCCATGGATGATTTCGGCAAGGGGTACTCCTCGCTCGCGTCGCTCAAGAACCTCTCCTGCGATGTCGTCAAGGTCGACCGCGCCTTCGTGGAGCACCTGGAGGAGGGCAATTTCGATCAGCAGCTCGTGCGCGCGGTGACGGCGCTCTGCCACAGCATCGGCATGCGCGTCTGCATCGAGGGCGTCGAGCAGGAGACGACGTTCGCACTGCTGCGCGATACATGCGACGCGGACGCCATCCAGGGCTATCTCTTCGGTCATCCGGAGACGCCGGAGAACTTCGCGCAGCGCTTCCTCGCGCCCTATCCGGACCACATCCTGCCGACAGACAAAGGGGAACCAAGCTATGTCAAGAGATAAAGCAGCCGAGGAGATCACGCTCCTCGGCCAGAAAAAAGTCAAGTACCACTACGACTACTGTCCCGAGATCCTCGAGACGTTCGAGAACCGCCACCAGGGCAACGACTACTGGGTGAAGTTCAACTGCCCGGAGTTCACGGCGCTCTGCCCGATCACGGGCCAGCCGGATTACGCGACGATCTACATCTCCTATGTGCCGCGTGTGCGCATGGTCGAGAGCAAGTCGCTGAAGCTCTACCTCACGAGCTTCCGCAACCACGGCGACTTCCATGAGGACGTCGTCAACGTCATCATGAAGGACCTCATCCGCCTCATGGACCCGAAGTACATCGAAGTCTGGGGGAAATTCCTGCCGCGCGGCGGCATCTCTATCGACCCGTATGCGAACTACGGCGCGCCCGGCACGAAGTGGGAGAAGCTCGCGGAGCATCGGTTCATGGAGCATGACCTCTACGCGCTCGACAAGGTGGACAATCGATGAGGCGGCAGAAGCGCATCGCGCTCGTCAACGATGTGACGGGTTTCGGCCGCTGCTCCGTCGCTGTCGAGCTGCCGCTCATCTCGGCGCTCAAGGTGCAGGCGTGCCCGCTGCCGACGGCGATCCTATCGTGCCATACGGGCTTCCCGACGCATTTCCTCGACGACTACACGGACCGCATGCGCCCCTACATGGAGGACTGGCAGAAGAACGGCGTCCAGTTCGACGGCATCTGCACGGGATTCCTCGGCTCGGCGCAGCAGATCGAGATCGTCGCGGACTTCATCCGCATGTTCAAGCAGCCGGGCACGCGCGTCATGGTCGATCCCGTCATGGGGGACTACGGCAGGCTCTACTCGTCCTACACGCAGGAGATGTGCGAGCGGATGAAGCAGCTGCTCGCGCTCGCGGACATCGTGACGCCGAACCTCACGGAGGCCTGCCGCCTGCTCGACCGCCCGTATCCAGAGGACGGCCGGATGGAGGCGCAGGAGCTCGAGTACATGGCGGCGGAGCTCGCAGACCGCGGCCCCTCGCAGGTCGTGATCACAGGGCTCAGCGTCGGGGATGAGATCGAGAACTTCATCTACGAGGCGGGGCGCGGCACGCTGCTGCGCGAGAAGAAGATCGGCGGCGACCGCAGCGGCAGCGGCGATGCGTTCGCCGCCATCGTCGCCGCGAGTCTCGTGCGCGGCGTGCCGCTCACGGATGCCGTCGAGAGGGCGGCGGACTTCATCAGCAAGTGCCTCGCCTACGCCGTGGAGCTCGACCTGCCGTGGAACTACGGCCTGCCGTTCGAGGAGTACCTGACGGAGCTCCGCTGATGACAGCGCCTCCGTCTTGGCATAGAAAAGGATAAACAAAAAAGAACCATACGGTGCGATGTCCCGGGGCTTCCGGGTGCGCCGTATGGTTCTTTTGTTTTTTTGATCATTCCTCGCGCAGGAACTGCGAGGGATCGAGACTCAGGGAATGGATGAAATGGCGGAGCTCGTTGTCGGCGATGACCATCGAGATGGCGTGCGCGCCGCGCGGGTCCTCGGTGAGGTCGATCGTGATGGGCTCGGGGAGCACCTGGCCGTCGAGACCGGCGAAGAGCACGATGACGGGCGTCTCCGTCTTGCCGAACGCGCAAGATTTGACGATGGCATAGCCCCAGATCGTCTTGAGGATCGTGCCGACGGGGAAGATGGCGACGTTGTTGAAGAAGATATCGAGGAGCGTCTCGTCGAACTGCCCGACGTTGACGTTCCTCATGATGTTGTAGGCGATGTTCGGCGTGTAGGCGCGCTTGTAGGGGCGCTCGCTCGTGAGCGCGTCGTAGACGTCGGCGATGGCGACGATCTTGGCGAGCCCGTCGATGTGCTCGTGGTGCTCGCGCGCGATGGCGGCGAGCAGGCTCGTCTGTGGGAGCGCGTGGTCCATGGCGTGGATGTGCTTCGCCCCGTCCTCGGGGTGCTGCTGGATGAGGGCGAACTCCTCCGGCGTGAGCCGCGTGTTCTTCGTGAGAATCTCGGCGGGCACATCGACCTTGCCGAGGTCGTGGAGCAGGGCGCCGAGCGTGAGGACCTGGAGGTCCTTCTTCGTGTAGTGGCAATGGAGCCCGAGCATGGCGGAGAGGATCGCGACGTTGACGCTGTGCGCGAATGTGTAGGTGTCGTGCAGGCGGATGTCCGTGAGCTGGACGAGGTTCTCCCTGCGTGCGATGAGGTCCATGAGGATGTTGTCGGAGACGCGCTCCATTGCGTCCGCGTCGAGGCGTCCCTCGTGCTCGACGCTCTGGAAGGCATCGAAGACGTGCCGGATGGCGTCGACGCGCGTCTCTTCCTGCACGACATCGTCGGGCGGCAGCAGGTGGAAGCTCGGGTCTGCCGAGGTCACGTTGACGGTCGGGATGCCGATCTTCTGCAGCTGGCGGATGTAGCCGGGCGTGATGGCGCTTCCCCGGACGAGGTAGCTGCCTCCGTGGTGGTTGTAGATGCTTTGGGCGACGATCATGCCCTTCTGGAGGTCTTTGACCGGCAGGCGCAGCATAGGGCATCCTCCTTTCATGCGTAATCATTTTCAGGCAAGACGAAACGGCTTGCCGCAGAGGCATTCTTTCATTCTTTTATTCTACCATGTGCACTGGGGTTTGACCATGAAAAGTTATCCGAGGCGCTGAGGAAATCGTCCGCGCCGCAGCGCTGCCATGAAAAAAGACAGGCAGGATGCCTGTCGGGGAGGGAGTCATGCGCGAGAGGGGCTGTCCTCCTTGAGATAGTCGGCGGGATCGATGTCGAGCGCGTGGATGAAATGGCGCAACTCGTTGTCTGCGTAGACCATGTCGATCGCGTCCGTGCCGTCCGGTTCTTCCGCGAGGTCGATGGTCTCGGGGCAACTGAGCAGGCGGCCGTCGAGCGAGGCGAAGAGGACGACGGTCGGCGCCTGTGTCTTGCCGAAGGAATTCGCCTTCACGATGGCGAAGCCCCAGCGCGTCTTCATGATCGTGCCGACGGGATAGATGGCGACGTTGTTGAAGAAGATGTCGATGAGCGTCTCGTCGAACTGCCCCGTGCCGATGTTCTTCATGATGTTGTAGGCGATGTTCGGCGTGTAGGCGCGCTTGTAGGGGCGCTCGCTCGTGAGCGCGTCGTAGACGTCGGCGATGGCGACGATCTTGGCGACTTGACGCCGCGCGGATAGCCGCTCCCGTCGATGTGCTCGTGGTGCTCGCGTGCGATGGCGGCGAGGATGCTCGTCGCGGGCAGCCGGTAATCCATGGCGTGGATGCGCCTTGCACCATCCTCCGGATGCTGCTTGATGATGTCGAACTCCTCTGTCGTGAGGGATTGGTCCTTCGTGAGGATCTCGGCGGGGACGTCGACCTTGCCGAGGTCGTGGAGCAGGGCACCGAGCGTGAGGATCTGGAGGTCTTTCTTCGTGTAGTGGCAGTGCAGGCCGAGCATGGCGGAGAGGATCGCGACGTTGACGCTGTGCGCGAACGTATACGTGTCGTGCAGGCGGATGTCCGTGAGCTGCACGAGGTTCTCCGGCCGGTCGATGAGGTCGATGAGGATGTGGTCGGCGACGTCCTGCATGACGTCGGAATCGAGCCTGCCGCTTAGCCGGACGCTCTCGAACGCATCGTAGACGTGCCGGATGGCGTCGATGCGCGTCTGCTCCTGCACGACATCGTCGGGCGGCATCAGGTGGAAGCGCGGGTCACTCGAAGTGACGGTGACGGTCGGGATGCCGAGCTTCTTGAGCTGGCGGATGTATTTCCCCGTGATGGCGCTGCCGCGCACGAGGAAACTGCCGCCGTGGTTGTTGAAGATGCTCTGGGCGATGATCATGCCCTTCTTGAGTTTCTTGACTGGTAAACGTATCATGACATGTTCTTTCCCTTAGAAATAATGTTATATTAATTATATCATAAAGAGCGGGAGAGGCACACGCCTATTTACGTGGGACGATTTTCCTCTTTTTTTATAGCGATCTGCATTCCTGCGCCGAAATGCGTGCAAGTCGGTTTGTCTCAGGGTGTTTGCGGTACGAGTGCGAGCGGGACAGAGAGGACGGCGGCGGCGCGTGCCCGGAGGTCGGCGCTCGTGTGTGCCGCCCAGACGGCGCGCAGGCGCTTGGCGAACGCGGTGGCGTCGACAGTCTCATTGGCGTGCGCCTCAGCGTAGCGTGTGAGGACGCCGTGGAAGTCTGGCGTCATCGGGACGTCGCGCAGCGCGAGCAGGAGCTGCAGGCGCGTGTCGACGAGGTAGAGGTGGAGCGTCGTATCCCGGAGACTCGCGGCGGTCGGCCGGTGCTCGGGCCTTACGAGGTGGAGCGCGAGCGGGCAGTCGCCCCAGCCGTCCTTGAAGATGCCGTCGATGCGGTAGAGGAGGAAGAGGATGCCGTCTTCCTCCGTGAGCGCGAACTCCATTGCGCCCGTGCGGAACGCTTCGGCGGCGATGACATCGGCGCGCGAGAGCTGGAGGATGAACATGGCGCCGCTGCCGTCGACCTGGAAGAGCCCGCCGTCCGCCTGGTGGACGATGGGCAGGGGGAACGGCTCGCCGACGGTGAAGGATTGGTAATCGGACATGAAAGATTCCTTTCGTTACATTGAGATTCTCGGAGCAGGCAGGTGCGATGTCCTGCCTGCCCTTCATTTTAGCACAGGCAACCTGGCGCCTGCCAGGGTTGCCAGGTGTTCCAGTTGTTATTGCAATTCAGGATGCCGCCCGAGCCGCGGAGAATCGTTGACAAACGTGTGCGCGAATGAGAAAATAATAGATAAGTCATTGTTTCTGGGCTTCGCTTTTCCGGCGGATACGGCTGGGAGGGAAGGGGGGCATGGTATGACAACGCTACAGGATACGCCGCGCGCGAGCCGGCTCCACATCGGCCTCTTCGGTCGCCGCAACAGCGGCAAGTCGTCGCTCATGAACGCGCTGACGGGGCAGGAGATCGCCATCGTCTCCGCGCGCCCGGGCACGACGACCGATCCCGTCTACAAGTCGATGGAGATCGCTGGGATCGGCCCCGTCGTCTTCATCGACACAGCGGGCTTCGACGACGATGAGGCGGAGCTCGGCGCGGCGCGCGTGCACCAGACGGAGCGCGCCGCCAAGGAGACCGACATCGCGCTCGTGCTCTTCCCGCCCGAGGAGGGCGGCGACGCGGAGGCGCTGCGCTTCGCCGCGCACCTGAAGGAAATGGGACGGCCCGTGCTCGCCGTCGTCAGCCAGGCGGACCTCCTCGCAGACGGCGGCGCCGCGCGCGCCGCGGCAATCGGGCGCGCGGCGCAGGTCACGGCGCTCGCCGTGAGCGCGAGGGAGCGGCGCGGGCTCGACGCGCTGCGCCGCGAGATCGCACGCCTCCTGCCGGCGGACTACGCGCTGCGCTCCATCACGGGCGATCTCTGCCGTGAGGGAGATACGGTGCTGCTCGTGATGCCGCAGGACATCCAGGCGCCGAAGGGACGCCTCATCCTGCCGCAGGTGCAGACGCTGCGCGAGCTTCTCGACAAGCATGCGCTCGTGCTCTCCTGCACGACGGACAAGCTCGATGAGGCGCTCGCACTCCTGAGGGAGCCGCCGCAACTCATCATCACGGACTCGCAGGCGTTCCGTACCGTGTACGAGAAGAAGCCGAAGGAGAGCCTGATCACGTCGTTCTCCGTGCTCTTCGCAGCGCTCAAGGGGGATCTTTCCTACTTCCTCGCGGGCGCGCGCCTGCTCGCCACGCGCAAGGGGACGGGCGGCAGCGATCACATCCTCATCGCGGAGGCGTGCACGCACAAGCCGCTCGCGGAGGACATCGGCCGCGTGAAGCTCCCGCGCCTCCTGCGGCGCACGCTCGGCGGCGAGATCGCCGTGAACGTCGTCTCGGGCAAGGACTTCCCCGAGGACCTCACGGGCTACGACCTCATCATCCACTGCGGCAGCTGCATGTTCAATCGCAGCTACGTGCTCTGCCGTGTGGCGGAGGCGCGCGCCGCGGGTGTGCCGATGACGAACTACGGGCTCGCCATCGCCGCGCTGCTCGGCATCCTGCCGGACGTTGCGCTGCCGGAGCGCGTGGAGCCGTGAGGCCTGACTTTTGCATCTGATTTCCCATGCTTTCGCTATGAGGTGATGAGAATGAAAAACATCCGCTCCATCTGGACGATCCTCGTCTTCGCCTGCTGCCTGCTCGCCTCCTCCCTCGCCTCGGCAGAGGACGCGAACTGGTACTGGCTCTCCTCGGACGACAAGTACAGTAATTTCTTCGACCCGTCCTCCGTTGTGACGACCGCGAGCGTGGAGACCGCACACGGCAGGGTGGCGACGGAGATCGAGTGCTACATCAAGACGGGCTACAGCTACGGCGGCGCGCAGGAGACCATCGCCGCGTACGGCATCGAGAGTGTCGTGCCGAACCCCGCGCAGCTCTCGTTCAGCGTGGCGCTCCTCAAGGTGAACCCGCAGAACCGCACGGTGCAGTACGTGAAAGAGGACTTCTATGACGCCGATGCCCGCGTGATCTGGTCGCATACGGACGGCCGGGAGAAAGAGGTCAATTCCCAGTCGTTCGATGAGCAGTACTACGACGCGATCGTCGATCACGTGTTCCATCAGCATGAGCTCGAGCGGCGCACGGCGGCGGACCGCTGGCAGGACCTCTGGAGCAGCACCGTCGACGGACTCACGACGTCTGCCATCGCCGATACGACGACGATGCGCCGCAAGGGCGACAACCTCATCTTCTGGGAGTGGGACACGGTCAAGGACGTGCAGGGCAATACGCTCGAGATCAAGTTCCTCAAGAAGGCCGTGAACCTGCCGCAGGGAACGGAGCGCATTGTAACGGCGCGCTACTGGAGCGGCGAGACGGGCTGGAAGGACCTCGAGGACGACATGGCGGGGGCCTACCGACTCATCAAGTCCGGCACACCGCAGGCGGACGGCCTCACGGTCCTGCGCCTCTACGCGAAGGATCACGCCGATTGGGTCGACCGCTACCGCATCGATGACTGAGGCGAGAGATGGCACGGGGAAGCACGGTTCCCCGTGCCATTCCTTTTGACACGTCCCATTCCTTATATTATAATGAGTCTATTGGCAGGCGTCCCCGCGCGGCAGGGGCGTTTCGGAGAACGCGCCCCGCGGCGCTTTTTTGATGGAGAGTGAAGGAAATGTTAGATATCAAGTTCGTCCGTGAACACCTGGACGATGTCCGTCAGATGCTGAAGAACCGCTGCAATCCCCTGAGCCTCGACGACTTCGAGGCACTCGATAAGAAGCGCCGGGAGCTCCTCAATGAGACGGAGACGCTGAAAAGCGAGCGCAACGCCGTCTCGAAAGAGATCAGCGTGATGAAGAAGAACAAGGAGGACGCGGCGCCGAAGATCGCGGCGATGCGCGAGGTCGGCCAGAAGATCTCCGCGCTCGACGCCGAGCTCAAGGACGTCGAGACGCGCCTGCGTGACATCATGCTGCACATCCCGAACATGCCGAAGGCGGACGTGCCCATCGGCAAGGACGACACGGAGAACCCCGAGGTGCGCAAGTGGGGCGAGCCGACGAAGTTCTCCTTCGAGCCGAAGGCGCACTGGGACATCGGCAGCGACCTCGACATCCTTGACGCCGACCGCGCAGCGAAGGTCACGGGCGCGCGCTTCACGTTCTACAAGGGGCTCGGCGCGCGCCTCGAGCGCGCCTGCATCAACTTCATGATGGACCTGCACGCGAACAAGCACGGCTACACGGAGATGCTCGCGCCCTATATCGCGAACAAGGACAGCATGATCGGCACGGGCCAGCTGCCGAAATTCGCCGAGGACATGTTCAAGCTCGAGGGGCTCGACTACTACCTCGTGCCGACGGCGGAGGTGCCGACGACGAACTACCACCGCGACGAGATTCTCGACGGCAGCCAGCTGCCGGAGTACTATAGCTGCTACACGGCGTGTTTCCGCGCCGAGGCGGGCAGCGCAGGGCGCGACACGCGCGGCCTCATCCGTCAGCACCAGTTCAACAAGGTCGAGCTCATCAAGTTCGTCAAGCCTGAGACGAGCTGGGACGAGCTCGAGA
Source organism: Dongibacter bovis (assembly GCA_902763085.1). Taxonomy (GTDB): domain Bacteria; phylum Bacillota; class Negativicutes; order Selenomonadales; family Selenomonadaceae; genus Selenomonas_C. The sequence continues at coordinate 10,998 of CACWQW010000017.1, forward strand.
GCATGGTCGATGCTGCGGAGGACGTGCTGCGCATCCTCGAGCTCCCGTACCACGTCGTGCAGCTCTGCACGGGCGACATGAGCTTCACCTCGGCGAAGACGTACGACATCGAGGTTTGGTTTCCTGCGCAGAACAAGTACCGCGAGATCTCCTCGTGCTCGAACTGCCTCGACTACCAGGCGCGCCGTGCGAACATCAAGTTCCGCCGCGACACGAAGAGCAAGCCCGAGTTCGTCCACACGCTCAACGGCTCCGGCCTCGCGGTCGGCCGCACGGTGGCGGCGATTCTCGAGAACTACCAGCAGGAAGACGGCTCCGTCCGCATCCCGAAGGCACTCGTCCCCTACATGGGCGGCGTTGAGGTCATCGAGAGGAACTAAGGTACAGGACACTACGATATGATGTGACCGCCGGTCGGCAGAGAAAGGAATCTGCCAGCCGGCGGTCTTTGCGTGCGCTCGTCTCCGCCAGTGTGCGCCGGGCAGAAGGCACCGCAGACCGGGTCCTTTGGTACATCGTTCCATCGTTTGAACTTTTCGTCCCGGGAAGTCCGCGCTATAATAAAGGCAAATAGGACGAAAATACCGTGAATCTCGAAAAGGGGGGACGAGCGATGGAGAAGAACATCAAGCTAAGCCTCAGGCTCAGTCGCCTGGACCGTAGCCTGCTCATCGCCGTGCCCGTCATGATGCTCCTCGTCTTCTTCCTGCTTCTCGCAATGATCTCCGCCTACCAGAAGGAGACGGTCGCCTCGACGATGCGCGTCGCCCGCACGCTCGCGGTGAACCAGCGCAACCAGCTCGACGTCTATCTCGTCGGGCGCATCCAGCTTTTAGAGCTGCTCGCGCAGGAGCCGGACGTCTACAACATGAACCTCGAGCGGCAGCGTGACTTCGCCGCGCGCTGGACGCAGTCGACGGGCTTCTCGCACATCTTCTTCGTCGATAACGACGGGCAGGGCTGGTACCCGCTCGAAAACGGCGGCACGTACAGGAATCAGGCAGCGGAGCCGTTCTTTGCGGACATTCGCTCACATGAGGTCTTCGTGACCGATCCCTTCCTCAAGGAGGACGGCCCCATCACGACGGTGTGCGTCGCCATTCGCCAGCCGGACGGCACGCGCGTCGGTACGCTCTGCGGCGCGTTCTACCTGAGCAACGTGCAGAACGCCATCGACGACAACCAGGTCATCTACGGCGGCAAGTGCTACATCCTCGACAAGGAGGGGCGCCACATCTCGCTCGGCGAGGGCAACGACTGGCACTACGACTCCTTTACAGGCGGCACCTCGGATGCGGAGGTGGCGCTGCTGGAGCGCGTGTTCGCCACGGGGGAGGATCTCGACGGCACGGTCCGCATCGACGGCGCGGAGCAGTACGCGAGCACCGCGGTGCTGGGGCGCGCGCCCTGGGTCGTCATGGTCTGCGTGCCCGCTGCGGAGGTGTCGCGCAGCACGATCTGGATGGAGCGCATTCTCATCGTGCTCTCCGTCCTCGCGCTGCTCATGCTCTTCGCGTTCGCGCACATCCTGAGGAGCTGGCATCGCAGCGACGAGATCCTCTACACGGACCCGCTCTGTCCCTGCGGCAGCCGCACGGCAATGCAGCAGCTATTGGCGAGGCTCGAGCCGCGGCGCGATAGCTCCGTCACGGTGCTCTACGCCGACCTCAACCGCTTCAAGTACATCAACGACACGTTCGGGCACGAGCAGGGCGATCTCCTCCTCATCACGTTCGCGCGCGTGTTGAGCCGCGTGTTCGACGGGACGCTCGGCTTTACAGCGCGCGCGGGCGGCGATGAGTTCGTCGTCATCATGACGGAGGTGTCGGAGCGGGTCGTGGCCGAGGCGTGGCAGCAGGTCGAGCTCGACCTGCTCGAGGAGAGCCGCCGCCTGCCGTTCTCCTACTGGATCACCTCCGCGCACGGCATGGCGACGCGCCGCCCCGGGGAGGAAAAGAGCCTCGAGGCGCTCGTGCGCGAGGCGGACCACGCGATGTACCTCTGCAAGCAGCAGCTCAGGCAGGCCTCGAGCGACGTGCGCTGAGGCTGGGAGGCACGCTTTTCCTTGTACGGCTTTTCTGAAAATGGTATAATGACAGCAGGTTCATAGGTAATGTTGTTGTTATTAGTTAGAAGGAGAGATTTTCATGGAACTCAAGGGATCTCAGACGGAAAAGAATCTGTGGGCAGCGTTTGCCGGGGAGTCTCAGGCGCGGAACAAGTACACGTACTACGCCTCGAAGGCGAAGAAGGACGGCTTCGAGCAGATTTCCCGCATCTTCACGGAGACGGCGGACAACGAGAAGGAGCATGCGAAGATCTGGTTCAAGCTCGTCGCAGGCATCGGCGATACGAAGGACAACCTGAAGGACGCGGCGGCAGGCGAGCACGACGAGTGGACGAGCATGTACCCCGGCTTCGCGAAGACGGCGCACGAGGAAGGCTTCGAGAAGATCGCCATGCTCTTCGAGGGCGTCGCGAAGATCGAGAAAGAGCACGAAGAGCGCTACCAGCTGCTCCTCAAGAACATCGAGGAGGACAAGGTGTTCAAGAAGAGTGAGAAAATCATCTGGCAGTGCCTCAACTGCGGCTACGTCTGTGAGGCCGACAAGGCGCCGGAGGTCTGTCCGGTCTGCGCTCATCCGCAGAGCTACTTCCAGCAGGTTGCCAAGAACTACTGATCGTTCCCATTCGCGGATACGGTTCCGGAATGCGTCGCACGCGGAGTGCGGCGCATTTTTTCTGCTATAATGAAGAGGAAAGAATACGAAATCAGGAGGGATTCGCATCATGGAATCGTTCAAGGAAAAACTCATCGCGTGGTTCGATACGACGGGGCGCATGAACCGCGCCGCCTTCGTCAAGCGCTTCTTCGGCGTCAACCTCGCCTGCATGGCGGGCGTGCTCATGCTCGGCTCGCGTCTGCTCGAGGCGACGGGCAGCGTCACCGCCTCGAACCTCGTGAGCGGCGCGCTTGCCGCGTTCGCGGCCGTCTGCCTCTACCCGCCGATGGTGCGGCGCCTGCACGACCTTGGCCGGGACGCGCGCTTCGCGCGGGCATACCTCTGCTTCGGCATCCCGCAGGGCTTCCTGCTCGGCACCGTCGCCGCGCTCCCACAGGGAAGCCTCGGCCTCTACGCCTTCGACGCCGCGCTCGCGGCCGTCACGCTGCTCTTCATCGTGCTGATCTTCCACGCCGGCGAGCCGCGCAGGAACGTCTACGGCGCCGTGCCCGGACGCGCAGCAGCGCCGCGGGCGGAGCGGAAACGGCTGGGCAGGAAGGCGAGGAGCGTCTGAGCCGTATCGGCAGGGTGGAAATTGCCGTTGACATCTCCCGGCGGCTATGTTATAGTTTCTAACTGTAGACGCGAAAAGTGCGTCTTCGATCGGGCAGTTCTCTGCCCGTCCCCAACCGCACAGCGGGGTTTTCAGAAGTCAGCGAGAGCTGCACCGCAGCTGGCGAGTTATCGATAGGGAGGTGTTTTCATGTACGCAATCATTAAAACGGGCGGCAAGCAGTATAAGGTTTCCGAGGGTGATGTCATCACGGTCGAGAAGCTCGCTGCCGCAGAAGGCGAGTCTGTGACGTTCGATGAGGTCCTGACGGTCGTTGATGGCGGCGATGTCAAAGTCGGCACGCCGGTCGTCGCGGGCGCGAAGGTCACGGGCAAAGTCGAGGCTCAGGGCAAAGGCAAGAAGATCCGCATCTTCAAGTACAAGGCGAAGTCGAACTATCGCAAGCGCCAGGGTCATCGTCAGCCGTTCACGAAGATCACGATCGAGAAGATCGAGGCCTGATGTTCCAGGATAATCCAGGATGATTCAGGTACGCATCTTTCGACAGGCGGACGGGAGGATCACGGGCTTCGATGTGTCGGGCCACAGCGGCACGGCACGCGCGGGCGAGGATATCGTCTGCGCGGGGGTCTCGTCTCTCACGGATTCCGCCTATCTCGGCATCACGGAGTATCTGCATCGAAATGTCAGCTCCAAAGACTCGAGCGGGAAGCTCCAACTGATGCTGAATGACCGTCCCGATGAGCGGACGGATGCCATTTTGGAAACGATGCTTCTGGGGCTTACGGCGATCGCCGAAGCGTATCCCGAAGCTGTACGAATCTCAGGCGAGCGGAGGTGAATCTCATGTTCATGTTCAATCTGCAGCGCTTCGCGCATAAGAAGGGCGTCAGCTCCACGCGCAACGGCCGCGACAGCGAGTCGAAGCGCCTCTTTCCATCCGGGCCACAATGTCGGCATCGGCAAGGATGATACGCTGTTCGCCAAGGTGGCCGGCAAGGTCGCTTTCGAGCGGAAGGGCAAGTACAATCGCCAGATCAGCGTTTATACGGCTGAAGAAGCGATGTAACAGGAACATACAGTACCTGCGCTCCGGAAAAGGCGCAGGTATTGTTATATGTAAGGAAATCCCAGGGCGCGTGCCGATAGGGCGCGGTGCGCCTGGCGATTGGTCCGCGGCTGCACCCTGCAGCCCGGCAGGCGACGTGAAGCTGCGTTGTGATGTATGAAAACCCGGTATTGCACGCAATGCCGGGTTTTCATACATCACAGGGAAAAGAGGAAGTGAGGAAGCCATGCAATTCATCGATAAGACGAAAATCAGCGTGAAGGCCGGCGACGGCGGCCACGGGAAATCGGCATTCCGCCGGGAGAAGTTCGTGCCGAAGGGCGGCCCTGCGGGCGGCGACGGCGGGCGCGGCGGAGACATCGTGTTCCGCGTCGACCCGAACCTCAATACGCTGCTCGATTTCCGCTACCATCGGAAGTTCAAGGCGCAGAACGGCGAGAACGGGGACATCAAGAACCAGTACGGCAAGAACGCGCCCGCGTGCATCGTCAAGGTGCCGCCCGGCACGACGGTGCGCGAGGAGGAGACGGGCAAGCTCCTCGCCGACCTCACGGAGGTCGGGCAGGAGGCGGTCATCGCGAAGGGGGGCCGCGGCGGCCGCGGCAACGCAAAATTCGCGAATGCCGCGAACCGCGCGCCGACGTTCGCGGAGTTCGGCGAGCCGGGGGAGAGCAAGAACCTCGTGCTCGAACTCAAGCTGCTCGCAGATGTCGGGCTCGTCGGCTATCCGAGCGTCGGCAAGTCGAGTCTCGTCGCCGCGTGCTCGGCGGCGCGGCCGGAGATCGCGGACTACCATTTCACGACGATCACGCCCGTGCTCGGCGTCGTGAAGACGGACTACGAGAAGAGCTTCGTCATGGCGGACATCCCGGGCCTCATCGAGGGCGCGGCGGACGGCGTGGGTCTCGGCCACGATTTCCTGCGCCATGTCGAGCGCACGAAGCTCATATTGCACATCGTGGATGCGTCGGGCATCGAGGGGCGCGACCCCGTCGATGATTTCTACAAGATCAACAAGGAGCTTAAGAAGTACAGCGAAAGAATCGCGCGCCGCACGCAGATCCTCGTCGCGAACAAGATCGACCTGCCGGAGGCGGAGGCGAACCTGCCGCGCCTCAAGGCGCTCGCTAAGAAGGAGGGGCTGAAGTTCTTCGCCATCTCCGCGGCGGCGCACACGGGGCTGCGCGAGCTCATCGCCTACGTCGGCACGTGGCTCGATGGCTACGTTGAGGAGCCGGAGGCATCGGAGGAGGACGTCGTCTACGATGAGGACGCGGCGCGTGACGCGGAGCGCGTTGAGATCACGCGCAACGACGCGGGCGATTTCATCGTGAGCGGCCAGGCGCTCGAGAAGCTCGTCGCGATGACGAATTTCAACAACGACGAGGCCGTGCGTCGGTTCCAGTATATATGGCGCCTCAAGGGCATCGATGAGAAGCTCCGGGCGCGCGGCATCCGCGAGGGCCAGACGGTCCATATCGGTGAGATGGAGTTCGAGTGGCGGGAGTGACCGCAGGAGGAGGAATATTTTGATCCGGAATTCATTGAGTGGCAAGCAGAAGAGCTTCCTCCGGTCGGAGGGCATGAAGATCGATCCCGTCGTCATGGTGGGCAAGGAGGCCGTGACGCCGGCCGTCGTCGCCTCGGCGCGCGAGGCAATCAAGAAGCGCGAGCTCATCAAGGTGCGCGTGCTCAACAACTGCCTCGAGGACACGCAGGCGGTCATCGAGCTGCTCGCGGAGCGCTGCGACGCGAATCTCGTGCAGATCAAGGGCAGTACGGGCCTGCTCTTCAAGCGGAACTTCGAGAAGCCGAAGATCGAGCTGCCGTAACGCGGGAGGGATCGTCATGGAAGAGCAGGAACGCTTGGCGCGCGCCCAGCTCCAGTCGGCGCGGCGCATCGTCGTCAAAGTCGGCACGAGCACGCTCGCCTATGGGCCCGGGCGCATGAACCTGCGCCGCATCGAGCATCTCGTGCGCGAGCTCGTCGACATCGCCAACGCGGGGCGGGAGGTGCTTCTCGTCTCGTCGGGCGCCATCGCGGCGGGGCTCGGGCGCCTCGGTCGCACGGAGAAGCCCACCGCGATCGAGGAGAAGCAGGCGGTCGCCGCCATCGGGCAGGGCATGCTCATGCACATCTATGAGAAGCTCTTCGCCGAGTACGGCCGGACGACGGCGCAGGTGCTCCTGACGAAGGAGAACTCCGTGCGCCACAACCAGTACATCCACTCGCGCCGGTCGCTGCTCGCGCTGCTCGCGATGGGCGCGATCCCTGTCGTGAACGAGAACGACGCCGTCGCCGTCGACGAGATCAAGATCGGCGACAACGACACGCTCTCTGCAACGGTCGCGACGCTTGTCGACGCGGACGCGCTCATCATCCTCTCGGACATCGAGGGGCTCTACACGGCAAACCCGCAGACGCATCCGGACGCGCACCTCATCGGCGTCGTGCCGGAGATCACGCCCGCCGTAGAGCAGCTCGCGGGCGGTGCGGGCTCGAGCCTCGGCACGGGCGGCATGAGCACGAAGATCGAGGCGGCGAAGATCGCCATGAACGCTGGTGCGACGATGGTCATCGCACCGGGCGCGCAAGACGGCGTGCTCGCGCGCGTGCTCGCGGGCGAGGCGGTCGGCACGGTATTCCCCGCAAAGGAGAGCCATCTGCGCCTCCGGAAGAGCTGGCTCGCGTTCGGCAAGCGCATCGAGGGGGACCTCTGCGTCGACCGCGGCTGCGAGCAGGCGATGCGCCGGCAGGGCTCGAGCCTGCTCGCAGCGGGCATCACGGACTGCGAGGGCGACTTCGCCGCGGGCAGCACCGTGCGCGTGCTCACGGAGGCGGGGCAGGAGATCGCGCGCGGCATCGTGAACTACGACGCGCGCGTGCTGCGCCGCCTGCTCGGCCGGCAGACGAGTGAGTTCCCCGCGCTCCTCGCGGGCGAGGACATCCACGAGGAGGTCATCCACCGGGACAACATGGTGCTGATGGTCTGAGCGGCGGGAGATTTCATAGGAGGCAGACATGGACATTCAGAAGACGATACGGGAAAAGGCGGAGGCGGCGAAGCGCGCTTCGCGCGCGCTCGCCATCCTTTCGACCAGCGTGAAGAACGACGCGCTGCGCGCGATGGCAGACGCCCTCGAGAAGCGTGCGGAGCTCGTACTCGAGGCGAACGCGCAGGACCTTGAGGAGGCGCGCGCCAAGGGGCTGAAGCGCTCCTACCTCGACCGCCTCATGCTCAACGAGGGGCGCATCCGCCAGATGGCGGAGGGCCTGCGCCAGACGGCAGCGCTCCCCGACCCCATCTGCCAGGGCGACTACTCGACGATCCGTCCGAACGGGCTCGAGATCCGGCGCGTGCGCGTGCCGCTCGGCGTCATCGGCATCATCTACGAGGCGCGCCCGAACGTGACGGCGGATGCGGCGGGCCTCTGCCTCAAGGCGGGCAACGCCGTGCTGCTGCGCGGCGGCTCCGAGGCGATCCGCTCGAACACGGCGATCAGCTCCCTGCTCATGAAGGCGGCGTACAAGGCGGGCGTCCCCGAGGGCGCGCTGCAGTTCGTCGAGTTCACGGCGCGTGAGGCTGTCGACGCGATGACGCACCTTTCGGGACTGCTCGACGTCATCATCCCGCGCGGCGGCGCGGGGCTCATCCGCCACGTCGTCGAGAACAGCTCCGTGCCGGTCATCGAGACGGGCACGGGCGTCTGCCACACGTTCGTCGACGAGACGGCGGACTTCGACATGGCGGTGAAGATCGCCGTCAACGCGAAGACGTCGCACCCCTCTGTCTGCAACGCGATGGAGACGCTGCTCGTGCACGAAGGGATCGCCGAGGCGTTCCTGCCGCAGCTCGCGCGCGCCATGGAGGAAAAGGGCGTCGAGCTGCGCGGCGACGCGCGCGCCTGCGCCATCTGCCCGGAGATGAAAGAGGCGACGGAGGAGGACTGGCGCACGGAGTACGGTGATCTCATCCTCTCCGTCCGCGTCGTGCCGGACCTCACGGCGGCGATCGCGCATATCAACAAGTACAACACGGGCCACAGCGAGACGATCGTGACGGAGAACCTCGCGCATGCGCACCGCTTCCAGAAGGAAGTCGATGCGGCGGCGGTCTACGTCAACGCCTCCACGCGCTTCACGGACGGGTTTGAGTTCGGCTTTGGCGCAGAGATCGGCATCAGCACGCAGAAGCTCCACGCGCGCGGCCCCATGGGCCTCGAGGCGCTCACGAGCACGAAGTACCTCATCTACGGTGAGGGGCAGGTCCGTTGAGCTTCCTCACGGGCTGCGCGCGCACGCTGCATCAGTACGTGCGGACGGCGCACGGGCGACACGATGCACTCGACGACGCGCGGGCGCTCACCTGCATCGCCGCGAGCTGCCTGCTCACGCTCGCGGTGCTCGCATGCCTGACCGCGCGCTGAGGCGATGGGACGATGAGAGACAGGAAGGCAGGAAGATGTATGGAGAGGCGGCAGGGAAAGCGCCGGGTCGGCATCATGGGCGGCACGTTCGACCCCGTGCACACGGGACACCTCGTGCTCGCTGAGGATGTGCGCGACACGTTCGGCCTCGACGAGGTGATCTTCATCCCGTCGGCGCATCCGCCGCACAAGGGCGGCATCGCGAGCGTCTCCGCCGAGCACCGCTACCTCATGACGGTGCTCGCGACGGCGAGCAACCCGCATTTCCGCGTGTCGCGGCGCGAGCTCGATCGGCAGGGGCCGAGCTACAGCCTGCTCACGGTGACGGAGCTGCAGGCGGGCTACGGCGAGAGCACGGAGTTCTTCTTCATCACGGGCTCGGACGCCATCAACGAGCTCGACACGTGGTATCACGTGGACGAGCTGCTCGCGCGCTGCCATTTCATCGTCTCGGAGCGCGAGGGCGTGCCGCTCGACGAGGCGCGCCTTGCGCGGCGGTTCGGCAGGCTCGCCGAGAAGCACATCCACCGGCTCGCGACGCCAGAGCTCGAGATCTCCTCGACGGACATCCGCGCGCGCCTCGCACGCGGCGCCTCGATCCGCTACCTCGTGCCGGCCGCCGTCGCCGACTACATTGAAAAGGAAGGGCTGTATCGATGAACGCAAGGCTTTCGTATGATGAGATGAAGGAGTTGCTCGAGGCGCGGCTGAAGCCGAAACGGTTCTGCCATTCCCTCGGCGTGGCAGAGACCGCGGCGAAGCTCGCGCGGCGCTTTGGCGTCGACGAGGAGACGGCGCGCGTCGCGGGGCTCCTGCACGACTGCGCGCGTGAGTTCCCGAACGAGGCGATGATCGCGGAGGCGGACGAGCGCCGGCTCGTCTACGGCCCCATCGAGCGCGCGATGCCGCTCCTCCTGCACGCCGCCCTCGGCGCGGCACGTGCGGCGGAGCTCTACGGCGTCGACGACGACGCCATCGCGCAGGCGATCTGCCGCCATACGGTCGGTGCCGCGCGCATGACGCGCCTCGACAAGATCATCTGGTTCGCGGACATGATCGAGCCGTCGCGCAGCTATCCCGAGGTCGAGCGGCTGCGCACGCTCGCGCGGCAGGCGTCCCTCGACGAGATGCTGCTCGCGGGGCTCACGGACTCCATCAAGTTCGTGGCGGAGAAGGGACACCTCATCCACCCGGACACCATCGAGGCGCGCAATGAGCTGCTGCTCCAGGGCGTGACCGTGCCCGTATGAGGCGCCGGGAGGAGACGCCGCCCGTGAACCGCACGCGCGAGAACATCCGCAGGAAGCGCAAGCTCCTCGCCAAGAAGCGGCGGAAACGCTTCCTGCGCTTCTGCCTCTTTCTGCTCGTCTTCTGCGCCCTGCTCGTCGCGGCGGCCTTCCTCGTCATGACGCTCTACCACTGGGGCTCTGGCATCTACGCGGAATACCAGGCACGCCACGACGCCTACCTCGCGCGGCGGGAGGCGCGCCTCGCGGAGCAGGACCCGCGCTTCGACGGCTACACGAACGTGCTCGTGCTCGGCATCGACGACGGCGCCGGCGGCATCGAGGCGGCGGATGGCGGTACGACACGGCAGGCGGACACGCTGCTCCTGCTCTCCGCGGAGAATGCGACGGGGAAGCTGCGCCTTGTGACGATCCCGCGTGACACTTGGGTGCCGATCCCCGGCTCACCGTACGAGGACCGCATCAGCACGCTCTACCGGACGGGTGGTGCGCCGCTCGTTGTGCGGGCGGTCGAGCATCTGCTCGGCGTCTCCGTGCACCAGTATGTCGCCATCGATATGAAGACGTGCGCGGAGCTCATCGACCTCCTCGGAGGCATCGACCTCTACGTCGAGAGCGACATGGACTACGACGACCCCGCGGCGGGGCTCGCCATCCACCTCAAGCAGGGATATCAGCACCTCGATGGCACGCAGGCGCAGGAGTATCTGCGCTACCGCGGCACGGACCTCGGCGACGTCGGCCGCTCCGAGCGGCAGCAGCAGTTCGCCAAGGCGCTCTACGAGGAGGTCATGCGCGTGCGTACGCTGCCGAAGCTGCCCGCGATCGCCGAACTCCTCCAGACGCGCGTCGAGACGAGCGCGGAGATCTTTGACTCGGCGCACCTCGCGAACGTCCTGCGCCGCATGGACCGCACGGAGCCGGAGGCCTGGATGCTGCCGGGCGCGCCGGCGGAGGGTGACGACACGATTTGGATTCCCGAGACGCAGGCGATCGGCGAGGGCGTCGCGCGGCTCTTCCCCGAGCTCGGGACACCCGTCGACGAGGCGCCGTGATATTTTTTGGATGACGCCATGGGACCCCATGGGAAAGATAGGAAACACATAGACACCGGGAGGGATTTTCTTGACAACCGAAGCAATGAAAGAAGCCATCTGCGCCGCGGCAGCGGACAAGAAGGCGCGCGACATCGTGACGATGGACATGCGCGAGCTCACGCCGACCACGGACTATTTCGTCGTCTGCTCGGCGAACACGGCGACGCAGGTGCGCGCGATCGCCGATAACATCGAGGAGAAGCTCGCGGAGAGCGGCGCGGCGTTCCTGCACAAGGAAGGCTACCGCGAGGGCGAGTGGATTCTCATGGACTACGGCGACGTCGTCGCGCACATCTTCCGCCAGGAGTCGCGCGAGTACTACGCGCTCGAGCACCTCTGGGCAGATGCGCCGCTCACGCCGTACGAGGACTGAGCATGGAGCGGGAAGCAAGACAGGCACCTGTCCAAGCGGGGCAGGCGCCGCGGCGCCGCAAGTACGGCCCGAGCACCGTGGCGACGCTCACCGTCGCGCGCCTCGGCGAGCTCGGCGCGTTCCTCGACGCGGAAACGGGCGATACGCATGACGATATCCTGCTGCACCGGGCGCAGCAGACGGCGCCCGTCGCCGTCGGCGACCGCGTGAAAGTCTTTCTCTACAAGGACCCGAAAGGGCGCCTCACGGCGAGCATGCGCGTGCCGAAGATGGAGGAGGGGCAGATCGCCCGGCTCAAGGTCATCAACGTGAGCCGCGACGGCGCGTTCCTCGACGTCGGCGCCGAGCGCGGCATCTTCCTGCCCTATGCGGGCATGCGCGGCCGGCCACAGGTCGGCGAGACGATCTGGGCGAAGCTCTACACGGACAAGTCCGGCCGCCTCGCCGTCACGATGGAGGTCGAGGACGAGATGCGCCGCGCCTCCGCCTCCGCCTGCGGCAAAGTGCGCGTCGGCGACCACGTGACGGGCGCCATCTACAACTACACCGAGGCGGGGGCGTTCCTCTTCAGCGAGGAGCGCTACATCGTCTTCCTCGCGAACAAGGAGCTGCCGCCGCGCGACGAGCGGCCGCGCATCGGCGAGAAGGTCACGGCGCGCGTGACGTTCGTGCGCAAGGATGGCCGGCTCAACGCGTCGCTGCGCGAGGCGAAGGAAAAGGCGCTCGAGACGGACGCCGCGCGCATCCTCGACCTGCTCTCCGTGCGCAAGGGCAAGATGCCCTACGGCGACAAGACGTCGCCTGAGGTCCTGCGCGACAAGTTCGGCATCAGCAAGGCGGCGTTCAAGCGCGCGCTCGGCCATCTCCTGAAGACGGGGCGCGTCTACGAGGCGGACGGCTGGACGTACCTCAAGGACGCGGGAGACGCGCCGCAGACTCCGGAGGGCGAGGCGCCGCGCGCATAGTTTTTTTTCCGATAAGCAGGAAAAGCGCGCTCTGCCGCGAATAAGAAAAGTAACGGAAGCAATTAGTCACAGGAATTGAGTTTGAGAAGCATCACAGGCGGAGGACCTTGCGGATCCCATGGGCCTGTGCTCGTAAGATGGGGGCGATCGAATGGCAGCAGAAACGTCAGGAGATAAGAAAGGCATTCTCCTGGAATCGGGAACGAACGAGTTCGAGATTGTCGAGTTCAGCATCGGCAAGGTTCATTACGGCATCAATGTCGCCAAGGTGCGCGAGGTCATCACGCGCACGCCGGTCACGGCGATGCCGCAGGCACATCCCTACATCGACGGCCTGTTCACGCTGCGCGGCAAGGCAATCCCGCTCGTGAACCTGCCGCGCTGCCTCAACGTGCAGACGGATGAGGAGCCGAAGAACATCATCGTGACGGAGATCAACAACTACAACATCGGCTTTCTCGTCGGCAACGTCTCCCGCATCCACAGGATCTCGTGGAAGGACATGGAGCCGGCGCCGGAGGTCGGCGACCAGTCGCGCGTCGTCGGCATCGTGAAGATGAAGGACCGCATCGTGCTCTTGCTCGATTTCGAGACGATCATCGCGGAGATCAATCCGGAGATCAACGCGAAGCTCACGACGGTCGAGGAAGCGGCTGAGGACACCAAGGACAAGCGCGCGAACGTCCACGTCGTCGTGGCGGAGGACTCGCCGATGCTGCGCGACCTGCTCGTCACGACGCTGCACGAGTCGGGCTACCGCTTCGTGCGCGACTTCGGCAATGGCCAGGACGCCTGGGACTACCTGCAGACGCTCGCGGCGAAGGAAGGCCCCATCGAGGACCACGTCCGCATCATCGTCTCCGACGTCGAGATGCCGAAGATGGACGGTCATCGCCTGCTCAAGCTCGTGCGCGCCGACGACCGCCTGAAGGACGTGCCGTTCGTGCTCTTCTCCTCGCTCATCAGCGAGGAGATGCGCATCAAGGGCGAGCAGCTCGGTGCCTCCGGCCAGATCTCGAAGCCGGAGATCAACCAGCTCATCGACCTCCTCGACAACCTCGTCTTCGGCAAGCCGCTCAAGGACGAGAGCAGTGACGAGGAATAAAATAAGAGAAAGCCTGCCAACAGGCGGCAGGCATTAGGAAATGAGCCCTGCGGCAACTGCCGCAGGGCTCATTTTGTATGCGTTTTTCGGACAGCAAACGACCCTGCACATCTGGCAGGGTCGTTAGGAAGTGATTGACATTCAATCGGTACCTCGTTATTCATTTGTCTGTCCGCGGCGACTCTCGAGGGAAGTCGCGGACTGTATGCGATGCCTCGCGAAACAATTAACACATCGGACGAATCGAACGACAGCCGACATCGGCGGAACCATGGGTACGATGGGTTAACGCGGGGAACCTGGGGCCTAGGAATCCAGATCCTCCGATAGAAAGGAACACGGCACATGCATTCTTGCGGTCTCTGACTGGCGTGCGTCTTTCAATCTGCCATATAGCTTCGAGAACGTCCGGCGTCCGGCGGACCGGACATCGTGACGCCTTACAGTGCCTCGATGGCGTTTGCTTCCTTCACCTGTGCACCCGTGCGTCAGAGGGGGTCGAAAGAATGGTGAACGGTATCTGCAGAATCATCCACATCCTTTCCTCAGATTGAAGAGAGCCTCTTTCGGCGGGCACCTGCCGAGGTCATTGCCCTCCAGGACTCCGTCTCCTCGGTGGTTTGCTCTTCTCTTCTTGCACCTTTAGTATATCATGAAGCACGATGAAATACAAGCAGTTTGCGAGAATTTTCGCGCGGTTTTTGTATTCCTGCATTCTGTTTCTTGTATGCAGGATGCAGGGAAGTGTGGCGGCGCGACTTCTGCCGAGGGAATGATAACAAATCCGCGCTTCCTTTTCGCGCGTCTTCTATTGTATAATGGAGCGGGAATGTGATGTGGAAGCGGGCTGATGGATGGAGGCTGTGAAATGAAGCGATTGGTTGTGATACGCAGCGGCGGCGAGATGGCGACGGGCATCGCGCTCACGCTGCATGCGGCGGGGTTTCGCGTGCTCATGCTCGAGCGGGCGCTCCCCTCGGCGACGCGGCGCGAGGTCACGTTTTCCGATGCGGTCTACGACGGGACGAAGACGGTGGAGCGCGTGACCTGTACGTTCACGAAGAGCAAAAAGGAGGCGGAGAAGCTCCTGAAAAAGGAGGAGATCGTCATGATGGTCGATCCCGCGGCGACATCGGTAGCCGATTTCCGCCCACAGGTACTCGTCGATGCCATCCTCGCGCACAGGAACCTCGGCACGACGCGTGCGATGGCGAAGCACACGATCGCGCTGGGGCCCGGATTCTGCGCGGGGCGTGATGTGAACGCGGTCATCGAGACGATGCGCGGGCACAATATGGGGCGCATCGTCTACGAGGGCTACTCCCTGCGCAGTCAGAAGGATCCGAGCGCGGAGGTCGATGTGGACGAGACGCGCGAGCACATCGTCTTCGCGCCCGCCGCGGGGCGCATCGAGTCGCTGCGCAGCATCTCGTTTCTCGTCAAAAAGGGCGAGTCGATCGCCCACATCCATGCGGGCGGCGGCATCGTCGAGGTCAAGGCGCCGTTCGACGGCGTGCTGCGCGGCATTATCCACGACGGCTACGAGGTCTACGAGGGCATGAAGATCGCCGATGTTCATCCGACGATGTCGCAGGGCGAGTGCTTCACGATGTCGGACAAGGTGCGATGCGTCGGCGGTTCGGTGCTCACGGCGATCATGCACTGGGAGGCCGGGAATTTCAAGCGCCACCACCTGCTGCCGGTCTGAGGCGGTCATGGGAGCGGGGGCGCTCGAGGCGCTGCTCTCGCTGCTGTTTCCGCCGCGCTGCCCTGCCTGTGGCCGGTACGTGGAGACGCGCGGCGGCTGGTGCCATCCGTGCCTGCATGCGGCGATCCGCGTCCGCCGTCTCGCACTCACGCCCATGCAGCGCAGCGTGCTTGCGGCGGCTTGGACACTCGGCAGCTACGAGGGAGCGCTCCGGGATCTCGTGCGCGCGCTGAAGTACCAGGGGAGAACGGAGCACCTGCGCGCCATCGCAGTCTTTTTGCGGGCGGCGTCACCGGCGCTTCGCCGCCTGCTGCAGGAGGATGGCGGCGCGCGGCTGCCCGGCGCGCGTTTTGATGCGGCGGTGGCTGTGCCGCTCCACGCGGCGCGCGAGCGGCAGCGCGGCTTCAACCAGACGGAGCGCATCTTCGCGTCGTGGCTCGCGGACGAGGGGCTCGCGATGGAGCGGCTGCTCGTGCGCGTGAAGGAGACGCGGCCGCAGTACGGGCTGAGCCGCGAGGAGCGCGCGAGGAATCTCATGAACGCTTTCGCGCCCGCTGCGGGCGCGGCGATTCGCGGCAGGCGGATCTTGCTGCTCGATGACATCTTTACGACCGGCACGACCGCGCTGCACTGCGCCGAGGTGCTGCGGCGTGCGGGCGCGGTGCAGGTCGCGGTGCTGACACTCGCGAGCGGCCAGAATAGTTGACTGATCTGTGAGAAAAGGGGGATTCATTATGAAACTTGCCCTGATTGGGACGGGAAAGATCATTGCCGATGCGCTCTTCGCGCTGCAGTCCGTCGATGACATCGAGCGGCAGGCGATCTTCGCGCGTCCGCACAGCCGCGCGAAGGGAGAGGCGCTCGCCGCGCAATACGGTATCGCGGAGGTCTATACCGACTACGCGGAACTGCTCGCGCAGGCGGATATCGACACGGTCTACATCGGCCTCGTGAACAGCGCGCATTTCTCCTACGGCAGGCAGGCGCTCGAGGCGGGCAAGAACGTCATCATGGAGAAACCCTTTACGGGCACGCTCGCGGAGGCGCAGGAGCTTGTCGCGCTCGCACGGGAGCGCGGCCTCTATGTCTTCGAGGCCATCACGGTGCTGCACACGCCCGTGTTTCAGAGGATGCGCGAGGGTCTGCCACGGCTCGGACGGGTGCGCATGCTGCTCGGCAACTACTCACAGTATTCCTCGCGCTACGACGCCTACCTCGCGGGGGAGGTGTCGCATGCCTTCGACGCCGCCTACCTCGGCGGCGCGCTCCGCGACATCAATGTCTACAACATCCATTACGCGGCGGCGCTCTTCGGCGTCCCGCGCGCTGTGCATTATTATCCGAACCGTGGCTTCAACGGCATTGATACCTCAGGGACGCTCGTCCTGGAGTACGACGGCTTCTCCGCCGTCTGCACGGGCGCGAAGGACTCCGATAGTCCCTGCTATCTTTCCGTCCAGGGAGAGAAGGGTTGGATGAGGATCGACGGCAAGCCCAACGTCGCGCCCAACCTCACGCTTTCCTATGTCAGGGAAGGCGGCGCGGGCGGCGAGACGCGCGACGCCGCCGGAGCCGTCGTGCGCGAGACGGAGACGGAGACCTTCGTGCCGGAGGGAAAAGAGCACCGCATGGTGCAGGAGTTCCGCGACTTCGCGCGCATCATCGACACGGATGACCGCGCCGAGGCGGAGCGTCTGGCAGAGGAGACGCTCGCCGTCATGCAGATTGTCGAGACGGCGCTCCAGGCATGAGCGCAGGTGCGACTCTGCCCTTTACAGGTGCCGCAGGCGTCTTTTGTGCACAGCGCTCCCTTGTCCCTGCAGAAAGAATAACTTGTAACTTTGTATACAATCGACTATAATAGATAGACAAACGCGCTTCCTGGGCGGTCCTCGGGAAGCGCCTATCCAAGGGGGCAGATATTTTGTTGATGAATGGCGCGCAGGCAGTACTCGAAAGCCTGAAGAGAGAAGGCGTCGAGGTGGTCTTCGGCTACCCGGGCGGCGCGGTGCTGACACTCTATGACGAACTCTACAAGATGAAATTCCCGCACGTGCTCACGCGGCACGAGCAGGGCGCCGTCCATGCGGCGGACGGCTACGCGCGCGCGACGGGCAAGGTCGGCGTCGTGTTCGCGACGTCGGGGCCCGGCGCCGCGAACCTCATCACGGGCATCGCGACGGCGAACATCGACTCCGTGCCCCTCGTCTGCATCACGGGCCAGGTGGCGAATCCCTACATCGGCAAGGACTCGTTCCAGGAGGCGGATGTCTGCGGCATCACGACGCCCATCACGAAGCACAACTACCTCGTGAAGGACGTGCGCGACCTGCCGCGCGTGCTCAAGGAGGCCTTCTTCATCGCGCGCACGGGCCGTCCCGGCCCCGTCGTCATCGACGTGGCGAAAGACGTCTTCGCGGCGCAGATCGATTTCGCCTATCCGGAGCAGGTGACACTGCGCGGCTACTCGGGAGAGTACCCGACGGATGAGGCGGCCATCGACGAGGTCGTGCGCCTGCTCGACGCGGCGGAGCAGCCGCTGCTCTTCGTGGGCGGCGGCGTGACGCTCTCGGACACGTCGGCGCTCGTGCGCAGGATCGGACGCGGGCTCGGCGCGCCCGCCGTGAGCACGCTCATGGGGCTCGGCTGCATCGCTGACGGCACGGAGGGCTTCCTCGGGCTCGCGGGCATGCACGGCGCCTACGCCGCGAACATGGCGATCCAGCAGTGCGACCTCCTGCTCTGCCTCGGCATGCGCTTCAGCGACCGCGTGACGGGCAAGGTCACGGAGTTCGCGCCGCACGCGAAGATCGTGCACTTCGAGCTCGACGCGGCGGAGTTCAACAAGAACGTGCCTGCGGACGTCAAGGTGCCGGGGGACCTGCGCGCCTCACTGCCGCTGCTCATGAAGAAGCTCGAGGCCTCGCCGACGGACTACCGCGAGCAGTTCCAGTCGTGGCTGCGCCACGTCACGGCGCTCGCGGAGGCACACCCCTTCTCCTACGTGCCGCGGCAGGACGCCATCCAGCCGGAGGCGCTCATCGAGAAAGTCAGCGCGCTCTCCTCAGACGACACGATCGTTGCGACGGACGTCGGCCAGCACCAGATGTGGGCGGCGCAGTTCTACGCGGCGCGGCGGCCGCGTCAGTTCATCACATCGGGCGGCCTCGGCACGATGGGCTTTGGCCTGCCCGCGGCGCTCGGCGCGAAGGTCGGCCGTCCCGACCAGCCCGTCGTGCTCATCACGGGCGACGGCAGCGTCATGATGAACTGCCAGGAGATGGCGACGCTCGCTGACAACGATATCGACGTGAAGATCGTCGTCATCCACAACTTCATCCTCGGCATGGTCGGCCAGTGGCAGCGCCTCTTTTACAACCACCACTACTCCCAGTCCGAGCTCAAGGGCAAGACGGATCTCGTGAAGCTCGCGGAGGCCATGGGCATCCGCGGCTATCGCCTCACCGAGCCCGAGGAGCTTGAGACGCGCCTGCCGGAGATCCTCGCCTCGGAGGGCGCAGCGCTCATCGACGTCTACGTGCCGGAGGAGGAAGACGTCCTGCCGATGGTACCGGGCGGCAAGCGCCTCGACCAGATGGTGCTCGGGAAGGGAGAGAAGAGATCATGAAAAAATTCCTGCTGGCAGTCCTCGTCGACAACAAGCCGGGCGTGCTCACGCACGTCGCTGGCCTCATCAGCCGCCGTGCCTTCAACATCGAGAGTATCTCTGCGGGCTACACGGAGGAGCCGGATATCACGCGCATCAATATCGTCGTCTCCGTCGAGTCGGAGAACGAGCTCGCGCAGGTCGTGAATCAGCTCGGCAAGCTCATCGACGTCATCAAGATCGTCAACCTCTCGCTCACGGATTCCATCGAGCGCGAGCTCGTGCTCATCAAGGTCAAGGCATCGAAGGCGTCGCGTGCCGACATCATCAACGTCGTCAACATCTTCCGCGCGAACATCGTCGACGTGACGCCGGAGGACGTCGTCATCGAGCTCACGGGAGGGCAGAGCAAGATCGACGCGCTCTGCGAGGTGCTCGACGAGTACGGCATCATCGAGATCGCGCGCACGGGCGCCATCGCGCTCTCCCGCGGCCCCGTGCCCGTCAAGGCGATGTGAGCGGAACGCGGGCGCACTCTCGTAACCGCAGCGGACAAAACGCCCGCTTTGCGGACATGGCGCGCCTTTTCCATAATCCGGCCAATCGCGCCGTGCCTGCGTCTTGCGCTCTTGGGAATTTACATAGTAAACTCAACGCACAAACGTCCACTTCGTGGACATTGTGCGCCCGCCCTTACAGTAAATCCAGCCAATCGCGCGGCGCCTGCGGCTTGCGCTCTTGGGGATTTACATAGTAAAGATTATCATTGACAATGGATTTCAGCAATGCCAAACTGGAATGTGAAATGATCGTTAGAATCATTTCAAGGATCACTGGACAGACCAGTGGTTCCTTCGCTCTCCAGGGCAGAAACTGATGCATGTAGCTTTCCGCGAGGAATGACAGGGTCTGCCTTCGGGCAGACCCTCATGTTATTGGAAGGGAGGATGGTTCGATGTTCCAGAAGACGGATTCCCGCTGAGCGCCTCGCCGCCTACCGCCGCGAGGCGCTCTTTTCCCTCGCGGGATTCGCGGCGATGGAGATCGTGAAAAAGACGTCGCCGGAGCTCTTCCTCACGACGAAGCTCCTGTGGAGCGGGATCGTGCTGCTGCTGGCGCGCAGCTTCATCACAAACGGCGTCAGCGGGCTCGTCCGCGACCGCCAGCTGAACGCGGACACACTGACAGCGACGGCCGTCATCGCCTCGGTGCTCGCGGGCAAGCCGGAGTCGAGCCTCACGCTGCTCGCGCTCAGCAACGGCGCGGAGATGCTCACGAGCTACGCGGCAGAGCGCGCGGGCGCGCCGCCCTTGGTGACGTACCCCGCCTCCGCACGCGAGAAAATCTCGCGCGCCGGCAGGAAATCGCTCCTTTGCGTCGAAAATAATAAGGACATAAAGACTAGGAACAAGCGGCAGAGGAGTGTCGAATATGGTAGCAAAGATGAAAAACTGTCCGTCGTGCGGGCGGATTTTCGTGCCGATGACGGCGTCGCAGCGCCTGTGCCCCGACTGCATGGACAAGCAGCGTGAGCTGGAACACGAGGTCGTGGAGTACGTGCGCGACCATCCGAAGATCAAGGTCAACGAGCTCATCGAGGCGACGGGCGCGCCCGAGTCGATGATCAAGCGCATGATCCGCGAGGGGCGCTTCATCCAGGTCGGCGTGCGCATGACGTACCCGTGCGAGAAATGCGGCGCGCCCATCACGCAGGGGAAGCTCTGCCTGAAATGCGCGGAAGAGCTCAAGAAGGAGCTCCAGGGCGCAGCGGCGAAGATCGTCGCGGACAAGGAGAAGAACCGCAACCCGGGACAGCGCGGCAACGGCGAGCACGCCTCGGCGTTCCGCTCCGAGCGCGAGCGCCAAAACGCCAGCAAGCAATCGGACCGCTACCGCGGCCTGCGCTGACGCGCGGCACTGCCTCCCTCCCATCCCGTGCGTTCCGTGCGGAAACACCGCGCAGACATAAAACTGTGTGCGCGTGAGCGAGAGGAAGGAAATGGAAGATAACCGCACATGATGGCGAAAAAGCAGGAGTTAAGTCTCCTGCTCTTTTTTTCGATAGCTCTAGCAGAGACGGAAAAGAAAAGGTGGTGAATCCCATGATCGTCAACAACAACATCCATTCCGTGGCATCGCTCTACGGCGCCGCACAGTCTGCAGGGACGTCGCGCAGCAAGGCTGCCGGCACGCAGGCGCAGCAAGATGACGAGGTCGTCATCTCCGAGGCGGGGCAGAACTTCAGCGACCTGCTGCAGAAGCTCCGCAGCGGCGACGAAGTCCGCGAGGACAAGGTCCGCGACTACACGCGCGCCATCGAGAGCGGCAGCTACCATGTGGACGCCGCCGCTATCGCCGAGCGAATGCTCGACCTGCGGTTTTGACAGGACGCAGCGCGCACTAGGATAGGAGAAGCAGCATGTGGCAGGAACTCATCGAGACGCTAAACGAGCTCAATCAGGCGTATCGTGCACTCATTGCGCTCAGCGAGAAGAAGCACAAGGCTCTCATCGTCATCGACCTCAAGTCCATCGAGGCGATGAATGGAGAGGAAGCGACACTCACGCAGCGCATCCGTACCCTGGAGGCGAAGCGGCAGAAAGCCCTCATCGACCTGGCTGTGGAAAACCGGGCGATCACGAAGGACACGAAGATGAAGGAACTCGCCCGCTTCGCGCCGACGCCGAACCACCGGCTGCTCCTAGAGAAGCTGCACGCGGCGCTCGACGCCTCGACGAAGCGCGCGAAAGAGCTCGCGGATAACAACCGCGTGCTCATCGAGGGCGCGCTCTCCGCGGTGACCTACCACCTGAACCGCCTCGGCGGCACGCGCGTGGAGCCGACGTACGGGAGCGGAGGACAGGAGGTGGTCTCGCATGGCAGGAACTTCGAGTACGACGCCTGACCTCCTCGCGGAGGGCGCGGCACTCCTCAAGGAGGAGCTGCTGCTCGGCACGGAGGCGCTGCGGGCGGCGCAAGCATTGCGCCAGGCGCTGCAGGACACCGCTGCCGGGCGCGGCACGGGCGCGGCGCTCTCAGCACTCGAGGCGGTACTCGGCAGGCTCCGGGAGTTCCATCGCCGCCTCGACGGCTTCCTGGCGCGGGCGGGCGCGGAGCGCCTGACCGCTTTTTTTGCGGCGCAGCCGTCCTCGAGCCTCCGGACGGGCGCGCTCGCGCTTCTGCCGCGCGCCGCGTCCCAGCAGCATGCGCTGCGGCGCGAGCTCCGGGCGGCGCAGGCCCTGCTCGAGCAGGGCAAGGCGTTCGTCGATTTCCATATCAATATCATGAACCAGACCGTCGCGAGCGACACGTACACGAAGCCCGGCGACGAGGCGCCCGAGCTCCTGCGGGGGCGCAAGATGTTCGACGCGAACGTCTGAGCGGCGCTGCCGCGTACGTCTTCCCGCATTTTCCATGAATACGAACACAAGGAAAAGGTGATTATATGCGTTCCACATTCGCCGGCCTCAACACGATGGTGCGCGGCATCTACTCGAACCAGCTCTCGCTCGACACGACGGGGCACAACATCACGAACGCCTCGACGGAGGGCTACTCCCGCCAGAGCGTCAACCTCGCCGCTACGCGCGGCCAACAGGTCTCGTCCATCTACGGCCAGGTTATGGTCGGCACGGGCGTCGACTCGACGTCGATCCAGCGCGCGCGCAACATCTACGCCGACAAGCAGTACTGGTCGGAGACGGCGCAGCAGCAGTACTACAAGACGGCGCAGACGAACTACGACAAGGTCGAGGCGATCTTCAACGACTCGGGCAACACGGGCATCAAGAACGCCGTCACGGAGTTCTACAACGCGTGGAACGACCTCTCGACGAGCGCCTCGACCGCGAGCAACCGCACGGCCGTCATCGAGAAGGGAAACGTGCTCGCCGACCGCATCAAGACGGCGTCGCAGCAACTTCAGGAGCAGATCAACGCCCAGTACGATGACATGAGCCTCAGTGTCACGCAGATCAACAACTACACGGATCAGCTCGTTAAGCTCAACCAGAACATCATGACGACCGAGGCGACGGGCGCGAGCGCGAACGACCTGCGTGACCAGCGCGACCTCATCGTCGACAACCTCTCGAAATACATGAACCTCAACGTCTACGAAGACGACAAGGGCATGTACTCCATCGTCTCGAACGGCATCACGATGGTCGGCGGCATCAACAAGCTCACGCTCGAGATGTCCGAGCCGCAGGCGAATGAGAAATACGGCATCAACGACTACACGATCAACATCAAGGAGTCTGGCATCGCCTACCTCCCGACGAACGGTAGCCTGAAGGCGCAGATGGACACGATTGCAGAGGACAAGGGCTACCTCGACGACATGTCGAACATCGCGGGCTTCATGCTCACGACGTTCAACACCATGCATCAGCAGGGCGCGGGCATCGACGGTACGGACAGCAGTCTCGCGAAGTACTACACGGACGGCAACGGCAAGAAGTACACGGACGTCGCGATGACGACGGAGTACACGGGCCCGAGCTACGGCGAGAACTTCTGGGGCGACAACAACACGCTCTACACCTGGGACGCAGAAAACAGCTGCATCAAGGCGACGAAGGTCGAGAAGCTCAAGCATGAGAAGGCCTTCACGGAAACGAAGAATGCTGACGGCACCGTGACGCGGACACCGAAAGTCACGCTGAGCGGCACGGGGACGTCGTCTACGCTCGACGGCATCAACATCATCAACGCGCTCACGGTGAACACCGCCATCTCGTCGACGGGCGGACAGAACATCATCGCCGCGCGCAAGTTCACGGTCGAGCAGACGACGGATGACAACGGCAAGCTCGGCGCCTACGAGGTCGCGCTGAACGGCTCGGGTGACGGTACGAACGCGACGAACATCTCGACGCTCATCAACATGGACCAGGATAACGTCACCTCGACGGCGAATGTCGTCTACAGCGACGGAACGGCGTCCTTCATGGACACGACGACCGCGGCGGATAAGATCACGGCGACGCTCAAGAACAACATGGTGAGCCGCTCCCTCGACAAGGACTCCGTCAACGCCTACTACTCCGCGATGGTCGCGAAGCTCGGCAGCGACTCCGAGTCGCTCGACGACAAGGCGGACGCGCAGGACAAGCTCATTCTGCAGATCACGAACTGGCGCTCCTCGACCTCTGGCGTCGACTGGAACGAGGAACTCTCGAACATGATCAAGTTCCAGCAGGGCTACAGTGCCTGCTCCCGCTGCCTCACGACGATGGACGAGATGCTCGACAAGCTCGTGAACTCCACCGGCATGGTCGGCAGGTAACAGCGGCAGATAACGCATAGGAGGGAAATCCATGGCCATCAGAGTCAGTAGCAATCAGATGATCTACAACTACAAGAAGCAGCTCAACGACGCCAACGCCCGTCAGGACAAGCTCCTCGAGCAGGGCGACGGCAGCAAGCTGCACCGCCCGTCCGACGACTCCGTCGCCTATACGAAGTACCTGCGCTATGATACTTCGCTGCAGGAGAACGAGCAGTATCAGGAAAACGTCAATACAGGTATCTCATGGATGAAGGCATCCGATGCCGCGCTCGTCTCCATGACGGACATCCAGACGACGTTCAAGGAAAAGACCGTCGCCGCCGCGAACGGCGACAAGACGAACGAAGACATGGCGGCCATCGGCAAGGAGATGATGGCGGAGATCCAGCAGCTCGTCTCGCTTGGCAACACGCAGCAGGGCGACCGTTATCTCTTCGCGGGGCAGAAGGACACGACGCAGCCGTTCTCCCTCTCAGACAACACGGTGCAGCGCGGCCTCGCCAAGACGCTCTCGGAGAAGGCGTCGAACTACTTCAGCGGCGACGATGGCGCGGAGACGATGGGTACGGTGCGCCAGATGCTCACGCTCACGGGCAGCGACCGCAATACCTACTACCTCAACACGCGCGACGGCTACATCTACACGAAGGATTTCGTCGAAAACGGCTACAAGCAGAAGACCGCGTCGAACGCGAACGCCGTCGTCGACCCGACGGCAGACAGCGTCGGCAAGCTCGACGGCTGGGGGGGCAGTTCGGACGTCTCGAAATACTTCAAGAACACCGGCGAGATCATCAATACGAAGCAGACGGCGATGAATGCGACGGGCAGTGCGGCCGGCACGACGTTCACGTTCACGACGATCGAGCAGCAGATCGCCACCTACCAGGGCGACAGCAAGCACATCTCGATGACGAAGAAGAACGGCACGACGGAGCCGACGTCCGATACGGTCAACGTCACGGGCCAGGAAATCTGGGGCACGGACATCTTCGATGATGAGGCGTCCGGCAACGCGGCGTCCGGCACGGCGATGCTCAACGAGATGCTCACGGTGCACAAGCAGGTCACGAGCGCGAATTTCAACTGGCTAACGGACGACGGGCAGACCATCTCCGACCAGGCACACGCGACGACGGTCAACACGGAGACGAAGCTCGGCGCGCGCCAGCAGCTCTACAACTCCGTCGCGACGATGCTCGACAACCAGAACGTCCTCATCAAGCAAGATGTCACGGACGTGAGCTCCGTCGACGTCGCGGCACTCGCGACGAAGCTCATGGAGGAGCAGACCGTCTACAACATGAGTCTCGCGCTCGGCGCGCGCATCCTGCCGCAGTCGCTCGCGGACTATCTGAGCTGACGCGCGGCGGCGAAGTGCGGCGTATGACGCTGTTCGGGGCTGGGAAAGCACGCAGGAGCGATAGATTTCCTTTTCATTAAATTTGCAGGGACAGCAGGAATCCGCCAGGGAGAAGGGGAAGCATACCATGTTGAGATTGAACATCCGCATGACGCAGCCGATGATCGGCATCCATACGCAGCTCGGCAAGCTCGAGGCGCACTCGACGCCCGCGCGCCTCTCGACGGAGAACCGCCAGGCGCGCTCGAACAAGGGCTGGACGCAGTGCCGCGTGGACATCGACTCCTACCCGAGCCGCCACAGCTACGGCTATGACAGCCACGCGGACTTCGCCGCGGAGCACGGGCAGCAGGGGTTCTCGGACCTCGCGCAGTCGACGTCGGGGCACACGCAGCAGGCGTGGTCGCTCATCGAGAACGCGGCGAAGCCGGGCACCGACATGATCCACCAGATCTACGAGGGACGCATCACCGACTTCATCAACAAGGGGAAGAACCGCCACATCGTCGCGGAGCTCATCCCCGCGCCGAAGATCACCGTGCACCAGAGCGAGCTCACGGGCACCGTCGATCCCGGCGACGTCACGGAGCACGTGGACACGGACGCCTTCGCGAAGACGCATTTCACGCCCGGCCAGGTGGAGACATATCTCAAGCAGAAGGGATCGGTACACCAATGGGTCACGGAAGACCGCTACGACATCTACGCCTGACGTGAGGCGTACCATGGGAGGCAGACTATGAAAAACATCCATACCGTGCGATTCGGTGACCTGACTATCGATGAGAAGAGCATCGTCCATTTCGCGCAGGGCATCCCCGCGTTCGAGGACGAGCACGACTTCGTCCTCATCCCCTACGACGAGGAGAGCCCCTACCTGTTCCTGCAGTCCTGCACGACGCCGGACCTCGCGTTCCTCATGACGGACCCGTACCTCTTCTTCAAGGACTACGAGTTCGAGATCGACGACGCGACGGAGAAGAAGCTCGGCCTCAAGGGCCCCGAGGACGTTGCGGTCTACGTGCTGCTCACGATCCCGGGCGGCAGCATCAAGGACATGACGGCGAACCTCATGGCGCCCGTCATCATCAACCAGAACACGCTCGATGCCCTGCAGCTCGTGCTCGAGAAGAGCCCCTACAAGACGAAGCACCGCCTGTTCCGCGCGGACGCGGGAAAGGAGGCGCGCTGATGCTCGTACTCACACGCAAGCCGAAACAGCAGATCATGGTGGGGGACGACATCATCATCAACATCGTCGAGGTGCAGGGAGACAACGTCCGCATCGCCATCGACGCGCCGCGCTCCATCAAGATCTACCGCGGCGAGATCTACCACGCCATCCAGGAGGAAAACAAGCAGGCCGCCGCCCCGGTGCCGATGAACCTCGACCTCAAGGGCGCGTTGCCAAAGTGACCCGTACTACGTGAAAGCGCCAGCCGCGCGGCACATTTTAGGCCGCGCCTTTGGATTTTACAATACATCAAGTTCATGGACTGACATCATCATATCTACGGAGGGATATCAAATGATTGGAAAAGTACAGGATCTTGTCTCGGCCGCCGTCGTCATCGGCGCGACGGAGTCAACACCAGGCATCAATGAAACGGCAGCGTCTGAGGCTGCTTCGTCGACGGCGAGCCAGGATCAGCAGACGCAGCAGGATATGGCGGAGACGCCGGCGGCCTCGCTTGATATCCTCAGTGAGGTCAAGAATGCTGCAAGCGCCACAGACGGCGTGCAGGACGGCAAAACAGACAAGGAAAAGCAGGACGGCGATCCCGACAGAAAGCTCGACGAGAAATCCGTCAGCTACATCACGGAGGAGCTCAACAAGCTCATGAGCCGCATCAACTGCAACCTGAGATTCCAATACCACAAGGAAGTCGACATGATGTCGGTCAAGATGCTCGACAAGAAAACGGGCGACGTCCTCAAGGAAGTCCCGCCCGAGGCGCTCATCAAACACATGATCAAAGCGAAGGACTGGCTCGGTGCCTTCCTCGATAAGACAGTCTAAAAGGGAGGGAATCCTATGTCAACGCACGGAATCTACGGACTCTCCGGCTCCGGCATCGACGTCGACTCGATGGTCAAGGTCGGCATGATGACGAAGCAGAGCCAATACGATAAAATGTACAAGCAGGAGGTCAAGAACGAGTGGCTCAAGGAAGCGTACAGTGACCTCTACAGCGATCTCAACACGTTCAATACGACGACGCTCTCGAGCTACAAGATGAGCTCGAAGACGAGCCCGATGCTCGCATCGAGTTCCTCCTCGACGGTCGCGACGGCGACGGCGAACGCCGATGCCGCCTCGATGTCGCATACGGTCAACGTTTCGGCGCTCGCCTCGAACGCCTATCTCTTGACGGGCGAGGATAAACTCACGCGCGCGAATGAGAGCGACAGCGCGAAGACGAGCATCTATCTCAAGGATATGCTTTTTAAAGAGGCGGAGCAGACAGGTCTCCAGAGCGACCTCAAGGCGAACAGCACGCTCGGCAGCCAGACGCTTGTGAGCTTCAACATCGCGGACGGAACGGGTGCGAATGCCACGTCGAAGACCATCTCGTTCACCTATAACGACATCTTCTCGAGCGGGCAGACGCTCAACGACCTCGTATCGAAGATCAACGCCTCGGGCGTCAACATCAAAGCATCGTTCGACAACACGAACGATGCCTTCTCCCTCTATCAGAAGACGGGCGGCGAGGCCAACAAGATCATCCTCTCCGTTGCGAACGACAGCTCGGCGGCCGCGGCCAACGGCAAGACGCTCCTCGGCAACCTCAACCTCCACAGCGTGACGAACATGACGGATGCAAACGGCAACCGCACGAGTACGCTCTCGGCAAGCGAGATCGATCTCGATGCTGTGACGACGGGTACGAGCGAGGTCGGCGGCACGCAGGCGTCCTATACGAGCGCGACGAAGACGACGGGCGACGCGTTGCTCTCGACGCTCTTCAAGGCGCAGGACGGCAGCAAGTCCGCGACGTTCACCGTCAATGGGAAGACCGTCACCATCGACGATGTCACGACAAAGAAGGTCAGTGATCTCATCGCCGCGATCAATAACAGCGGTGCAGACGTCACGGCGTCCCTCGACTCGGATGGCCAGCTCAAGGTCGCCTCGACGGACGGCACGTCGAAGGTCACGTTCGGCGTCTCGAGCAGTGCGACGGACGCCGCGTCCGCGAACGGCCGCTCCCTGCTCAACGGGCTGAACTTCGTCTCGGGCAAAGAGCTCACGGCAGATACTCACGGTGCTTCGACTGCAGGTAAGAGCGCGACTGCGACCATCGATGGCAAGAAATACACGTCAGACACCGGCAAGGTCACGGTCGGCGGCGTCACCTATACGCTCAACGCCACGGGCGCGACGACCGTCTCCGTCTCGCAGGACACCGACACACTCGTCAAGAACGTCCAGTCGTTCGTCGATGACTACAACAAGATGATCGACGCGCTCAACACGAAGTACTACGAGAAGCAATACAGCGACTACGGCGTCCTCACGAAATCGCAGGAAAGCGCGATGACGGCCGACCAGATTACGAAGTGGAACGAAAAGGCGAAATCCGGCCTGCTCTACCACGACCAGACGCTCGGCAAGGTCATCAGCTCGATGCGTCAGGCGCTCTACACGCCCGTCGACTCCGTCACCAGCAACTACAACACGATGATGTCCATCGGCATCTCCTCCTCGACGGATCAGGGGCATATCAAGCTCGACACCGACAAGCTCAAGACGGCGCTCGCCGCCGATCCGGACTGCGTGCGCCAGCTCTTCGCCAATACTGGCGACGTCACGAAGACGAATGCCGACGGAACCACAACGACCACGACGGAGTACGACTCTGAGGGCGTCCTCAACCGCATCTCCGATGCGCTCTACACGAACCTCAAGACGATGAAGAGCTACGCGGGCAATTCCACGGAAACATCTGATGGTAGCACGCTCGGCACGCTCATCGAAACGCTCAAGACGAAGATGTCGGACTTCAAGACGCAGATGGATGCCTATGAGGAAGCGCTCTACGACAAATACGACGCGATGGAGACGGCCATCCAGCGGCTCGGTACCCAGCTCGGCTACATCACGGGCGGCAACTGAGCAATCGCATAACGCGCGGCGGAAGCGCCACACATACTTTTGACAGGGAGAACACAGGAGGAATCACGAATGGTAAACAACGCAGCTGAGGCCTACAAGCGCCAGCAGATCATGACGGCGACGCCGGAAGCGCTGACGCTCATGCTCTACAACGGCTGCCTGAAATTCATCGACGAAGGAATCCAGGGTGTCAAAGACAAGCAATGGGAGGCGGCGAACAACTCCCTGCAGAAGGCGCAGAATATCATCTCCGAGTTCCGCATCACGCTCGACATGGACTACGACATCTCGCATCAGCTCATGCCGCTCTACAACTACACCTACGACCGCCTCGTCGAGGGCAACATCAAGAGCGATGTCGCGATGCTCGAAGAGGCAAAGGGCATCATCAAGGAACTGCGCGACGCCTGGGCACAGGCCATGAAAAAGGCGCGCAAGGAAAAGGGCACGCAGGGCGTGCAGAACGGCAGCTACGTCGGCTGAGCCGGCAAAGCGCGGAAAGGAGCGGGGAGACATGCAGGCACAGGCAGAGGAGCAGCTGGCGGCGGCGCGCCGCGAATGGCAGCTCTACCGTACGCTTTCGGAGGAACTCCTCAAGTTCATCACGAAGGAAGACATCGACGAATTCCTCGCGCTCGCAAAGCAGCGCACCGAGCTCGTCGCTCGCATGAAGGCGAACCCCGCGACCGAGACGTTCCGCCAGACGGATGAGTGCCGCGCGCTCGTCGCGCAGATTAAGCCGCTCGACATGCAGCTCATCTACAAGGCGAAAAGCTGGCTCAACAAAAGCCGCCGACAAAACGCCACCGTCCACGCCTACGACCTCACCGCGGCCGTCAGTCCCGTGGGGAATCTGTTTAACCGGAAATATTAAAAATATGAAAGACAAAAACTGCGGCAGGACATTGCTCCTGCCGCAGTTTTTTTAGATAGAAGTGCTTCTGGCTCTATCGGAAAATAAACCGGAACCTGTGCTTGAAGCGATGTGGAAGTTGCTGTTGAAGCGAGTTTGAAGTAAAATAGAAGTGACTTCAAAGAGTCGCTGATTCCTATTGATTGCCGATGGGATCAGTGCTTCCAAAAACCAAGAGAGGAGGAAGTGCACATGCTGACAAAGGAACAGATGTTTCAGGAACTGAATGAGAAAACGTTCAATCCGATGAACGATGTCGCGTTCAAATTTATCTTTGGCAAGGAAGAGCGAAAGAATATCACGATCGATTTCCTCGACGCATTTCTCTATGAGCGGCTCGAGCACCATATCACAGACATCACCTACAAGAACACAGAGCTGGTGCCGCTGGCGGAGGATGGAAAGCTCACGCGGCTGGATGTCCGCTGCGACCTCAGCTCCGGCGAACAGGTCGATGTCGAGGTGCAGGTGCTGAACCTG
>CACWQW010000018.1 GCA_902763085.1 Dongibacter bovis
GCGTATGGACATGAGCGGCTCCTTTCCAATTCCTACGATATATCGAGCGCGGCGCACAAACGCGCGCTGCAGCAGCGCGCGCCAGCCCTCATAAAAAAAAGCCGGACAAGACTGCGGCAAAACCGCCATCTTACCGGCGCGGGATACCTCAGATGAACAGAGGCTATTTTATGATATCATCTGAGAAAAGACAAGCGTGCGTGACGGAAGCTCCCGCGAGGCGTACGGTGCAGTTGTGGA
The DNA here is from genome assembly GCA_902763085.1 of Dongibacter bovis. Classification (GTDB taxonomy): domain Bacteria; phylum Bacillota; class Negativicutes; order Selenomonadales; family Selenomonadaceae; genus Selenomonas_C. Next base: position 241 of record CACWQW010000018.1, read on the forward strand.
AACTGCTACCTCGCGCTGCGAGCGGCCAGACAGTCCCATCGCAGTCTATCCGCTGTCTCAGGAGAGCAACGCCTCAACCTTCTCCTTCGGGACGAGCCCGACGGACTGCTTGCTCTGCCGCCCGCCCTCGAACACGATGAGCGTCGGGATGCTCATGACCTGGAACTGCTCCGCGAGCTCCGGCTGCTCATCCACATTGACCTTGCCGACCTTCACGTCCGCATGACCTTCTGCCACCTGGTCGACGACCGGGGACAGCATGCGGCACGGGCCGCACCAGGGCGCCCAAAAGTCGACGAGGACCTTGCCCTGCGCCTGGAGGACTTCCTTCTCGAAATTCTGCTGCGTGATCTCAACGATTGCCATGGTGAAAACTCCCTTCCTGCGGCCTCTGCCGCAATCAACATTTTCGAGTCTCATCATATCATCCACGCTGTGCCGCTTCCGTAACTCCATCACGCACGCCGCAGGGATGCGAGAGCGGCCTCTCTCCGCCGCTCAGCCGAGCGCGACGTCGAGCGCCATCATGAGCGTGAAGCCGACGGCGAAACAGACGACACCGATGTCCGTATGCGTGCCCTCGCTCATCTCGGGGATGAGCTCCTCGACGACGACGTAGAGCATGGCGCCCGCCGCAAATGCGAGCAGGTAGGGAAGCACGGGCAAGACAAGCCCGGCAAAGACGATGGTCAACGCGCCGCCCACGGGCTCCACCGCCCCCGAGAGCACGCCGAGCCCGAACGCCTTGGTGCGCCCGGCACCCGCCGCCTTGAGCGGCATGGAGACGATGGCACCCTCGGGGAAATTCTGGATCGCGATGCCGATGGAGAGCGCGAGCGCCGCGCTGAAGGAGATGTCGCCACCTCCTGCGAGCCAGCCAGCGAGCACGACGCCGACCGCCATGCCCTCGGGGATATTGTGCAGCGTGACCGCGAGCGCCATCATGATGGTCTTCGAGAAATGGCTGTGCGGCCCCTCTGGCTGCTGCGCATGGAGGTGCAGATGCGGGATCGCGTGGTCGAGCCCGAGCAGGAAGAGCGTGCCCGCCCAGAAACCGACCACCGCGGGCAGGAACGACCAGCTGCCCAAGGACGCACTCTCCTCCATCGCGGGGATCAGCAGGCTCCAGACGGAGGCCGCGACCATCACGCCGGAGGCGAATCCGAGGAGCGCCTTCTGCACGTGCGGCGAAAGCTCCTTCTTCATCACGAACACACATGCCGCCCCCAGGCTCGTGCCAAGGAACGGGATCAATAGTCCTGCCAAAAGCTCCTGTCCTATCATCGTATCCCTCCCGAAAGAAAACAGACCGCATGGTCCCTCTCCGATAGGATACCATACGGTCTGCGGTTTGTCACGAAGGTCGCGCCCTCAGGGAAGGCTCCAGCACGCACTTGCACCTCTTCGCGCTATTTCCTCAGCGCTCCGGCAGGACGGCGTGCACCGCCTCCACCGTCATCTCGATGGCGAGGCTGAGTTCCTCGCGCGTGATATTGAGCGGCGGATTGAAATAGAGGACGTCACCGAGCGGCCGCAGCACGAGCCCGAGCGAAAGCGCCTTCTGATAGATCGCGTAGCCCGTGCGGCGGCGCGCGTCGAGCGGCGCCTTCGTCTGCGGGTCCCGCACGAGCTCGATGGCGTGAATGAGGCCGATGTGGCGGATCTCACCGACCTGCGGATGCGCGCCGAGCGCCTCACCGAGTTCTCGCGTGAGCCAGACAGCGTTCTTCGCCGCTGTCTCGAGGATGCCCTGCTCCTCCATGACCCGCTGCACGGCGAGCGCCGCCGCACAGCCGAGCGGATTGCCCGCATACGTGTGGCTGTGGACGAAGGCATGTCCCGTGCCGTAGTCATCGTAAAAAGCGTCGTAGATCTCATCGGTCACGCATGTCACCGACATCGGCAGATAGCCGCCCGTGAGCCCCTTGGAAAGGCACATGACATCGGGGCTGATCCCCGCCTGCGCGCAGGCGAACATCGTGCCCGTGCGGCCGAACCCCGTCGCGATCTCATCGGCGATGAGCTTCACATCGTAGCGGTCACAGAGCGCACGCAATTTCTTCAGATAGAGCGGCGGATAGATCCGCATGCCCGCACTGCCCTGCAGGAGCGGCTCGACGATCATCGCCGCCACTTCGTGCGCGTGCGCGGCGAACGCCTGCTCCGCCTTCTCGAAGCACTCGCACGCGCAGGCGTCGCGCCGCTTGCCATAGGGGCAGCGATAGCAGTCCGGTGCCTCGACGTGGATATTGTCCATCATCATCGGCTGGTAGAGCTTGGCGAAAAGGTCCATACTGCCGACGGAGAGCGCCCCGATCGTCTCACCGTGATACCCCTCCGTCAGGCAGAAGAAGCGCTGCTTCTCCGGCTTGCCCGTCTGATGGTAGAACTGGAAGCACATCTTGAGCGCCGCTTCAACAGCGGAGGAACCGTTGTCGTTGAAATGGAATTTCGTGAGCTTCGGCGGCGTGATCTCCGATAGCTTTTCCGCAAGCTCGATGGCCGGGCGGTGGGAAAAATTCGCAAAAATCACATGCTCGAGCCGGTCGAGCTGCGCCTTGATGGCATCATTGATGTCCTTGTTGCAATGGCCGAGCAGGTTCGCCCACCACGAGCTCACGATGTCGAGGTACCTCTTGCCGTGAATATCGTAGAGCCAGACGCCCTCGCCATGGTCGATGACCATCGGCGGCAGCGTCTCGTAATCCTTCATCTGTGAGCAGGGATGCCAGATATGGGCTAAATCCCGCTCCTCCCAGGTCTTCGTCATCTTCTCTCCTCTTTCCTCATCTCATTGCGCCAGGCGCCGCTCAGTCATAGAGCGCCGCAAGCTTCGCCGCATCCAGGCGCAGCGACCGATCGCCATCACGCACATAGGCGACGACGGGCACGCCCGACATCTCCTCGACCATCTTCGCGTTATCCTCCTCCATGAAATCTCCCGGATGGCTGTGGTTGAACACGATGCCGCGCACAGGGATTTCCCGCGCGCGCAGATGCTCGACGGTGAGCACGACGGCGTTGATCGTACCAAGTCCCGCATCCGCGACGACGAGCGTGCCGAGTCCGAGGGCCTTCACGAGGTCGTCGAGCACGACATGCTGCTCTGCATCCCAGCGCAGCGGGCAGATGATGCCGCCGCTGCCCTCCATCGTGAGATAGTCATAGCGCCCGCGCGCCGCCTCGAAATCGCGACGCACCTTCTGAAAATCGATGGGCTGATGACTCCGCAATGCCGCGAGATGCGGCGAGACGGCTTCCTCATAGATGTAGGAGACGAGATGCGGGATCGTCTCGCCGAGCTGCGCCGTCTCGTTGACGTGCAGCGCATCCCCCGGCAGGAGCTCGCCCTTGGCGCCCCGCTCCGCGCCCGAGAGCGCCGCCTTATAGTATCCCGCCTTGTACCCGGCGTCGTGCAGGCACTTCACGAGGAGCCCCGTGACATACGTCTTGCCGATATCCGTTCCCGTACCGGTGATGAAAAGGCATTTCCCCATCGCTCACGCCTCCCTTGCTGCTGCCACCGTGTGTTCCTGTCGCGGCACGAGCCAGAGCCCTGCCGCGCGGCAGCGTACCGCGAGGAAGGCCGCCGCCACGCAGAGCAGGAAATCCGGCGGCGCCTGCAGGATACCACAGTAGAAGATCGCCGCCCAGAGCGCGATCGGCGCATCGATGACGAAATTGGAAAAGATGTAGAACCAGCTGATGCCGATGAGATAGACGATTGCCATGCCGATGGCGTTCACGCCGAGCAGCCTGCCGAACGTCACATGCGTCACGCGCCGCGACTGCCTGCCGCAGACCCACGCCTGCAGCACGAAGCCGAGGAGATAGCCGAACGTCGGCTGCAGCACATACGACGGCCCGCCGCCCGACGCGAAGACCGGCACGCCGATGAGCCCGAGCGCGATATAGGCGATGACAGCGAGCGCGCCGAGACGTGCGCCGAGCAGGAGCCCCGCGAGCAGCGTGAACAGGAACTGCAGCGTATAGACATCCGTGCCCACAGGGATCCGCACGAACGTGCCAACGGTGATGAGCGCGACGAACAGGGCACAGAGCACGAGCTCGCGCGTTTTCATGTTTTTCATCTGAGAATCTCTCCTTTCATCTCACTCGTCTTATGATACGCTGAGAAATGCCTATTGTCAACTTTTATATTTGAATAGTTAACAATAGGTGTGCTCTGAGAGCATAAAAAAAACAGGCAGCCGCTGAACTGCCTGTAGGAAAGACGATCCGAAGGGATCCTCGAACCGAGAATTACTTGCTCAGAACTTCACAGAAAGCCCGACGCCGATGCCATCTTCATGATGTCCCTCATCCGGCTTGAAATTGTGATAGTTGATGTTCGCATCGATGTTCGCGATGATGTTCTTATTGAGGCCGACCTGCGTCTCATTGAAGTCCTTGCCGGCGATGTAGGAGGCATACGCCTCGAAGCCGAAGACCTTCGGCGTGCTCACCGCAGCGCCGATGTAAGCGTTGTGCTTGTCGCCCGGCAGGTTCCAGCGATAGCCGCCGATGCCCTTGACCTCGGAGCCGATGAGGTCGTATTGCAGATAGACGGCATCCTGGTTCTGGTACTCGTCGCGGTCCATGTACTCGTAGCCGACGGTCGCCTTGCCCGTCACTTTGTGTTCGACATAGGCGCCTTTCGTGTTCGCGCCGACAGCGGTCTCGTGGTTCGCCATCTGGTTGACAGGCGCCGCAAAGGCCTGCGCTGCCGCGAGCGTCAGCGCTGCCGCCGTCATAGCGGCGATGCGTTTCTTGTGTTTCATGATTCCCTACCTCCCAAATTCTCAAAAGCACACGGCTGGCGTCCCTCGCCCGCCTCTCGGCTGTATCGCGGGGCGCTCGTATAGAAAGGCGAAGACAGCGCCGTGCTGCCTCCGCGCGATCTCAAAGGAAATGATCTGTCTCAAAACGGACGGTCTGACTCGGCATCGCGTTCGAGCAGCTCCTCGAGCAGTTCCTGCGTCATATCCTTCTCGGAGTAGACGCGGATGCCATGCGACGAGAGCAGCGCCGCCGTCACGCCCATGCCCTGCTGCTTCCTGCCGTCAAAATCGCCTGTGTGGACGCGATGGACGCCGCAGGAGGGGCTTCCCTCCTTGAGAATGGCGGTTTTTACCTCGTACGCCTCCGCGATCTTCAAGACTTTCTGCGCGCCCGTGCAGAGATACCCCGTCATCTCGAGGCCGTTCCTGTCGAACGCTCTCCCCCGACCCGCGAGCAGGGCATCGCCCGTCGTATGGGCAAGCTCCATCGGCGGCCGCGGCACGGGCAGCAGTGCGAAGCACTCCGGGCAGACGGCGAGGAATTGCCCGCGTTCATGGTACTTCATGAGCAGGGCATGCGCATTCGTGCCGCCGTCATAGCGGACACGGTGGCCGAGCAGGCACGCGCTGATGAGGATCAACGCCGCCACCCCCTCCGCAGTCCGCCGAACGGCTGCACGCGCACGCCGAGCTTCTGTGCGAGCGCGCAAAGGTCCCCCGTCTCACCCAGGCGCTCTCCCGCCCGCAGGGGGATGGCAGCACAAGCACGCGCGTCCTCGAGCGCATCGTGATGATGGAAGTCGATGCCGAGAAAGTCGCCGACCGTGCCGAGCTTGTGATTCTCAAGGTCCGGCCACGCCTTGCGCGCAATGGCGACGGTGTCAGCATAGGAAAAGGTCGGCGCGCGCAGCCCCGCCTCTGCGAGGCAGGATGCGAGAACACCCATGTCGAAGCGCGCGTTGTGCGCCACGACGACGCGGCCCGCGAGATACGCGGCCAGCTCCGGCCAGACCGCCGCAAAGTCCGGCGCCTCCGCCGTGTCTTCAGGCGTGATGCCGTGGATGCCGATGTTGAACGCGGCATAGCGGTTCTCCGGCGGACGGATGAGCGAGGAGAAGCTCCCTTGGAGGCTGCCGTCCTTGATTTCCACGACGGCGACGCTGCAGGCGGAGTCCCGCCGCGCCGTCGCCGTCTCGAAGTCAATCGCCACGAAATCCATACGCGCTCAGCCCTTCTTTGCTCTCTTCTCCGTCAGGTAGGCGTCAATGGCGGCGGCAGCCTTGCGCCCCGCTCCCATGGCGAGGATGACGGTCGCAGCGCCCGTCACGATGTCGCCGCCCGCGAAGACGCCCTCCTTCGAGGTCTTCCCCGTCTCCTCGTCCGCCGCGATGTTGCCGCGCTTCGTCGTCTCGAGTCCCGGCGTCGTCTGCGCGATGATGGGATTCGGCCCCGTGCCGATGGCGACGATGACCGTGTCGACGGGGAGCGTGAACTCCGACCCCTCGATGGGGATCGGGCGTCGGCGCCCGGAGGCATCCGGCTCCCCGAGCTCCATGCAGATGCAGCGCAGCGACGTCACCCAGCCGTTTTCATCGCCCTCGATGGCGACGGGATTCGTGAGCAGGCGGAAATCGATGCCCTCCTCTTTCGCGTGCGCGACTTCCTCCGCGCGCGCGGGGAGCTCCGCCTCACTGCGGCGATAGACGATGTAGACTTTTTTCGCACCGAGGCGCAGCGCCGTGCGCGCCGCATCCATCGCGACGTTGCCGCCGCCGACGATGGCGGCCGTCTCCCCGACCTTGATGGGCGTCGCGTACTCCGGGAAGCGATACGCCTTCATGAGGTTGCAACGCGTGAGGAACTCATTCGCGGAATACACGCCGGAGAGATCCTCGCCAGGAATCCCCTGGAACCGCGGCAGCCCTGCGCCCGTGCCGATGAAGACCGCGTCGAATCCCTCCTCGCCGAGGAGTTCGTCGACGGTGTAGAGGCGCCCCGCCACGGCATCCGTCTCGATCGTCACGCCGAGGCGCTCGATATTCTCGATCTCCTTCTGCACGACCTGGTCCTTCGGCAGGCGGAATTCCGGGATGCCATAGGAGAGCACGCCGCCTGCCTTATGCAGCGCCTCGAAGATCGTGACCTTGTAGCCGCGCTTTGCAAGGTCCCCCGCGCAGGAGAGCCCGGACGGGCCCGAACCGATGACGGCGACGCGCTGCGCGTTCGGCGCTGCCTGCACCGGAGCGGCCTCCGTCTCCTCCGCCATCGCCCGGTCCGCCGCGAAGCGCTCGAGGCGGCCGATACCGACGGCCTCGCCCTTCTTGGCGAGGATGCAGTACTTCTCGCACTGGTTCTCCTGCGGGCAGACGCGGCCGCAGACGGCAGGAAGAGAGTTCGTCTCTTTGATCTTCGCGATGGCGCCGTCGTAGTCGCGCTCCTTGATCTTCGCGATGAACGCGGGGATGTCGACGGAGACCGGGCAGCCCTTGCGGCACTGCGGTACCTTGCAGTGGAGGCAGCGTTCCGCCTCCGCGACCGCCGTTTCCTCATCGTAGCCGAGCGCGACTTCCTCGAAATTATGCGCACGGACCTCGGGTGCCTGTACGGGCATCGGATGTTTCTTGAGTGACAGAGCCATGATCATTTCCTCCCCAGGCCAATACGGCAAACGTGTTCTTTTTCCTCCGCCTCCAAGTCACGGTACATGCGCTGGCGGCTCATGAGTCCCTTGAAATCGACGGCGTGCCCGTCGAACTCCGGCCCATCGACGCAGGCGAACTTCGTCTCGCCGCCGACCGTCACACGGCAGCCGCCGCACATGCCCGTGCCGTCCACCATGATGGGATTGAGCGAGACGACCGTCGGGATGGCATGCGGGCGCGTGGCGTCTGCGACGCTCTTCATCATGATGACAGGACCGATGGCCGTCACCTGGGCGATTTTCTCCCCGCGCCGCACGAGCTCCTCGACGGCGTTCGTCACGAAGCCCTTGATGCCGTACGAGCCGTCGTCCGTCGTCACGAGGACCTCATCCGTCACCTGACGCATCTCTTCCTCCATGATGAGGATGTCCTTCGTCTTCGCGCCCATGATGGCAATGACCTTGTTGCCCGCCTCATGCATCGCGCGCGCAATCGGATACGTCGGCGCAACGCCAATTCCGCCGCCCACGACGACCATCGTGCCGTCGAGCTTCCGGATCTCCGACGGATGGCCAAGCGGCCCGACGAAGTCGCGCAGGCTGTCCCCCACCTCCATGGCCGCGAGCTTCATCGTCGAAGCGCCAATGACCTGGAACACGATGAGGATGCGCCCCGTCTCGCGGTTGAAATCCGCGATCGTCAGCGGGATGCGCTCCCCCTCCTCATCGACGCGCAGGATGATGAACTGCCCCGGCTCCGCCTTCTTCGCGACGCGCGGCGCATCGATCTCCATGGCGTAGACATTCGGGGAAAGCTCTTCCTTCTTCAAAATCTCGTACATGGCTCCTCCTCCTGCCGGAACAACTGTTCCGGCGTCCCTTGCTGCTCCTACTTTATTCTCTATTATTGTATGGGATGTACCTTACGGTCTCGCGAAAATCCCCTGCAGATATGCTTCGAGATTCGCCTTGATCGGCATGACGTAGAGGCTCTCCCCACGCTCCTCGACGAACGACATGACGCGCCGTGTGAACGCGATGCTCCAATCGAGCGTCGGCGCGAAATCGCGCGGAAAAACGACCTTGTTCTTCCGCTCCCAATAGCTCTGAGACCGCTCTGACATCACGGGGGCGACGCCCCAGTAGACATCGAGCCCCGAGAGCATGTCCTCGTAGAGCGCGAGGTACCGCAGGTCAAAGAACGGCTGCGTGAAGAAGCCCGCGGCGCCCGCCTGCAGCTTGCGCTTCACGCGGTAGAGCTCATCGCACATCGAGCCGCGATACTGGTCGATGCCCGCATAGACCTTGACCTCCGGCATCTCCGCGTGGAACTTGCGAATCACGTCGGTCGTCGTCGTCGGATAAACTTTCTTCGTCATGTCCTGCGGCGGATCTCCCTGAATGACGAGCACCTCGTCGATCGCATGCGCACGCAGGAAGTCCTTCATCGGCAGCTCCGCCGCCAGGTCGATATCCATGGCCCGGATGTGCGGCATCGACGCGGGGAAATACTCCTTCGCGATCACCGCCCCCTCATAGCTCCGCATCGGCAGGCGCAGGAGGTCGGGGATATTGATGACATCCGCGCCTGTCGCCTCCTTCTGCACGACGGACAAGGACTCGCGCAGCGCCGCTTCGTCGCGCGGCACCAGCTCGATGGAAATCCGCTTCATATAGACACCTCCGAAATCTCTGGTCACCCCAGGATACTATCTTTCATTCTAATTTGTTTTGGCCGATTTTGCAAGCCGCCCAGCCACCGAATTGGCAACAGGCGGCATCCCGTGACGGACAGCAAGGGCGGGACGTCGATCGGCGTCCCGCCCCTCTGCGGAAAGTCCCGTGCGCTGCCGCTATGCGCCGCGCTGCACCGCTCACGCCTGCGCGGCGGCAGGCGCGGCATACGTCGTATCGAGCGCGATCTTCGCGCGCAGGCGCTTCGCCGCCGCCACCATGTGCGCGAGGCTCGGCCAGACCTCCGCGTCCACGCGCGTCTTGAGGCCGCAGTCCGGATTCACCCAGAAGTCCGTATGGCGGAGGCGGCGCTGGAACTCTTTGAGCGTCCTGAGCAGCTCCTCCTCCGTCGGCACGCGCGGCGAATGGATGTCGTAAACCCCCGGGCCGACCGCCGTCTCGAAGTGCACCTCGCGCAGGGCATCGAGCAGCGTGAAATCGGAGCGCGCTGCCTCGAACGTGATGACATCCGCGTCCATCGCATCGATCTCCGGCAGGATATCCTCGAACTCGCTGTAGCACATGTGCGTGTGGATCTGCGTCGCAGGCGCCGCGCCGCTCGCCGTGAGGCGGAACGCAGGAATCGCCCAGTCGAGGTAGTCCGTATGCCAGTCCTCGCGGCGCAGCGGCAGCTTCTCGCGCAGCGCCGCCTCGTCGATCTGGATGATGCGGATGCCGGCGCGCTCGAGGTCCGCGACCTCATCGCGGATGGCGAGCGCGATCTGCAGCGCGCAGGTGCGGCGCGAGATATCCTCGCGCGGGAACGACCAGTTGAGGATCGTGACGGGCCCCGTGAGCATCCCCTTCATCGGCTTCTGCGTGAGGCTCTGCGCGTAGCAGAGCCACGGCACCGTGATCGGCTCCCTCCGATAGACGTCGCCCCAGATGATCGGCGGTTTGACCGCTCGCGTCCCGTAGGACTGTACCCAGCCGTTCTCCGTGAAGAGGAACCCCTCGAGATGATCGCCGAAATACTCCACCATGTCGTTGCGCTCGAACTCGCCGTGGACGAGCACGTCGAGGCCAATCTCCTCCTGGTGGCGGACGCACGCCGCGATGAGCTCCTTCGTCCGCTCGACGTACGTCGCCTCGGTGATCTCGCCCGTACGCAGCGCGCGGCGGTTGTCGCGCACCGCCTTCGTCTGTGGGAACGAGCCAATCGTCGTCGTCGGCAGCAACGGCAGGGAAAGCGCCTCCCGCTGGATTGCCGCCCGCTCCCGGCGCGGCAGTGCCCTCTCAAAATCCCCGTCCGTGAGCGCCTCCACGCGCTGCCGCACGGCGGGAATCGGCGCGGCGTGCGCCTGGCGGAAGAGCGCGTTGTTCGCCGCAAGCGCCTCCTGCTCCGTCGCGGGTGCCACAAAAAGGCGGGCGAGCGCCGAAAGCTCCTCGAGCTTCTCCTCCGCGAACGCGAAGTGCGCGCGCACCGCCGCGGGCAGCTTCGTCTCGAGCTGCGTCGTCACGGGCACGTGCAAGAGCGAGCAGGAGCTCGAGAGCACAAGCTCCGCCGCCGGTGCCGCCGCCCGAATCTCAGCGAGCAGCGCGAGCGCGCGGCGGTACTCCGTGCGCCAGATGTTCCTGCCGTTTACGATGCCGGCGAAGAGCGCCTTCCCCTCCGGCCATGCGACCTGCTGCAGCGAAGAGAGCGTCTCGCGCCCCGCGAGGAAGTCGAGCCCCACGCCGTCGAACGGCAGCGAGAGCAGCAGGGAGAGGCTGTCGCGCACGTCGCCGAAGTACGTCTGGCAGAGCACCTTCGCGCTTCCCTTCTGCGCGAGCAGCGGCTGGTAGAGCGACGTGAAGAGCGCCCGCCCCTCAGCGGAAAGGCCGCGCACGAGCTCCGGCTCCTCGAGCGAGATCCAGACGGGCTGCTTCGCCCGCGCCGCAAGCGCTCCGATGAGCGCGCCGTAGACGCGCACGAGTTCCGCCGCCGTCTCCTCCCGCGTGCGCGTCCCGGAGAAGTGCGCGATCTGCAGGAACGTGTATGGGCCCACGAGCTCGACGCGCACGGGGCCTCCGAGTGCCTCCGCCTCGACGAGCTCGCCAATGAAGTCCTCTGCCGCGAGGGAGAACGTCATGTCGTCCTCGATCTCGGGAACGAGATAATGGTAGTTCGTGTCGTACCATTTCTTCATCGGCAGTGCCTTCACATCGCCCGCCGCTCCCTGGTAGCCACGCGCCATCGCAAAGTACGTCCGCAGCGGGTCGAGTCCCAGCGCGCGGTAACGTTCCGGCACCGCGCCGATCCGCACGGCGGTATCGAGCACGCCGTCGTAGAGGGAGAAATCTCCCACGGGCACGAGCCCGATGCCCTGCTCCTTCTGGAGGCGCCAGTGGCGGCGACGCAGGCCGGCTGCCGTCTCACGCACTGCCTCCTCCGTCACCTCCCCGCGGAAGAATCCCTCCAGTGCGAACTTCAGCTCCCGCTTCGCTCCGAGGCGCGGGAACCCGATGATCGTCGTCTCCACGCCTGCACGCTTCTCTGCTTCTTTCATATCCATGCCTCCTGACATATTTCCTGGGAGAAAGTATAACAGAGGACCGGCTGCAATCGTTAATATGAAAAAGCGCCCCTTGGCGATAGCTTCTTGCTATCACCAAGGGGCGTGAGAAAGCGGGATCCATCTCCCGTTCCCCCTCTAGGTGTGTGCCGCCGCATCTGCCTGCCGATAGTCCGCGACGTATGCGCCGAGGAGGTCGAGGTAGCGGCGGCTCATGGCGGAGAGCGCCGTTCCCTGCGGGTAGAGATAGCCGATCTCCATGTATTCCTCGCTCTCAAGCGGCACGGAGACGATCTCCGTGCCGTTGAGGTCGCTCGAGAGGATGCCCGAGGAGATCGTATAGCCGTTGAGCCCGATGATGAGGTTGAAGAGCGTCGCGCGGTCGGAGACGATGATGCTCTTCGGCACGTTCTCCGTGCGGTGCAGTTCCTCGGCGTAATACAGAGAATTGTCCGTCCCCTGCTCATACGTGAGGCGCGGGTACGGCAAGAGGTCCTGCAGGCGGACGCGCTCCTTGTGCGCGAGCGGGCTGTCGCGCCGCACGAAGACATGCGGCGCCGCGCGGAAGAGCGGCACGAAGGAGAGCTCTGCCCGCGCGAACATGTGCCGCATCACCTCGCGGTTAAACCGGCTCAGATAGAGCACGCCGAGCTCGCTGCGCCGCGTGCGCACGTCCTCGATGATCTCACCCGTGCGCGACTCGCGCAGGGAGAACTCGTACGCGTCCTCCTCGTACTCGCGCACGAGCGAGACAAACGCGTTCACGACAAACGCGTAGTGCTGCGCCGAGACGGCGAAGACGTGGCGCACGGGCGCGCCGCCCTTGTACGCGTGCTCGAGAAGGTCCGCCTGCTCGACGACCTGCCGCGCATAGGAGAGGAACCGCGTGCCGTCCTCCGTCAGTTTCATACCGCGGTTCGTCCGCGTGAACATCGTGACGCCCATCTCCTGCTCGAGCTCAGAGACGGAGCGCGAGAGACTCGGCTGCGCGAGGAAGAGACGCTGTGCCGCGAGATGGACGGAGCCGCTCTCCACGATGGCGATGAAATATCGAAGCTGCTGAAGTGTCATCCCTACTCCTCCCTGCGCCGCCTACATGACGAGGCCGAGCCATTCCCAGTACGTATTCGTGAGGAGGAGGATCACGAGATAGGCGAGGACCGTCAGGGGGATGCCCGTCTTGATGAAGTCCTTGACCTCAAATGTCTCCGTACTGTAGGCGATCATATTCTGCGGCGCGTTGACCGGCAGGATGAAGCCGAAGCAGATCGTGTACTGCAGGATCATGACCATGCCGACGACGTTGAGCGACGTGTGCTCCGCCGCGCCCTGCAGGACGGAGATGCAGATGGGGATCATCGCAGACGAGAGCGCCGTCGCGCTCGCAAACCCGAGGTGGATGAGGATGAGGAAGAGCGCGAGCACGGCGATGATCGTGACGGCCGTCGCGTCGTAGAGGCGGAAATGCTGTACGATCTCCTGCGCGATCCAGGCGCCCGCCTTCGTCGAGAGGATGGCGGAGCCGAGGCTGATGCCGACGCCAAAGAGCATGAGCGTGCCCCAGCTGATGCGCGACTGCACTTCCTTCCACGTCATGATGCCGATGCCCGGCATCATCATGAGCGTGACTGCGACGATGGTCGTCGAGGACGTATCGAACGGATGGACGATCTTCTCCGTCGCCCAGAAGAAGAGCAGCACGACCGAGAGGATGAGCAGCTTCTTCTCATCGGACTTCATGGGGCCGAGCGCCGCGAGCTCCTGCGCAATCTTCTCGCGCCCGCCCTCAATCTCCTTCATCTCCGGCGGCATGAGCTTCAAGAGGACGAAATAGAGGAGCGCGCTCATAATGACCGCGAACGGCGCCGCGGCGATGAACCAGTCGAGCCAGCTGATCGTCGTGCCGAGCTGCTTCTCGATGAAGCCGAGCGCAACCATGTTCTGCGCGGCCGCCGTCTTGATGCCGACGTTCCAGATGCTGTCCGCCTGTGCAACGGCGATGAGCATGATGGCGGCGAACTTACTCTTCCGCGGCACTCCGAACACGGCGATGATGCCCATGACGATCGGCACCATGCACGAGACGCGTGCCGTCGTGCTCGGCACGAAGAAACTCAGCACGAAGCCCGTGAAGATGACGCCCGCGAGCACATGGTTCGTCTTCGCGCCGATCTTCGAGAGGATGAAGAGAGCGATGCGCTTGTCAAGCCCCGTCTTCATCATGGCCGCCGCGATGAAGAGCGCCGCACCGACGAGCGCGAGCGCCGTGCTCGAAAAGCCGGCGAGCGCCATCTTGAGCGCACCTGATGTGCCGAGCATCTTCGACGGATTGCTCATGTTGGGCGCCGTGCCGAGCAGGAACGCCATGAGCGACATGATGATGCCGGATGAGACCGGATAGGAGACCGCCTCCGTCATCCAGATGACGACGGAAAAAACGAGGATTGCGAGCATGCGATGCCCCGCCGTCGAGAGTTCCGGCGGCGTCGGCAGCGCCAGGATGGCGATGAGGACGAGGATGCCGAGCGGCAGCCCCATGAGGCCGAGTTTCTTTTTCATGATGAATCCCTCCTAGAGCGAATGATCGTGTACAACATATGAGACAAGGAAACTGGAATATGAATCAATCTTATGAAAAAGGCAGCCTTCACGAAAGAAGACTGCCGAAGAGGCACCCGTTATCGATGGCTGGCGCTTCATTGCGCTTTTATGCCTTGTGTGCATGTTTATTATATTGTACTTGATATGCTTAGTGTAATCTCCGCCAATGGAATTGTCAAGGTGTAACATGCATAAATTTTCCCAAATCTCCTACGAACGACATATTTCCCTTATAGAATAATAATTATTTTTTACATATCATTGTTTTCCGCTTGGAATTGGGATATAATAAAAGAAAATTCCATCAGACGATGAGATTCACTATTTCAAAGGAGGATTCTGAATGGATGCATTGCTCTTATCCAGATGGCAATTCGCCATCACCACCGTCTATCATTTCCTCTTCGTCCCCGTGACGCTCGGGCTCTCGATCTTCGTCGCCTTGCTCGAGACGTGCTACGTGCGGACGAAGCGCCCCGCCTGGAAGGCGGCGTGCCAAAAGCTCGTGAAGTTCTTCGGCACGCTGTTCGTCATCAATTTTTCCATGGGCGTCGTCACCGGTATCGTGCAGGAATTCCACTTCGGCATGAACTGGTCGGAGTACTCCCGCTTCATGGGCGACATCTTCGGCGCGCCGCTCGCGCTCGAGGCACTCACGGCGTTCTTCCTCGAGTCGACGATGCTCGGCGTCTGGCTGTTCGGCTGGAACCGCCTCTCGGAAAAGGCGCATTGCCTTGCGATCTGGCTCGTCGCGTTCGCGAGCAACCTCTCCGCGTTCTGGATCCTCGTCGCGAACTCGTTCATGCAACACCCCGTCGGCTACGTGCTTCGGAACGGCCGCGCCGAGATGTCGGACTTCCTCGCGCTCGTCACGAATCCCTACGTCGTCGGTGAGTATTCGCATACCTTCTTCTCCGGCATGGCGACGGCGGGCTTCGTCGTACTCGCCGTCTCCGCGTGGAAAGTGCTCCACGACGCGGCGTCGCGCGCTGCGTTCCGGCAGAGCCTCATGGCGGGCGCGCTCTTCATGTTCGTCGGCTTCCTCGGCGCAGCGGGCAGCGGCCATCTGCACACGCAATACCTCGCCGCCTCCAACCCCATGAAGCTCGCCTCGATGGAGGCGCTCTGGGAGACGGAGGATCCCGCGCCGTTCGCCATCGTCGCGAGCATCGACGAACAGGCGCACAAGAATACGTCGGAACTCAAGGTGCCCGCGCTCTTCTCCTTCATGCTCTACAACCAGCCGAGCGGCGCCGTGCAGGGCATCAATGACCTGCAGGCAGCGCAGGAGTCACAGTACGGTCCCGGCGACTATCGCCCGGACGTCACGGGACTCTTCTGGAGCTTCCGCTTCATGGTCGGCATCGGCGGCGTCATGATCTTGCTTGCGCTCGCGGTATTCCTGCTCACATGGAAGGGCGATCCGCTGCGCTTCCCGCTGCTGCTCCGCGCGATCCCCTGGCTGCTCCCGCTCGTCTACGTCGTCAATTCCTGCGGCTGGTACATCGCGGAGGCAGGCCGTCAACCGTGGATCGTCGTCGGCCTGCAGAAGACCGCAGACGCCGTCTCACCCAATCTCACGGGCGCCGATGTCTCTCTTACAATGATCGTCTTCACCGTAGTCTACCTTGCGCTCGCGATCGTGGCGCTCGGCCTCGCGTTCCGCTACATCAAGCATACTGCGATTCCGTTTGAAGGGAGGGCTTGACGATGGATCTTCATGTCATTTGGTTCGTGCTCATCGTCGTGCTGTTTATCGGTTTCTTCTTCCTCGAGGGCTTCGATTACGGCGTCGGGGGACTGCTGCCGTTCCTCTCGCAGGAGGATCGTGACCGTTCCCAGATCCTGCGCACGATCACGCCGGTCTGGGACGGCAACGAGGTATGGATGATCACGGCGGGCGGCGCCCTCTTCGCGTCGTTCCCGCACGTCTACGCGACGATGTTCTCGACGTTCTACCTCGCACTCTTCCTCATGCTGCTCGCGCTCATCCTGCGCGGTGTCGCCTTCGAGTTCCGCGGGCGGCGGGAGGGCCGCTCCTGGCGCCGGTTCTGGGAGAGCTGCATCGTGTTCGGCAGTGTCGTGCCGGCAATCCTCTGGGGCGTTGCCGTCACCGATCTCCTGCGCGGCCTCCCCATCGACGCGTCGATGGTCTACACGGGCGGGTTCTTCGACCTCTTGAGCCTCTACTCCGTGCTCGGTGGGCTCACGTTCCTCTTCGTCTTCCTGTTCCACGGCGCCGCGTTCCTGACGCTGCGCCTCTCGGAGCCGCGCCTCGTCGCGCGGGCGCGCAAGCTCGGGCGGACGGTCGGCGGCATCGCCATCCTGCTCTTTGTCCTCTGCCTCTGGCTCACGTACGTGCAGACGGATCTCTTCACGCGGCCGCTCGCCGTCATAGCGATCCTCGGCGCCGCCGTGGCCTTCGTCCTCGCGAACCTCTTGCTCGCGCGGGCGAAAGACTGCGGGAGCTTCATCCTCTCCGCACTCGCCATCGCGCTGACGACCGCCGCCTTCTTCGCCGGGCTCTTCCCGCGGCTCATGGTCTCGAGCCTCGATCCCGCGTACAGCCTGACGATCACGAATGCATCCTCCTCGCCGTACACGCTCTCGATCATGACGGTCGTCGCCTGCATCTTCGTACCGATTGTCCTCATCTATCAGATCTGGGCGTACCATCTGTTCCGCGGCCGCATCACGCAGAAGGACGCGGAGGACGAGTATTGAGCCTGATATCATGAAGAAAACACCTTGGCTGATCATTGCCCTGCGCGCATCGAGGGAAAAGACCTGCGCACTCCTCGCGCTCGCGTTCGTGCGCGCGCTCGCCCTGCTTGCAGGCGCGGCGCTCACGACGCACTGGCTCGACGGCGTCTTCCTGCGGGCGGCACAGCTGAGCGATACAGCACCAGTCCTCCTGGTGCTGTTTTTCGTCCTCACTGCCTCCGTCCTCGTGGAGCGGGAGGAAAAGCGCCGCTTCCACCAGTTCTCCGCCGACCTGCGCCTTTCCGTGCGCCGCGCGCTGCACGCCCGGCTGCTGACGCCGCACGAGCGCGGGGAGACCTCCGTGCTGACGCTCGCACTCGAGGCAGTCGACGCGCTCGACCTCTGGTGCACGCGCGTGCTGCCCCTCCTGCTCTCCCTCGTCAGCGTGCTGCCCGTGCTCCTCCTCGCCGCCTGTCTGCGCGATCCCATCACGGCAGGGCTCATGCTGCTCACCGTACCCATCGCGCCGTTCCTGCTCTACCTCATCGGGCGCGTGACAAAGGAGGCAAGCCAGCAGGAGTGGCAGCGCGCAGAGGAGCTTTCCCGTGCTTTTGGCGAGCTGCTGCGCACGCTGCCGACGCTCAAGCTCTTCGGGCAGGCGTCTGCTCAGCGCTCAGACGTCCGCCGCGTTAGCGACGCCTTCTCTCGCGCGGCGCTGCACGTGCTACAGCTCGCGTTCGTCTCCGCGTTCGCCCTCGAGCTCATCACGACGCTTTCCATCGCCATCATCGCCGTGAGCATCGGCCTGCGCCTGCTCTACGGTCAGCTCGCGTTCGAGACGGCGTTTTTCCTCCTGCTCATCACGCCGGAGTTCTTCCAGCCGCTCCGGCAGGCGGGTGCGGCGTTCCACAGCGCCATGACCGCCGCGGCCGCCGAAGACCTGCTGCGCGGGGTGCTCGGCGCAGATGCCCCCTTCCGCGCGCCATCCGCAGATCATCCTGCGGCAGCAAGCACGAAAGGTGCCACCTCCTGCCCGCCGCCTACAGCTCCTGCCGTCGCGGTCGCCGCGCTCTCCTACACGTATCCAGCGCATCCCCTGCCCGCGCTCGCCGGACGCAGCCTCTCGCTCGCACCCGGGACGCTGACGGTGATCACGGGGCCGTCGGGCTGCGGGAAATCGACGCTGCTCCGCGTCCTCGCGGGACTCGCCGTCCCCTACGGAGGCAGCGTCCGCTTCGCTGGACGGGAGCTCTCGGCCCTCTCCGCGCGCGAGCGCACCCGCCTCATCAGCTACGTGCCGCAGGAGCCGCAGATCTTCGGCGGCACGCTCGCGGAGAACATCACGCTCTTCGCCACCGTCGACGCTGCCCGCCTCACCGACGCGCGCCGAGCGGCAGCGCTCGCGGAGGGATGGGACGTCCCCTGGACGGCAGACCAACGCCTCGGCGACGGCGGCAGCGGGCTCTCCGAGGGACAGCGCAAGCGCCTCGGCCTCGCACGCGCCTTTTATCAGAATCGCCCGCTCGTTCTGCTCGACGAGCCGACAGCAGCCCTCGACGAAGAGACGGCCGCGCGCGTTCGCTCGGCCCTGCGGTCGTTTGCAGCGGGCAGGACCGTCCTCATCGCCACGCACGACGAAGCGCTCTGTGCGCTCGCCGATCAAGAGATCCATTGGGAGGTGTCTTCATGACCAGCGGCTTTTTCCGCCTGCTCGCCCTCGTGCCGCCGCGCACCCTCGCGCCCGTGCTGCTCGTGAGCCTGCTCGCGCTCTCCCTCGGGCTCGGGCTCCTCGGCTGCTCCGCCTGGCTCATCGCGAGCGCCGCGCTCGAGCTACCGCTCTACACGCTCGCGCTCGGCATCACAGGCGTCCGCGCCTGCGGCATCGGACGCGCCGTCTTCCGCTACCTCGAGCGCTTCCTCTCCCACCGCGCCGCCTTCTCGGGGCTCACGCGCATCCGCCTCTTCCTCTACGACCGCGCGGCGGCGCTGCTGCCGCTGCGCTCGGGGCCCGCACAGCAGGGCGCCCTCCTCTACGATCTCATCCAGGGCGCAGACGACCTGCGCGACTTCTTCGTGCGCGCGCTGCTGCCGCCCGTCGCCATCGGTCTCGTGACCGGGGCGTTCTCCGCCTGGCTCCTGCCGCTCACCGCAGTGGGCGCGCTGCTCTTGCCTGCACTTCTCGTCCTCCATCTCTGTCTGCCATTTGTTGCAGAAAAGCGGCGCGAGGAAGCATCCCGCGCGCAGGATGCCGCCTATCGCACTGAGCTCCTCGACACAGAGGCCGGCAGTGATGAGCTCATCGCCGCAGGCAGCCGAGGCGCCATTCTGCGCCTCGACGCCTCGGCGCAGGCCCTGCTCGCGGCGGACACGCGCGCAGCAGACCGCGCCGCCGCGCTGGACGCTCGCACGGGGATCGCTGACGCCGCCCTGCTGCTCACACTCCTCGCGCTGCTGATCCCGCACGTCCGAGGTGGCAGCCTCTCTGGCATCACGCTCGCCGTGCTGCTCCTCGTGCTGCAGGCGCTCCTCAGCGCCTGGGGCACCCTGCCGGACGCCATGCGACAACTGCGCCGGAGCCTTGCGGCCGCGCAGCATCTCCTGCCGGAGGCGGGCGCCATGGCGGCGGCAAGCACTGCCGCACCGCCGCAGACGCACGCGCTCCCTTCTGCCCAGGAGCCTGCGGGCGCCGTGCCCGTCCTGCTGCGCGCCGACCACCTCTCCTTTTCCTACACGGACGGCGTCCCCATCTGGGAAAACCTCTCCCTGACGCTGCACCGCGGGCAGCACACGGCAATCATCGGTGCGAGCGGCACGGGCAAGACGACGCTTGCCCTCGTGCTGCTCGGCGTCTGGGCGCCCGACCGCGGCACGCTGTCCCTCGGTGGAACCTCCGTGCGCGACCTGCCCCCCGGCGCCCTCACGCGCGCCATCGCCGGCCTGCCGCAGGGCTCCGTCCTCTTCTCCCGCTCCCTCCGGGAGAATTTCAACCGCTACCGCCCGGAGGCGAGCGAAAAAGAACTCCTCTCTGCCCTCGAGACCGCCTGCCTCGGGGACGTCGTGCACGCGCTCCCAGACGGCATCGACACGCCGCTCGGTGCCGATGCCTCCCACCTCTCCGGTGGCCAGCGCAACCGCCTGCTCACCGCCCTCGCGCTCGCGGGGAACGAGCCGATCCTCCTGCTCGACGAGCCGACGGCCGGCCTCGACCCCGTCACAGCCCGCCGCCTCATGGACGCACTCTTCGCCCATGCCAATGCCACGGGCAAGACCCTCCTCGTCATCACGCATGCGCAGGAGCTCCTGCCCCGGTTCGCACAAGTGCTCTCGCTCGCGCCTTGACAGGGATTTTTCCCTGTGCTATGCTTTACATAATATTGAGGGAATGATGAACCCTCATCATTTCCCCAGAAAACCGATGAGGCGAAAGGATGGACAGGTCCGCCCCGCAAGAGAGTCTGCGTTGCTGTGAGCAGATGAGGCGGCTGTCCGGATGGATCGCTGAGGGCGCACGGAAAGGCGGGCTCCGCCGAGTATGCTGCGACGTCCGGCCCGCGTGAGCGGCCGGGGATGACATCATCCCATGAGCGCATGGATGTTCCATGAAACAGGGTGGCACCGCGAGATTTTCGTCCCTGACAGTCGTATTTGCTGTCAGGGGCGTTTTTATTTTCCGCCCATGGCAGCCGGAGGAGGAACCATCATGGCAGAAGAAGCAGTCAACACGAAGAAGATCATCCTTTCCGGCATCCAGCCGACGGGCGTTTTCACGCTCGGCAACTACCTCGGCGCCGTCAAGAACTGGAAAGACCTGCAGGAGGAGTACCTCTGCTACTATTTCATCGCCGATCTCCATTCCCTGACGATCCACATCGATCCGGTAAAGCGGCGCGCCCAGACGCGAGAGGCGTTTGCGCTGCTCCTCGCCTGCGGCATCGACCCGGAGAAGAGCCTCGTCTTCGTGCAGAGCCACAACAAATGCCACGCGGAGATGGGCTGGATCATGGACTGCTGCTCTCAGTTCGGCGAACTCTCACGCATGACGCAATTCAAGGACAAGAGTGCGAAACACCCGGACAACATCAACGCCGGTCTCTTCACCTACCCGGCACTCATGGCGGGTGACATCCTGCTCTACCAGGCGGACTACGTGCCGGTGGGCGCGGATCAGACGCAGCACCTCGAGTTCACGCGCGACGTCGCGACGCGGTTCAACCATACGTACGGTGAGGTCTTCAAGCTGCCCGAGGGCTATTTCCCGAAGGCGGGCGCCCGCGTCATGAGCCTGCAGGACCCGACGAGCAAGATGAGCAAGTCCGACACGAATCCCAAGGCGACCATCTCCATCCTCGACGATGAGAAGACCATCCTGAAGAAATTCAAGAGCGCCGTCACGGACAGCGAGGCAGAGGTCTGCTACCGCGAGGGCAAGGACGGCATCAACAATCTCATGACCATCTACTCCGCCATCACGCACAAGACGATGGATGAGATCACGAGCGAGTTCGCGGGCAAGGGCTACGGCGACTTCAAGACCGCCGTCGGCGAGGCCGTCGCCGAGGAACTCCGCCCGATCCGCGAGCACTTCGCCGAGCTCATGGACGACCGCGCCACGCTCGACGAAGAAATGAAGAAAGGCGCCGCCCGCGCCGCGAAGATTGCGGGTAAGACGCTCACGAAGGTCAAGAAACGCGTCGGCCTGCTGCTCGAAAGCTGAGCCACCGAGAGCACTTCCAAAAGAGCACCGTGCAAAAATCCCCCGTTCGTGTCATAATTGATGTCATGAAAGGGGGATTTCTCTTTGCTTAGCAATTTCATCGTCGCCGTAGGTGCCGTCTTCCCAATCTTCGTGCTTATCACCATCGGCCTCATCGTCAAGCACGCGCACCTGCTCACGCGGGAGGAGCTCGTCCATCTGAACCGCCTCGTGTTCCGCGTCTTCTTTTTCTTCATGCTCTTCTCGAACATCTACAAAGCCGACTTTGTCGACGGCTTCGACCCGCGGCTCATGCTCTTCGGCGGCATCGCCGTCACGCTGCTCTTCCTCGGCGGGCTCGCCTTTTCCTGCCTCTTCGAGCCGCTGAACAAGCGGCGCGGCGCCATGACGCAGGCGATCTTCCGCAGCAATTTCGTCATCCTCGGCATCCCGATCATCGTCAACATCTTCGGCGAGGACGCCGCCCTCGTGCCGACGATGATGATCGCCGTCATCATCCCCCTCTACAACGTCTACGCCGTGCTCGCGCTCGAGATCTTCCGCGGCGGCACGTTCCGCCTGCTGCCGATCCTGCGCGGCGTACTGAAGAACCCGATGATCGACGGCATGATCCTCGGCTTCCTCTGCCGGCTGCTGCCCTTCCCGCTGCCCGACCCGCTCGTGCGGCCGCTCATGCAGGTCGGCGCCGCGACGACGCCGCTCGCGCTCATCATCCTCGGCGCCTCGTTCCAGCTTGGCGGCATCAGCGAAAGCCGGCGTGACCTCTGGGCGTGCGTCTTCCTCCGCCTCGTCGGAGCGCCCGCCCTCGTGCTCACCGCCGCCGCACTCCTAGGCTTCCGCGGCATCGAGTTCGTCACGCTGCTCGCCATCTTCGCGACGCCCTGCGCCGTCGCCTCCTACGCCATGGCACAGCAGATGGGAAGCGACGCCGCGCTCGCCGGCAATGCCGTCGTCTTCACCTCCGCGCTCTCCTGCGTTTCCGTCTTCGGCTGGATCTTCCTCACGAAGATGCTCGGCCTCTTCTGATCCCGACGGCATATCTGATTTCCTACGCTTTCCCAACGCGCTCTTTTTGCGACGTTTTAGCTATCTTTCAATTATGTTTAGGTTTCTTTGGTAATTCATATGAAATGTAAGTTCTTGTAAAAAAGCTCTTTTTCTCATATGATTTTATGATATAATGACTATGGTCATCAAAAAGCCTCTGCGCTTTTTGCCCCGATGGCCAACCCCATAGCGCGTCCGAGCGGAATCACCCTTTCCTCCGCTCGGGCGCGTTTTTGTCCCCCTGGTGGCTCACGCCTCCTGCTCCGCAAAATGGCGGATGACGAACTGCTGGAACGTGAGCGCCGCCGGCGAGAGTTGCTTCGTCGTGTTCCAGGCAATGCCGACGGCGCGCTTGCAGACGGGGAACGTGATCGGCAGGTAGACGATGCCGAGATGTTCGACGCCCGGGATGTTCGGGATAATGCTCACGCCGAGCTTTGCCGCGACGAGGCTTGCGAGCGTATTGACATCATCGCCCTCGAAGATGATCTGCGGGTGGCTGTGCGCGAGCTCGAAGGACTGATCGACGAGCGTGCGCAGGCTGTAGTTCGGCTTGAGCGTGATGAGCGGCTCCGCCTCGACATCGCGTAGCGTGACGCTGCCGCGCTGCGCGAGCGGATGATCCTTCGGCACCGCGACGAAGAGCTCCTCGGACCAGAGATACATCCAGGCGATGTTCTCCGCCGTCGTCATCGTCGAGCAGAGGCAGAGGTCTGTCTTGCCGCTCTCCACCTGCTGCATGAGAAATTTGCTGTTGTGCTGGTTGAGCTTGATGCGGATCTCAGGATACTGCGCGTGGAACTCCGCGAGCAGCATGGGCAGCAGGTAGCCGCCGAACGAGTGGAAGAACGAAACGTTCACCGTGCCGCCCCCCTTCGTCTCCTGCTGCGTGAGCTCCCGCTTCGCCTCCGCGAGCTCGCGCAGCACGCGGTCTACATGGTAGAGGAAATGCTCCCCTGCCTGCGTGAGCTCGACATGGCGCGACCGCCGCGCGAAGAGACGGACGCCGAGCTCCTCCTCGAGCTTCGCGATCGAGCGTGAGAGCGCGGACTGCGATACGGCACATGCCTCCGCCGCCTTCGTGAAATGACGGACGCGCGCCACAGCCTGGAAATATTGCAGTTGTGAAATCTCCATGAAATTCTCCTGTTCTCTGATACTTCTTGCTCATCAGTTTGATGTATCTCAATCATAACACATTCCATGCTCGAATAGGATGTATCTTTGATGTTCTCTGTAAAGAAGACGTTTTCTTGGGTTCTCATTCGCTTGATCTATGATTTTTATGCATTGTATTGAGTGAAAAGATACATTGGACGCGTACATAACTTCCGGTTATACTCTCAGTTGAACAAGGATTTATGAATTCCATACATCATAAGAGAGTTCAGGTGATTCAAATGAACGAGGAATTGCAGCTTGAATTCAGTTTGGACGAAGCCGATACAGCGGATCTCCTGACCGAAACCAGCCCGCACCTCCAGATGCCCCACCATCTGCCGCAACCAGCGGAACCGCATGTTCTTCTAGAAAGAAAGGAGAATGATTCCATGTCCACCGCCATTGCTCCGGCCGCCAAGGCCGATAGCCTTTGGAATCGCAATTATCTGTTGACGATTGGCGTGAACCTGCTCGTCTACACCGTCCATTTCCTGCTCATGCTTTGGTCCACCGCCTATGCGATGGAGAACTTCAGTGCTTCCATCGGCATGGCAGGCCTTGCATCCGGCCTCTTCATCGTCGGCGCGCTCTTCTCGCGCATCATCTCGGGCCGCTTCATCGACTTCGTCGGACGCCGCCGCATGTTCCTCGCCGGCTCCGCGCTCTTCTTCCTCATGATCCTCTTTTACCTCGCCGCGCCGACGCTCGCGCTCTTCGATGTCGTGCGCTTCATCCATGGCGTCTCGTTCGGCATGACCTCGACGGCCGCGAGCACGATCGTCGCGGCACTCATCCCGCTTAAGAAGATGGGCCAGGGCATTGGCTACTTCACGCTCGGCGTCACCATCGCCTCGGCGATCGGCCCCTTCCTCGCCATGAACATCACGGCCGCCCACGCGTTCACGCTCGGCATTGAGATCGTCGGCGTGCTCGCCGCTGTCATCTTCGCGTTCGCGCTCACGATCAAGGCACCGGAGCGCAACATCCTGCCGCAGGAGCGCGAGGATATGAAGAAGATTTCTTTCGACCGTTTCTTCTCCATGCGCGCCCTCGGCATCTCGTTCATCGCTCTCATGGGTGGCGTCTGCTACTCCACAGTGCTCTCGTTCCTCGGTGCCTACACGAACAGCATCGGCGTCACGGGTATCGGCGCGACGTGCTTCTTCCTCTGCTTCGCTGCGACGTCCTTCATCAGCCGTCCTCTCACGGGTTTCCTGCTCGACAAGCGCGGCGGCAACATCGTCGTCTACCCCGCCCTGCTCTCTATGGCGATCGCGATGGCGATCATCGCCACGGCCTCCGGTGACATCTCCATGCTCATCGGCGCGCTCTTCCTCGGCCTCGGCTACGGCACGATCACGGCTTCCTGCCACGCCCTCGCCGTCCACTGCGCCCCCATGCATCAGGTCGGCGTCGCGACGAGCACGTACTTCGTCTTCCTCGACTTCGGCATCGGCGTCGGCCCCTACACGCTCGGCAGTTTCGTCCCGACGTTCGGCTTCTCGTTCGTCTACATGGCCGCAGGCGTCATCAGCCTCCTCGGCATCATCCTCTACTACGTTCTTCTCGCCCGCCGCGGCCTCTTCACACGGAATCACATGGACCGCACCTCGCAGGCGAAGGAGATCGTCGCTGAGCGCCGTCAGCGCTCCTTCCAGCATGCGCTTTCCGCTAGCAACTGATCTCATCTCCATCGGGGCAGAATCAATCCGGGAGGTTCCCTTCGTACACAGCACGCACGGAGGGAACCTCCCTTTTCTTGCCATCAGAGCGACAGTTCTAGTCCCCCTTCCTTCGTGGACTTCGAACGCATTTGCTACATGTGAGGGAGCGATTGCACGAAAAAGCCCGCCACCCTGCGGTGACGAGCTTCTGCAGGCTGTGTAAGCAAGAATCCTCAGCGCTTCGAGAACTGGAAAACGAATCTGTCGAACTTGTACGCAAATCTCAGTCAAATAGTTTGCACCCCGCCTGCTGGAATACATCTACCATATTATATTTTGCACGTTTTTCGCAAATCTTTCCGTCACGGAATTTTAGCATCGTCATGAAATCCATATATAATGATTGATTGGTATCCATCAATATACAACGCTCTCGCCATCGGCTGGCATATCGTAATTCACGACGCCACGAGAAGCCAGGCGGCCGCGCATCACATGG